>DVLI01000026.1 GCA_018715595.1 Candidatus Caccoplasma merdavium | reverse complement strand
TAGCGCAGTATGCGCTGACAGGCTATGACCAGCCTATCGGTATCAGCGACTACCAACTCAGCAAGGCTGTGCCGGAAAACCTGAAATCGGCACTGCCGAGTATAGAACAGGTGGAAGAAGAACTGACGATGCTTCTTGACAATGAAAAGAACAAACAAAAGTAAGACACCTATGGCAGACAAGATACAGACGATAATCCCCCGGTACGGAGAACTCAACAGAATATACAGGGACTATATAGACAATCACGTTTTCTCTTTTGACAGGCAGAAATTCATTTCGGATTTCTATCGGCAGTATAGTGACACAAAGTCTTTTGAAGCCGCTATCCTTGAACTGGTGCTTGACAGGCAAAAAGAACAATACACCTTGATACTCAGCAGCCTGAGAACCGAAATAGAAAAGAGCATACAGTCTTATGAAACGCACCCCATAAGTGACAGTGTGATAGAACGTGTTTGCTATCAGCACATGGAAAGGTATTCCCCTGAAATTAAAGCCCAACTGGATGTTACAAGAAGTCTGAGCAAGCCGCTGAATGAAGCCAACAACAAGTATGATTCCATTGGCTATAGGGAACATACCGCCGAAGAGGAAAAGCAGGCGGAGAAAGAATATGAACGCTGCAAGGCTGAATATGACAAGGAAAGAGCCATACTGAACGAACTCTATGACCAGCAAAAGGCTGCAAGGAAAGAGGCGTTCCAATATATGAAGAACCGTTGTACGGACATATACCGCCAAAGCCGCCTTTTTCTGGACATATTGAAAAAATACATTCCTGACGGGAAACGACAGGACGAGCCGGGCAACCCCATCAGCCAGCAGGAAACGACGGACGGACAACAAGAATATTTCAGCATGAAATTGCTTTCGCTCATTCATGAGGTATGTGTTGGAGAACAGTTCGAGGAAATTTCCGCACTGGATTTCTATGCCAATATGAACCTGCAACCCTGCAACTGCAAGTTGAGAATCAAACCGAGAGAGAAAATCCGTGTATGCTATCTGATATTCCTGATGGGCGAGAAACTCTCCAAGCAGGACAAGGACAAATGGAAGGCCGGAATACTGGAATTGCTGGATATTGACGACAGCTACTACAAATCCAAATACAAGGAGCCGGTTTCTGATTTTCCAAGTGACAGCAACCAGAAATTCGCCAAGGAAATGGAACATATATTCAGATAATCCGTGATATATCCTGATACTTTACGAAAGTTCCACTTTTACCACTCAAAATAATTTTTGAGTGGTATTTTTATTTTCTGACATTCAATAAGATACAATGATATTCGGTTTATATCATCCCCATCCTTACCACTCATAACCCTACCTAATTTTGCATCGTTCGAGAACAGAAATAGCAGCCAGTGCGCAGGGCTGATTGTTTAACGACTAAATAGATTGGACGATGACAAATATCCAAGAATTATTATCAAAACCCGTCTGGCAGATGACAGGAGAAGAATTCATATTCCTGAGTAAGCACGCTTCAGGTCAGGCCGAAGCATTGCCGCAACCCGTTACAGACACGGAAAAGAAGTATGTGTACGGAATACTCGGTATAGCCAAACTGTTCGGGTGCAGTCTGCCCACTGCCAACCGCATAAAGAAAAGCGGTAAGATAGACAAGGCTATTACCCAGATAGGGCGCAAGATTATCGTAGATGCAGAATTGGCTCTTGAACTTGCCGGGAAGAAAACAGGAGGACGGAAATAATGGGAGGTATGCTTATGGACTATATGAAAGAAATAAAGGAGATTTCGGCAGAACAGGCAATAATCCTTTGGCAAGCTTCACGCCTGAGCCTGTCGAAAATCTACGAGAAAGCACCTGAGATTCTAAAAGTGCAAGGTTCGGTCATTGGTACACTGGGCAATTTCAGTGCATCCATCGGCAAAGCCAAAAGCAAGAAGACATTCAATGTGTCAGCTATCGTGGCGGCGGCATTGAAGAACGGAACGGTGCTCAGGTATGCGGCTGAACTTCCCGAAGCCAAACGGAAAGTGCTTTATGTCGATACGGAGCAAAGCCCCCACCACTGTCTGAATGTGATGGAGCGCATCATGCGTATGGCAGGGCTGCCCGATGACAAGGACAACGAAAACCTTGAGTTCCTTGCCCTGCGGAAATACACGCCGGAGCAGCGCATAAGGATTGTCGAACAGGCAATCTACCATACGCCGAACCTTGGTCTGGTGGTGATAGACGGTATCCGTGACATGGTGTATGACATCAACAGCCCCGGCGAATCGACACGCATCATATCGAAACTGATGCAGTGGACGGACGACAGGCAGATACATATCCACACGATACTCCACCAGAACAAGGGGGATGAGAACGCAAGGGGACATATCGGCACGGAACTGAACAACAAGGCTGAAACCGTACTGCTCGTTGAAAAGGACAAAAGCAACGGGGACATCAGCAAGGTTTCCGCCATGCACATCCGTGCGATGGACTTCGAGCCGTTTGCCTTCCGCATCAATGAAAGGGCATTGCCTGAACTGATGGAGGATTACCAGACAGAAGCCAAAGCGCCCGGCAGACCCCAAGGCGAAAGGTTTGATGCCTGCAAGGACATTTCCGAGCAACAACACCGGATAGCACTGGAAGCAGCATTTTCGTTGCAGGACGAATACGGATATAAGGAACTGAGCAAAGCATTGAAAGAGTCGTATGCCTTGGTGGGTGTTCCGTTAAGCGACAACAAGCTGGTTAAGCTCATCACAGTGTTGAAGAACAAGCGGATGATAGTGCAGGAAAATGGCAGGAAGTACAGATACGAACCGGATTTCCACTATTGACACGCTTCCTGCAATCACTTCACTTTATTCTCCGGGTCTATATATTAGGATAAAGCGAAGTGGTTGCAGGAGCGCATCAAACCGCTTCACTTTAAGCCGTATCCTATATATACGACAATAAAGTGAAGTGGTTATACAGCCAGTAACCTATAAACAGATACTGGCGAAAAGAAAAACAAACAATAACCGATAAAGACAATCATTTATGGACATACAGACAGCAAAACAAATCAGGCTGGAAGAATACCTTCACAGCTTGGGATATAGCCCGGTGAAGCGGCAGGGCATCAATCTTTGGTACAAATCACCGTTCAGGGAAGAAACCGAAGCCTCGTTCAAGGTGAACACCGAGCGGAACCAATGGTATGATTTTGCGCTCGGCAAGGGCGGCAACATCATTGCGCTGGCTTCGCACCTCTATGCAACGGACAGCGTGCCGTACCTTTTGAAACGCATAGAGGAACAAGCACCGCACGTGCACCCCGTTTCTTTCTCTTTTCGCAAGCAGTCATTTACAGAGCCGAGTTTCCAACAGTTGGAAATCGTGCCGCTTTCTTCTCCTGCCTTGCTCGCTTACTTGCAGGAAAGGGGAATAAATCCGGCACTGGCGAAAAAAGAATGTAAGGAAGCGCGGTTTACGCACAACGGCAAACGGTACTTCGCCATTGCGTTTCCCAACATGTCGGGCGGCTATGAAATCCGCAACCGATATTTCAAGGGCTGTATCGCACCGAAGGAAATATCCCACATCAGACAGTCGGGAGAGCCAAAGGGCACGTGTTTCGTTTTCGAGGGATTTATGGACTACCTCTCATTTCTGACCCTGCGGCTCGAAAGCTGTCCGCAATATCCCGATTTCGACAGGCAGGATTACATGGTTTTGAACTCTGTTGCCAATGTTTCCAAAGCACTTTATCCATTGGGAAGCTATGAGCGAATCCACTGTTTTTTTGACAATGACCGTGCAGGAATGGAAGCCCTTCAGCAAATCCGCAAGGAATACGACAGCACCCAGCATATACGGGACGCTTCACAAATCTACAGCGGATGCAAAGACCTGAACGAGTATTTGCAGAAACGCATGGCGGATAGAAAAGAGCAAATGCAATTCGTCAAAAAGAGGAATGATGCGTTACCCAAGAAACCGAAAGGCTTCCGGTTATAGCCCACTATAACTACACGCTTCGCTTGCGTAGTTGTGGGCTCTCCCGAGGGGATTAGGGCTTTGCCCTAATGACCCACTCAGGGCGTTTCACCCCTGAGAACCCCGACCAAAGAGTGACCCTCTCTTTGGAAACTCCGCTTATGGGTTGCACCCCTAAGAACCCCATGCGGTTATGAGCGGAAAGCAGCAAACAAAATTAGTAATTACCGAATCAAAAATTGAAAAGATGGCAACAAAATCAAGCATACATATCAAGCCTTGCAACGTGGCATCAAGCGAGGCTCATAACCGGAGGACTGCCGAGTATATGCGCAACATCGGCAAGTCCAAAATCTACATCGTGTCCGAACTTACGGCTGATAACGAACAATGGATAAATCCGGATTTCGGCAGTCCCGAATTGCAGACGCACTATGAGAACATCAAACGCATGGTCAAGGAAAAGACAGGACGTGCCATGCAGGAAAAGGAGCGTGAGCGCAAAGGGAAGAATGGCAAGATTATCAAGGTGGCGGGATGTTCTCCCATCCGTGAGGGTGTATTGCTAATCAGACAGGACACCACGCTGGAGGATGTGCGTAGGTTTGGCGAAGAGTGCCAAAGGCGATGGGGCATTACACCGCTTCAAATCTTCCTGCACAAGGACGAAGGGCATTGGCTGGGCGGACAACCTGACCCGGAGGACATGGAGAGTTTCCAAGTAGGCGAAAGGTGGTTCAAACCGAATTACCATGCCCATATCGTATTTGACTGGATGAACCACGATACAGGCAAGAGCCGCAAACTCAATGATGAGGATATGACCGAAATGCAAAACTTGGCATCTGATATCCTGCTGATGGAGCGTGGGCAGTCAAAGGCTGTAACAGGCAAAAAACATTTGGAACGGAACGACTTCATCATTGAGAAGCAGAAAGCCGAACTGCAACGCATGGATGCAGCAAAGCGGCACAAAGAAGAACAGATAAACCTTGCCGAACAGGAACTCCGTCAGGTGAAATCGGAGATACGCACGGACAAGCTCAAAGGCGCAGCCACCGATGCCGCTACGGTCATAGTGAGCGGAGTGGGTTCTCTTTTCGGCAGTGGAAAAATGAAGAAACTGGAACTATCCAATGAAGAATTGCATCAGGAAATAGCCAAACGGGATAAGGGAATTGATGACCTGAAAGCCCAAATGCGGCACATGCAGGAACAGCACGGCAAGCAGATACGTAATCTGCAAGGAATACACAATCTGGAGCTTGAAGCCAAAGACAAGGAAATATCACGACTGAATGCTATTCTTGAAAAGGCGTTCAAATGGTTCCCGATGCTCAAAGAAATGTTGAGAATGGAAAAGCTATGCACTGCCATCGGCTTCACCAAAGAAATGATAGAGAGCCTTCTGACGAAGAAAGAGGCTATCAGGTGCAATGGCAGGATTTATTCCGAAGAGCACAGACGGAAGTTTGACATCAGGAATGATATTTTCAAAGTGGAAAAGAATCCGACCAATGACAGTAAACTGGTACTGACCATAAACAGGCAACCGATTGGCGAATGGTTCAAAGAACAATGGGAGAAACTTCGGCAAGGTTTACGAAAAACAGAAGAGCCAAGAAAAAGTAGAGGATTCAAGTTATGATGTAACGAGGGCTGAAAAAGCTGGGGGAATTGATCCTCCAGCTTTTAATTATGATTTTGAAATAGCATCAAGAATAGATAAGTCATGAATATCCTTATCCCGCAATTCATATCCCGAATGGAATATCTTTTGCCCTTTCAATGAAATACATGGAATAACCCTGCCATCCAAAGTAGTTTCACCAAAATAGTCCGACTGAAATTCATACCAACCACCTTGCAAATCCGCTTGTCTGGATGTACCATCCTCATTCAATATAAACGGGTGTATGTCTATATACCCTAATTCGACGCTGTATAATTCCATCCTCGCAGGAAGCCAGTCCGTTTCTATGACGAAACCATTTTCCTGAAGAAAGGCAATCAATTTGTCGGTATAACGGCTGTCAAAATCAATATCCACATCTCTATGGATTCTGGTTTGCCCTCCATGCAGGGCATCTACGCCCCATCCTCCATCGAGCCAATACTTCACGCCTGTACTTTCCAATAAATCCAATATTTGGAATAAGTCTGAAATCGTAATGTGTTCTTTTTTTGTCATAATAAACGATGTCTTTGTGATAAATATGTTATTGCAGAGATTTTATCGAAGAGATGAAACACGCGGCTACTCCGACCGCTCCAATGAGCGTCCCACAGATTACAAACAAGGTTGCAATACTCATGTTTTCAGCCAAATATCCCGATACCAATATCCCCAACAAGGAAGAGAGCGTGCTCAGACTAAATATCAAAGAAAACGTGCGCCCGAGAATTTCCGAAGCGATATTCTGCTGGACAACAGCAATGAACAAGGCGTGATAAATGGCATAAGCAATACCCCCGGCAAACATCAGGCACATAAATCCTATGAACGCATCGACAAAAAACTTTTATACTCTCCCTTTATAATCATAAATAATACGAAAACACCCAACTTTACATTCTTGGGTGTAAAATCGGGTGCTTAATTTGTAAAACATTGATTTCCAATGTCTATTGCGGTGCGGACGGGACTCGAACCCGCGACCCCATGCGTGACAGGCATGTATTCTAACCAGCTGAACTACCGCACCTTTTTGAGGTCTGCAACCCGACTCTCTGCCGAATTGCGGTGCAAAGATAGCATCATTTTTTATACTTGCAAAGCATAGAACGGAAAATTTATCGACATTTTCAAAAAAAGGAAATTTTTTCTCGATGATGGAGTGGGTGGTTACCGCATTTTTCCTAATTTGGCACTCTATTTTTCGCAACGATGGATACAGTCGATAAAATTCCGCTCGAACATCACCCTTGGCAGCCCTATTTGCCGGCCCATGCCCGTGTGTTGATGTTGGGGAGTTTCCCTCCGAAACCCGACCGCTGGTGCATGGATTTCTTTTACCCCAACTGGCTCAATGACATGTGGCGCATCATGGGGTTGGTCTTTTATGGCGACAAAGACCGTTTCACCCTGTTGCCTGAGAAAAAATGTTTCGACCTCGGCCGCATAGAGACCTTTTTGCAAGAAAAAGGTATTGCCCTGTATGATATGGCAACCGTGGTGCGACGGCTCAAAGACAATGCCTCGGACAAGTTCCTCGAAGTCGTGGAACCCACCGATTGGCGCGCGTTGTTGCGCCAGTTGCCGCAATGTGGGGCTGTCGTCGCTACCGGGCAGAAGGCCACCGACGTTTTCACCGCCTCGGCCATGATTGCCGAGCCGCGCATAGGCGATTGTACGGCTTTCGATTTTGAAGGACGCTCGATGCGCTTTTACCGCATGCCCTCGTCCTCACGGGCTTATCCCTTGGCTTTGGCCAAGAAGGCCGAGGTGTATGCCTCATTGTTTGAGCGGGAACATATCTTGTTGCAATAGATTTTCCCCGATTCGGATTGGTTCTCCATTTTATTGTCGGGAGACATCTATGGAACAGACAGTTAATAAATTTCCAAGAAAATTACACGGGATATTTTTTTCTTTGTATCTTTGCCGCCGCTAAAATCGAGATTTACAATCTAATACCGTTCAATATGAAAAAAATATTACTTTCGATGATGTTTTCGGCCGCCTTTCTTCCCGTAACGACGATGGCTGCCGGAAAAGTTTATTATGCTTCTCCTTCGGGGTCGGGCGACGGCTCTTCTTACACAAAACCCTGTTCGTTCCAAACGGGTATCAGCAAAATTTCGTCGGGCGATACGCTCTATCTGTTGGGCGGACAGTATGACCTCTCGACACGCATTGATGTGGCCAGTAAAAAGTCGGGAACAGCCGAAAAACGTACGGTCATTGCCGGTTATCCCGGTGAAAAAGCCATTCTCGATTACCGCAAACAACCGTATGCCAACGAAGTTACCGGCTCCAATAATATCGGGCTGTGCCTGAAAGGGGGCGGTGAGTATTATCATCTGAAAGATTTTACAATACGCTATGCCGGTAAAAACGGCCTTCTCAACAACGCCAATTATTGCCTTATCGAGAATCTCGAAGTTTACGGTTGTGGAGACTCAGGCATACAACACAAGGATGGTGGCGGGAATGTGATAAAGAATTGCGATTCGCACCACAATTTCGATTACAAGAATATGGGTGACAATAACACGCCTAATTATGGTGAAAACTCTGACGGATTTGCCGACAAGCAATACACCAACGACAATCCGAACACCTACATCGGTTGCCGTTCGTGGTCGAATGGCGATGATGGTTGGGACTTTTTCCAACGTGAGGGAAATACGGTGATGGAAAACTGCATCTGTTACGACAATGGACCCAAAACCTTTGACATGTATGACCACCCCCGTTATGAAATCGACAAAGCGTGGTTCGACCAGTTCTCAGAGATGGAACTGGCCAGTTATCCTTGTCATGGAAACGGCAACGGTTTCAAATTGGGAGGAAAAAATACCGAGCATAATGTGACTTTGGTAAATTGCCTGGCCGTGGCTAATGCTTCAAAAGGTTTCGACCAGAACAACAATGCCGGTGCCATGAAAATCTATAATGCAACGGCATATAAAAACAATCAGGACTATGGCTTTGCCAATGGTTCTTACGGTTCGTTGCTGATTCGCAACAGTGTTTCCTATCGTTCGAAAAACAGTAACCGCTTGGCTTGCAAGTCGGTCGATGCCAAATATAATACATGGAATTTGGGTATCACTTGCAGCGATGCCGACTTTGAAGGTCTCAATGTCGCTGATGCCATTGCGCCTCGCAATGCCGACGGTTCGTTGCCTGAGACGACATTGCTCCGTCTGGCTTCGGGCAGTAAGCTCATCGATGCCGGTATAGATTGTGGCTATCCTTACAATGGCACCGCTCCCGACTTGGGGTGTTATGAGTCGGAGGCATTCTCTTCCCATGTCGAGAGCATAGTCGGCAGTTTCGAGGAGGTGAAGGTCGTTACGATTTCTTCTGAGATTGTTGTCTTGGGTACGACCGACGCCATTTCGGTACAGCTCTATTCCATTTCGGGTCAGCTGGTTGCTGAAACTTCTGGTAATAAACTTTCCACGACGGCTACTCCTTCCGGCCGATATATCGTGCGGGTTCTTGATGAGAAAGGACAACTTCTCGCTGTGCAACATGTCATGATATATTAAGGGCGAGAGTATAATCATAAGCGCGAAGCCCCTGCATTCACAAATGCAGGGGCTTCGCATATTCCGGATAGTCGGGATCGAATCGTTACATCAAATAAGGATTGTGGGTTTTCTCATATCCGATGGTGGTGTGGGGACCATGACCCGGATACACGGTGGTCGAGTCGGGAAGGGCAAACAGTTTCTCTTTGATGCCCGTGATGAGAGCCTCGTAGTTGCCGCCCCAAAGGTCGGTGCGTCCTATGCTGTCACGGAAAAGCACATCGCCCGAGAATGCGACCCCGGCCTTTGCACAGTAGAAAACAAGCCCTCCGGGTGAATGTCCCGGAATGTGCAGAATCGCGAAATCATATCGGCCTACACTCAACGTGTCGGTCTCATCGATATAGATGTCGACGGGCAATGCGGGTTCGTCGATATTCAGTCCGAAAAGAGCGGTTTGTCGGGCGAAATTGTCAAGTAAGAACGCATCGTCGCGGTGAGCCGACAGTTTCGCGTGAAATGTTTCGGCAACGAATCGATTCCCGAAAACATGATCGAAGTGCAGATGGGTCGACAAGAGGTACTTGACATGCAAATGTTCTTGCTCGATATATTCTTGCAATCTCCGCTTCTCTTCTTTTGAGCAACAACCGGCGTCGATTATTGCACATTCGAGCGATTCATCGTCCCACACGACATATGTGTTTTCGGCAACCGGGTTGCATACAAAACATTTTACTTTCAACATAAGAAGGACTGTTTAGATGGGAACATAGATGGCTTTTTTCGTCTTGAAAAATTCTTCCTCGAAATAGTCTTTCAGGTCAAATATGAGGGCGGTATTCCTTACGGGAGCTATCTCGCCTTGCATTTCGCCGCCTTTAAGGCATATCAAGCCGTTGGGCATGGCGTTGTGTTGTTGTTTGCTCACATTTTTGCGGACCAATTTTAGGAGGTCTCCCAACGGCATGACGGCACGGCTCACGATAAAGTCGTATCTGTTTTTGTTTTCTTCCACGCTGCAATGGGCGAATGTCACGTTTTCCAATCCGATGCTTTGCGCCACTTCTTGGGCTACTTTTACCTTCTTGCCGATGCGGTCGATGAGGTGGAAGCGGCATTCGGGAAAGAGTATGGCCAAGGGTATGCCGGGAAATCCGCCGCCGGTTCCCACGTCGAGAACCGTTGTCGCGGGTGAGAACTGGATTACTTTGGCTATGCCGAGCGAGTGCAGCACATGGTGGGGATAGAGGTTGTCGATGTCCTTGCGCGAAATCACGTTGATTTTTGCGTTCCAGTCGTTATACAGCTCTTGCAAGGCGGCAAACTGGTCGTGTTGCCGAACGGTCATGTTGGGAAAATATTTCTCGATAATTTGCATGATGGCGATTGGGTGTTATTTCGAGGCGATGCGTTTCAGCGGAGAGTTGGCGACAAGGTATCCTACGATGGCCCGGTAGGGCAGTGTGATGCGGGTCGTACCGTTGGAGTAGGGAGCAATGTCATAGGGATTGAAGAGCCAGGTAATGCCGGTGTCGCTTATCATGAAGTTGTCGTCGACAACGATATTGTCGGGCTGGTAGAATTTCTCTTCGAGACGGTCGACGCTTGTACCGAGGTCATCGGCGAGTTGCTGGCACAACATGCGGTTTATCAGGTGATAGTCGCTCTCGGCAAACAGGTCGCTGAGCAACAGGGATTTCCCGCTATTGAGGTCGACAACCGTGTATGAAGTCGTGGTCATACCGTGTGCGCCGCCGGTATAAGTATAGATTTCGACGCTGAATCCCCAAAACGAGTGGGCGTTGTATAAGTTCTTGCTTTGTACCGACATTTCATAGTTCATCCATGCCTCTTCCCGATGTCGGCGTTTTTTGAGGTAAGGCTTTATGTCGGCCTGGTATTCGGCGATATAGTTTTTGACAAACCGTTCTGCGGCGGTGCGGGGAGAGTCGCTCTCCTGCATGCCTTCGGGCAGAGCGGCTACAAAGATGCGTTGCAGTTGGTTCAAAGAGGTTTTCACCGTGTTGCCGCCCGTGGGGTATGAGAGGTTGATGTCGATGGAGCAGCAGGGAAGTTCGGTATTGTTGTCGATGTGTTTTTTTTCGGAATAGGTATAGGTCGAAAATGTGAGACCTTCTTTCGCTTTTGCGGGTTGCGCTTTGACCGGTGCTGTTTTTGATACCGTCTCTTTGGGTGAGACAGAAGTTTCGGTATTCTCTTTGTTTTCAGAGTTCCATTGGCACGACGCCATCAGAAACAGGCAACTTGCCGTGGCAAGTGTTGTCTTGAAGCGGTTCATAGTGGTATCGGTTAAAGTGAAACATAGTATGGAAATACAAATATAGCGAAAAAAAACGGGAAACCGAATAGTTGTCGTATATTTGTATCGGTTAAGAAATTTTTATGACAGAAGTAGGAAAATACAACACATTGCCGATTTTGCGTTCGGTCGATTTCGGTGTCTATCTCGATGGCGGGGAACTGGGCGAAATATTGTTGCCGCAGCGTTATCTTCCCGAGGGAAGTCGGGTAGGCGATGCGGTAGAGGTGTTTGTCTATTACGATAGCGAAGACCGTGTCATTGCGACGACCGAGCGGCCTTATGCACAAGTCGGCGAGTTTGCCGTGCTCAAAGTCAACTCGGTCAATCCCGTCGGTGTTTTTCTCGACTGGGGATTGGCTTCGAAAGAGTTGCTTGTACCGTTCAGGGAACAACGGGCCGAGATGTTTCCCGGGAAATATTATGTCGTCTATCTCTATGTCGATGAGGTCTCGGGGCGCATCGTGGCTACGGCCAAGATAAACCGCTTTTTGCAGAAAACGCCCGTCGATTATACCCTCAATCAAGAGGTCTCTCTTTTGGTGACCCAGGAGACGGAATTGGGATTTAAAGTCATTGTCGACAACGCGCATTGGGGCATGATTTATCATAACGAGATTTTCAAACCGGTGCATCGGGGCGACCGTTTGACGGGATATGTTACCCACATTCGTGCCGATGAGAAGGTCGATGTCGCTTTGCAGCCGGTGGGTTACGGCGGCGTCGATTCGCTGGCACAAGGTATTCTCGATGCGATACGCAAGAACGATGGATTCCTTCGGTTCAACGACAAGTCCGATGCCGGAGAGATTGCCGCGGCGTTTGGTTGCAGCAAGAAAAATTTCAAGAAAGCCGTAGGGGCGTTGTACCGTCAGCGTCTGATAGAAATTCTCGACGACGGCATACGCCTTGTAAAATAATTGTTGGAGACTTTTCCCATGCAAGAGGGGCTACCACCGAATGTGGTAGCCCCTCTTGCATGTCGGTGATGCAGGTCATTAAATTTCCAGTTTCTCACAGGCTTCTATCCACAAGGTGCTGCATGCGTCGCTCGGCATGCGCCAGTCGCCTCTCGGAGAGAGGCTCACCGAACCGACTTTGGGCCCGTCGGGTAGACATGAGCGCTTGAATTGCTGCGAGAAGAAGCGGCGGAAAAAGGTGGTGAGCCATTTTTTCAGCGTGGCTCGGTCGTATGCCTCTCCGAAGGCTTCTTGTGCCAAGAAATAAATCTTTTCGGGACGGAAGCCGTACCGCAAGAAATAGTAGAGGAAGAAGTCGTGCAATTCATAGGGTCCCACGAGGTCTTCGGTCTTCTGCTTGATATTGCCTTGTTCGTCGGCCGGAATCAGTTCGGGACTGATGGGGGTGTTTACGATGTCGATGAGCGTGTCGCTCGTTTTTCGGTCCTTTTCCTGCGTGGCTACCCAAGTGACCAGGTGGCGCACCAAGGTCTTGGGGACTCCCGCGTTGACGCCATACATCGACATGTGGTCGCCGTTGTAGGTCGCCCAGCCCAATGCCAACTCCGAGAGGTCACCGGTGCCGATGACAAGTCCGTACACTTGGTTGGCAATGTCCATCAGGATTTGGGTGCGCTCGCGCGCCTGGCTGTTTTCATAGGTGACGTCGTGCACGTCGACGTCGTGACCGATGTCCTCGAAGTGTTGCAAACAGGCTTTCTTGATACTGATTTCGCGTATCGTTACCCCCAGCGAACACATGAGGTCGAGGGCATTGTTGTAGGTGCGGTCGGTGGTGCCGAATCCCGGCATGGTGATGCCCAAGATGTGCGAGCGGTCGATGTGCAGCCGGTCGAAGGCTCTGACCGTGACGAGTAGCGCCAGTGTCGAATCGAGACCTCCCGAGATGCCCACTACGACCTGTTTGGCGCCTGTGTGTTTCAGTCGTTTCACAAGTCCCGATACCTGTATATTGAAAATTTCTTCGCAACGTTCGCTGAGCAGCTGTTCGATGTGCGGGATAAAAGGGTGGGGGTCTATCGCACGCGAGAGCCCTTCGATGGTGTAGTGGGGCAATTCGACGGGAATGTTGCGGTAGGATTCCTGGTCGAGATTCCCGGCATACCCGGTATTTGTCCGTCGTTCGCACATCAACCGTTCGACGTCGATTTCGGTGACGATGAGTTGAGCCGTGTCGGAGAAACGCCGGCTTTCGGCCAGTATGGTTCCGTTCTCGGCAATGATGCCATTCCCTCCGAAAACGACATCGGTCGATGATTCGCCCAACCCGGCCGATGCGTAGAGATAGGCTGTCATGGTGCGTGCCGACTGTTGCGCGATGAGTTGCCGCAGGTAGTTGTGCTTTCCTGCCAGTTCGTCGCTGGCCGAGAGGTTGGCAATGATGTTGGCTCCGTGCAGGGCGTGACGCGACGAGGGTGGAATGGCAACCCACATATCTTCACACAACTCTACGGCCAGGGAGGCGTTGCCCGAGGTGAAGAGCATGCGCGTGCCGAACGGCACTTCCTGCCCGCAGCAAGAGAGCCACTCGCTTTCGGCCTCGTCGGCGGGGCAGAACCAGCGTTTTTCGTAAAATTCTTTGTAGTTGGGCAGGAAACTTTTGGGTACAACGCCGTAGATGGTTCCACGGCCGATGACGACAGCCGTGTTGAAAAGGCGGTTGCCTTGTGCGAGCGGACAACCGACGATTGCCAGCAATTGGGTTTCCCGTGTGGCATCGACGATGCGCCCCAACGCCTGCTCGGCTTCTTCCTGTAAGAGTTTTTGTCCGAAAAGGTCTCCGCAGGTATATCCCGTGATGCACAATTCGGGAAAAACAATCAATTCGATTTGTTGGCGGTCGGCATCGAGCAGCTGTTCGATGATGCGGTCGGCATTGTAGCGGCAATCCGCTACGCGGCAATCGGGTAGGGCCGTTGCCGTTTTTATAAATCCAAAGTTCATAGCATTCCTGTCAATGATCTGTGCAAAAGTAGAAAAATTCACCGCTCCATGCCAATTTGCACTCGAAATTTTTCTCTTTGCCGGCGATTCATTATTTTTGTCTGATGATACATAACCGGTAAAATATATGAAGTTGAATCTACCTAAATTTTTATGCCTTCTTGCCCTCTCGCTGAGTGTCGCACCGCTCTCGTCGATGGAAGTCGATGACCTTTTCTCGGGAAAATATAGCGCGAAGTCGGTGGCCGGGATACGTCCTTCGGCCGACGGGGTGCATTATACCTGTCTCTCTCCCGACCGCACTTGCATCGTGCGCTATGCCTATGCGACGGGCGAAGTTGTCGATACATTGCTCGACGTGAACCGTGTACCCGGGCAACCGGTGCGGAGCATCTCGGGATATTCCTTTGGAGAAGACGAAGACCGTATGCTCATATACACCGACGTGGAGATGATATATCGCCGGTCGTTCCGGGCCGCCTATTATTTCACCCGGGTGGGAAGCCATACGTTGCAACCGTTGTCGGCACAATTTCCCAAGCAACAGATTGCCACGTTGTCGCCCGACGGGACTCGGGTCGCCTTTGTGCACGCAAACAATATCTATGTAAAAAATCTTGCCGATGGCAGCGAGGTGCAAATAACCCGCGACGGCGAGAAAAACAAGATTCTCAACGGGGTTACCGACTGGGTATATGAAGAGGAGTTTGCCCAGACAAGGCTGATGGCCTGGTCGCCCGACAGTCGGGCTTTGGCATTTGTCCGCACCGACGAGAGCGATGTGCAGGAATATCCCATGCAACTTTTCTGCACCCCTTCGGGCCGTTATGACGACCCGCAAGAGGTCTATCCGCGCTATGCCGGGTTCAAATATCCCGTAGCCGGTGCCGACAACAGCCGCATCACGTTCAACGTGTGGAAGGAGGGCGACGCTGCGACACACCCGGTCGTCTTGCCCATTGACGGTGAGACCTATCTCCCGGCCATCAATGTGATTCCGCGCACCGGGGAGTGGGTCGTTACTGCCCTCAACCGCCTGCAAAACCATATTCGCTTGTTGGCCGTCGATATAGAGAAGGAGACCACCCGTCTCCTTTATGAAGATACGAGCGATACCTACATCAACGAAGAAGACATTACATCGGCCGTTTTCTATCCCGATTGCTTCCTGGCCTTCTCCGAGAAGACCGGATACCGCCACATCTACCAGTATGGCTACGACGGCAAACTGCAACGCACCGTTACCGCGGGAGAGTGGGAGGTTACCGATTATTACGGACGCGACGCCCGGGGCAACATCTATTACCAGTCGACCGAGGAAGGTCCCCTCTATCGCACGCTCTACTGTATCGACAAGAAGGGCCGGCGTCAGAAACTTTCTACCCAACGGGGGAACAATGCGGCGTGGTTCAATCCTTCGTGCACCTATTACATCAGTCAATACAGCAATGCGGCAACGCCCCCTGTCTATACCCTCAACGACACCCGCCGCAAACGGGTGGTGCGCACGCTCGAAGACAATGCCCGTTTCCCGATAAACGATTTTGTGAAAAAGGAGTTTTTCACGATGACGACTCCCGATGGCGTTGTGCTGAACGGCTTTATGATGAAGCCCTCCGACTTCGACAGCACCCGTCGTTACCCCGTGGTGATGATGCAGTATAGCGGTCCCGGCTCGCAACAGGTACTCGATGCGTGGAGCTCGGCCGACTGGCAGCAGGTGCTCGTGCCCCAAGGATTCATCGTGGCTTGTGTCGATGGCCGGGGAACCGGTGCCCGGGGTACCGAGTTCCGCTGCTGCACTTATGGCAAACTGGGTGTACTCGAAGCCCAGGACCAAATCTCCGCGGCCCGTTATATGGCATCGCTGCCCTATGTCGACGCCGCCCGCATAGCCATCTGGGGGTGGAGTTTCGGCGGATTTACCACCCTCATGT
The DNA here is from genome assembly GCA_018715595.1 of Candidatus Caccoplasma merdavium. Lineage (NCBI taxonomy): Bacteria > Pseudomonadati > Bacteroidota > Bacteroidia > Bacteroidales > Bacteroidaceae > Candidatus Caccoplasma > Candidatus Caccoplasma merdavium. Next base: position 339,737 of record DVLI01000026.1, on the reverse strand, counting down.
CGATGTCGATGAGCCAAGATGTATACAAGGCCGGCGTGGCCATTGCTCCGGTGACCGACTGGCGGTTCTATGACACGGTCTACACCGAGCGGTATATGTCGACCCCGCAGCAGAACCGTGCCGGCTATGATGCCGCATCGCCCCTGTGTCGCGCCGCTTCTCTCTCGGGCAACCTCTTGATTGTTGCCGGTACGGCCGATGACAATGTGCATTATACCAATACCTTGCGATATATCAATGCCCTGGTGGCGGCCGACAAGCAGTTTGAAATGCAGATGTATGCCGACCGCAACCACAGCATCTACGGCGGAAATGCCCGCCAGCACCTCTATAAGCGGTTTATCGCATTTTTCCGCCAACAACTCTTGCCGTAAACGATGAGTGAATATGTGCGTTCACCCTTGAACTATATTGGGGGAAAATATAGATTATTACCCCAAATATTGCCTTTATTCCCTCGCAAAACAAATACGTTTGTCGATTTGTTTTGCGGGGGCTGCAATGTCGGTATCAATGTCTCTGCCCATAGGGTGATTTTCAATGACATTCTTTCGCATTTGATAGATTTGTATGTAGCTCTTCAAGAAAATCATGTGCAGACCGTGTTGCAGTTTATCGAGCGTAGAATAGAAACATACGACCTCTCTTTGACGAACGAGGCTGGATATAAGGAACTGCGAGATACTTATAACCGGGATAGGAATCCGTTGGATTTGTTTGTTTTGGTAGCCTATTCGTTCAATCACCAGATTCGTTTCAATAATTCGCATGAGTTTAACAATCCATTTGGCAGGGAGCGAAGCCATTATAACGAGTCGATGAAAAGGAATTTGTTGCAGTTTATTGAGCGGATACAATCTGATAACATGTCGTTTACATGCAATGATTACAATAAGTTCGATTTTTCGATATTGGGAGAAGGAGATTTTGTCTATTGCGACCCACCCTATTTGATTACGACGGGCACATACAACGACGGAAAAAGAGGCTTTACGGGTTGGTCGGAACGGGAGGAAAAGAGGTTGTATGAAATATTAGATGACTTGACAAGGACGGGAATATCCTTTGCTTTATCGAATGTCTTGATTCATAAGGGAAAGGAGAATGGAATATTGAAAAGTTGGATAGCGAGGAATGGGTATGTCGTTCATTATATGAATAACAACTACGCCAACTCCAATTATCATACAAAGAACAGGCAGAAAACATCCACCATCGAGGTGGTAGTCACCAATTATACCTTAGGAAACGATGCAATATGAGATATATAGGTAACAAAGAAAATATAATACCTCATATCTATTCTGTTTTAGAGAGCAAAGGTGTGGTTGGCCGAAGTTTTTTCGATTTCTTTTCGGGAACGGCAAGCGTAGCAAAATTCTATAAGCGGAACGGGTATAAGATTTATGCGTCGGATATGATGTATTTTTCATACTGCTTGCAGAAAGCCTATATCGGGAACAATGAAATGCCAATGTTCAAGGGGCTTCGTTCCGTAATAGGAAATATTCCTTCCCGTCTTTTTGATTCTACGTTCAATGCCGTATTGGAATATTTGGACACGATACCCTTGCAGGAAGGCTTTATTTTTGAAAATTATACCCCCGGAGGAACATCGCATTTGGAAATTCCCCGTATGTATTTTATTGATGATAACGGAAAGAGGATTGATGCGATACGGCAACAGATAGAGCATTGGAACCAGGTTGGTTTGTTGACCGAAAATGAGTATTATATTCTTATATCCTGTCTTATCGAAACGGTTTCGTTTTACGCCAATGTTTCGGGGGTATATGCCGCATTTCAGAAAAAATGGGATCCCCGGGCGATTAAAGAAATGAGACTTCGTCCGGTTGAGATCATTATAAATGATTGTAAGAACGAAGTATATCAGGGCGATAGCTTATCATTATTAGATGATATAGACGCCGATATTCTTTATTTGGACCCTCCGTATAACGAGCGGCAGTATGCCCCAAACTATCATTTGCTGGAAACGATTGCCTGTTATGATGCTCCTGTCATTCGTGGCCTAACAGGCATGCGGGAATATTCTACGCAGAAATCCTCGTTTTGTAATGCCAAGACGGCATTGGCCGATTTGGACAGGATAGCTCGAACGGGTCATTATAAATATCTGGTATTGAGTTATAATTCTGAGGGCATCATGGATAGGGAAAGCATTATGGATACTTTGTCGCGGTATGGAAAGGTTGAACTGGAACAGTTTGAGTATTTGCGGTTTAAAAGTAATAATAACGGCACTTCCCGTACCAAAAGGCATGTTTATGAACAAGTGTATATATTGAAACGCTCGTGAAAAATCTTTGGATACTAACAGAAGAGCGGCCTAAAAAAGCCGTGTTGAAAACAATTTTTGAGTATTTCGCAAAAGATCAGAAATGTGGATTTTTCGGGTCGGAGTTAAGGATATTGCCTATTCTCGATGAGAACAGGTGCTTTTCGTTTGTATATGAGGTAATAGGTTTTAGATGCTCTAAAATAGATAAAGTATACATAAAGACTGTCTCTGGAAATTCCAGTTTTACCGATTTCCTGGTCTTTTACCAGGAAGCACAACCGCGAGTCGAAGACATACCCATCTATGCGATAGAAGAGACGAAGACCGATGACAAGGAAAGTCGGAACACAGGGGTTTACCAGCGTTGTTCGAAGTTTGTTTATATACACTATTATTATCCTCAGACCAAGAAGATAATGTTGTATAATTTGCAGGTTGCGCAGAAACAGACCCCCACCGAAACCTATATTTTCGGGACGAGGCTATTGATGACTTTGGGTGTTGAAATTTTAGGAAAAAAGCTTGATTATGATGTATTTAAGCCTTTTCAAAGTATAGATGAAGTTATCCGCTTTAAAAACAATATGAGACGCCCGTCCAAAGGAAACGTTCCGATTGAAATAAAAAAATCCCCCGATAAGATAGAAATATCGGGGCGGTTGTATAAATCGGGCGGTTTGGCACATGACCCCAACATAGGCGCGTTGAGCATCATATCGGCCGTTTTGAGACGTTTAGGGTGGATTGGTCGGATAGAGATTACTTGTCATGGTTTGGAGCAAGAGCATGTCGGTGTGGACAATAAGTTTGTCAGAATAGCACATGTTTTGGACGTTGAATTGCAGGGATTGCAAATTCCACCGTGTGAAATGTCCGACACATATTGGCATTATGAAACGCAGGGCGAGAAATTAGGTACGATATTTATGCACGTTGTTGTGGAAAATTTTACCGAAGGCTATTCTATCTTTGAGAATCATGCCGGTTGTGAAAAAGGATATTTCATTACCTCGGACGGGCAACATATTCCCTTGGCCAAATATGATGACAAAGAAGCGTATAAAGCCGGAGACAAGTCTTGTATTATCGCCATTCCCGATCTTGTTTTGGTTGACCCCGAGGAACATGAAATTATAACGATAGAGGGGAAGAAGTATAAAAATCGGGCTAAGGGAATTGAAGAGTTGGTGCTTTATAGAAGTTTTGAAGAAAAATATTTGGATAAATATTATGCGTCGTACCGTACCGACAAAACCGTAGTCTTGTATGGTGGAAAAAACGTGCGGATTATCGAACCGGAAGTCGGATTTTTGTTGAATGAAAACGGTCGGCTTGTGTTGGGGATAGGAGCCCCACGGTTGTTCTATCGGGCAATTAGGAATTTATTTGACTTTTGGGCATGAAAAAGGGTAGGCAAAGACGCCTACCCTTTTTCATGATAATGTCGTCCACCCTTACAGAGGCATGTTGCCGTGTTTCTTGGGCGGGTTGCTCTGGTTTTTGTTGGAGCACATGGCCAGGGCCTGAATCAGTTTCCAGCGGGTATCACGCGGCATGATGATTTCGTCGATGTATCCGCGCTCGGCAGCCCGGTAGGGATTTGAAAATTCCGATTCATACTCTTTGATTTTCTCGGCTTTTTCCTCGGGGGTCGCTTTGCGGTAAAGAATGTTTACGGCACCCTCGGCGCCCATGACGGCGATTTCGGATTGCGGGTAGGCCAAGTTCACATCGGCACCTGTCGGTTTGCTCGACATTACGATGTAGGCGCCTCCGTAGGCTTTGCGGGTGATGAGCGTTACCTTGGGCACGGTGGCTTCGGCGTAGGCATAGACGATTTTGGCACCGTGGCGTATGATGCCGTTGTGCTCTTGCAAGGTGCCGGGCAGGAAGCCGGGAACGTCTTCGAACGTGATGATGGGTATGTTGAAGCAGTCGCAGAAACGGATAAAACGGGCTGCTTTGTCGGAAGCATCGATGTCGAGTACTCCTGCCAAGTAGGCCGGTTGGTTGGCGACGATACCTACCGAGCGACCGCCGAGGCGGGCAAAGCCGATGACGATGTTTTTGGCAAAGTGCGGCATGACTTCGAAGAAGTATTGGTCGTCGACGACCGGCTCGATGATGTCTTTGATGTCATAGGGCATGTTCGAGTCTTCGGGAATGACGGTCTGCAAGGCTTCCACTTGGCGGTGTACGTCGTCGGTGCAGGCCGACAGGGGAGCATCTTCCATGTTGTTCGAGGGGAGGAAGCTGAGCAGCTCTTTGATTTGCATGAGCGTCTCTTCTTCGGTCTCGCACATGAAGTGGGTCACACCGCTCTTGCTGCTGTGGGTGTAGGCGCCGCCCAACTCTTCTTTCCCTACCTCTTCGTGCGTAACGGCTTTCACGACGTCGGGGCCGGTAATGAACATGTGGCTTTTCTCCTTCACCATGAAGATGAAGTCGGTGAGGGCGGGAGAGTAGCAGGCTCCGCCGGCACACGGGCCGAGTATGGCCGAGATTTGGGGTATGACACCCGAAGCGATGGTGTTTTGGTAGAATATCGAGGCATATCCCGAGAGGCTGTTCACGCCCTCTTGTATGCGGGCGCCTCCCGAGTCGTTGAGGGCAATGATGGGGGCTCCGTTTTTGAGCGCGAGCTGTTGCACTTTCACGATTTTGGCGGCGTTGCTTTCGCTCAGCGAACCGCCGTGTGCCGTGAAGTCATAGGCATAGACAAAGACCAGGCGCCCGTCGATTTTGCCGTAACCGGTAACCATGCCGTCGCCGGGAATCTGTTTCTTCTCCATGCCGAAGTGGTTGCAGCGGTGCGTGACAAACTTGTCGAGCTCGTTGAAGGTGCCCTTGTCGAGCAGCATGTCGATGCGTTCACGGGCGGTCATGCGTCCCGACTCATGTTGTTTTTCTATTTTTTCGATGCCTCCGCCTTGTGAGGCTTTTTTGTCGAGGGCTTCAAATGCCTCGTATATTTTTTCTCTTTCCATTGTGTTCAGTCGTTAGGTATAATATCCAGTAAAACCAATGTTTGATTTCCGTTTACAGAGTCGCCTTCGTTCACCAGAATGTCTTTGACGATGCACTCCGAATTGACCTTGTAGTTGCTTTGCATCTTCATGGCTTCGAGTACGATGACGATGTCGCCGGCTTGCAGGTGGTCACCTTTTTGTACGGGTATCTTTACCACCTTGCCGGGCATCGGGGCGATGATTTTATCGTCTTGGCGGGTATCGTCGCCTTTTTTCATGCGCAGGTATTTGGCTTGGCTGTCGACGATGTCGATGTGATATGACCGATAAAAGATGTTGACATCATAGCTCTTTTTGCCTTCGTGATGAATGAGCTCGGCGTTGTATGAATCGCCGTCGTGCAGAATCGAGCAACTGCCGTTTTCGGCCATGACGATGTCTACCTCATAAGGTTTCCCGTCGATGGTGATTTGCACTTTGTTGCCTTCTTTGTTGACCAATGATACATCGGCCACGCGGTCTCCTATATGTATTTCCATAATTTTTCTCCCTTAGATGCGTAAAACTCCTTTTTGTAATCCGAATTCGCGCCAGCGGCTGATGGGGCGTGCGTCGGTCAGTTGCACGGGCGTGTTCTCTTCGAGATTCATGAGATAGTCGATGTATGCGGCAATCATGGCCAGGTTTTCGATTTCTTCGTTGTGGCTGTTGGTGCGTTGCAGCATACGGGCGTTTTTTTCGATGAAGAGCGTGTTGTATTCCCCTTTTACGAAATCGGGCGTGTGCATGATGCGTTTCAAGTAACTGAGGTTGGTTTTCAGACCTGTAATCTTGTATTCATACAATACGCGGCGCATGCGTTCGATGGCATATTGGCGGGTGGTGGCCCACACGATGAGCTTGCCTATCATCGGGTCGTAATAGATGGGTATTTCATATCCCTCATATACATAGCTGTCGATGCGTACGCCGATGCCGTTGGGCTCGGTGAGTTGCCTGATGATGCCCGGCGAGGGAAGGAAGTTGTTTTCCGTGTCTTCGGCGCAAATGCGGCATTCGATGGCGTGGCCGCGTTGCATGAGGTCGCTCTGTTTGAGGTGGAGCACTTCGTCGTTGGCCACGCGTATTTGCTCCTTGACCAGGTCGACGCCGCACACCTCTTCGGTGATGGGATGCTCGACTTGCAGACGGGTGTTCATTTCGAGGAAATAGAAATGACGGTGCTTGTCTACCAGAAATTCGATGGTGCCGGCTCCTGAATAATTTACGGCTTTGGCTGCGGCCACCGCTTTTTCGCCCATCTCTTTTCTAAGCTCCGGGGTGAGGAACGGGGAGGGGCTTTCTTCGACGATTTTTTGGTGGCGGCGTTGTACCGAGCATTCACGGTCGAAAAGGTGTATGACGTTTCCATGGTTGTCGCCAAGAATCTGAAACTCGATGTGGTGCGGCTCTTCCACGAATTTTTCGAGGTAGACCGTGTCGTCGCCGAACGACGACATCGACTCTGAGCGGGCGGTATTGTAGGCTTCCAACACTTCATCTTCGTTGTGAATGAGGCGCATGCCCTTTCCACCACCGCCCATCGAGGCTTTCAGCATTACCGGGAAGCCTATCTCTTTGCAGATGCGCAGGGCTTCATCGGCGCTTTGCAGAGGCTGTTCGGTACCGGGAACGACCGGCACGCCGGCGGCAATCATGCGTTTGCGGGCCGAGATTTTATCGCCCATGGCTTCCATGGTTTCGGCCGACGGGCCGATGAATATGATGCCCTCATGTTTGCAGCGGCGGGCAAACTCCGCATTTTCTGATAAGAAGCCATAGCCCGGGTGAATGGCATCGGCATGGTGCAGCTTGGCGGCCTTGATGATATTGTCGATGTTCAGGTAACTTTCATGAGAAGCGGCGGGCCCTATCAGGCAGGCTTCGTCGGCGTACATGACGTGTTTCGATGTACGGTCGGCCTCCGAAAAGACAGCGACGGTGCGTATGCCCATCTCTTTGCAAGAACGCATGATGCGCACCGCAATTTCTCCTCGGTTGGCAATCAAAATTTTCTGAATCATAAAATTCTATTTAAGTTTGGTTTGATTATTCAATAGGGGTATCCGTGTCGGGGTTGTCGACGCGGTCGATGGATAAACCTCTTTCCCGCATCTTGTTGCAAATGGCAGGTGTGCAATGCGGTGTATAATTGATAATATTCTTGACAGCTTTCCTGATTCCACGAGTTAAAAGCAGCATTTTTTTGAATGGCCGGTCTTCTGACTGATGCCTTCCTGATGTGGTTATCTGTGGCACGGAGCTTTTTCCCGGAAAATTCCGACAGTGCTTCACCGCCGCGGGATAGTTCAGGGTTTGCTCCCGGTTTCCTTTTCATCTGATGACCCGGACCAATTCGGCCGCAAAGGTAAGTAAAAACTTCTGTCACTATCCCTTTTTAGGTGCAAAAAAATATGTTTTTAAACATCTTTCTATTTGTAAAATATTGATATATTGTTGTTTGTGTATTTTCGTAGGGCGAGCGAATATATACATAAAAATAATCGGTCGATTCAAGTTCAAGTATGGAATCGACCGATTATTATGCGGCAAAGAGAAACGTTGGGCTATTTCCCCGATATGAGATTGGTTCCGCCCTCTTTGATTTCGCTGTTGGTGGCTTTGAAGAAGGTGGTTACCGGCTCTATCTGCATGCAGTTGGAGATATATGCTTTTTTCACGTTGTCGAACGTGATGACCGGGGTTCCCTCGACGGGATATTTGGTGCGGACGTTGTTGAGAATGATTTTCTCGCTGTTGGAGAATTGCCAGGGGGAGCCTTTCTCGGACGAAAATTCAACATTGTCGAAATAGATGTCTTGGGCTGTGTCGACGATGAAGCCTGTTTGGGCTTCCATGTTGATGTTGTTGAACGAGAGATTCTGTACCGGCATTTCCTCGATGCCGCTGATATAACCGATTTGCTTGATTTCGCGACCGGTGATGTTGCTCAGGTGTATGTTGCGGAAGATGGGGGTGCGTTCGCTTACCGGCTCTACTTTCGAGGTCTTGTCGTAGAAGAGGTCGAAGATGAAGGCGTTGCGTTGAATGTTGCGCATGACAATGTTGTCGACACGAATCTGTTCCACCACGCCTCCGCGTCCGCGGGAGGCTTTCAGCCTGATGCCGGCATCGGTGCCGTCAAATACGCAGTTCGATATGGTTACACGTTTCACTCCGCCCGACATTTCGCTGCCGATGACCACACCGCCGTGACCCGACAGCATGACGCAGTTGGTGATGGTTATGTTTTCGCAGGCTTTGCCATATTTGCGGCCGTCGGCATCACGTCCCGATTTGATGGTGATGCAGTCGTCGCCCACACTGATAAAGCAGTCGGAGATACGCACGTTGCGGCAAGAGGTGGGATTGATGCCGTCGGTATTGGGCCCTTTCGGATTCTTGTCGGGATTCTTGATGGTCACGCCGTGTACCACGACATTGTCGCAGAAGGCCGGGTTGACGGTCCAAAACGGAGAATTGATGATTTTTACGTTCTCGATGAGAATGTTGGTACATTCAAAAAATTGTATGAAGGGCGGGCGGAACATGCGACGTTCGAGCGACCCTTTGTAATAATCCGAGACTTCCAAGTCTGCGTTGGCCTCTTCCCACATGCGTTGCAATTTGCTCTTTTGGCTATCGGGAAGTTTCCCGCCATTGTCCTTGATTATTTTCTTGACATCATTTTCCCATGCCCACCATTTAAATCCGTTGCCGTCGAGGGTGCCGCGTCCGGTGATGGTCAGGTTGTCGGCATCATGGGCGTAGATGAGCGGCGACAAGGTGTTCATGACGGTACCTTCCCAGCGGATTTTTACAAACGGGAGATAATCCTCGAAATTGTCGGAGAATCGTATGGTGGCACCCGACTCGATGTGCAGGGTGATGTTGCTTTTCATTTCGATGGTGGCCGTCAGATAGTTCCCGGCAGGGAAGTAGATGGTGCCGCCACCCTCTTGCGAGGCTTTGTCGATGGTTTTGTTTATCAGTTCGGTGCATGCTTTTTTCCCGGTAGCATCAGCCCCCAGTTTTTTTATGTCATAGGTTTTGGCCCAAGAGAGCGACGCAAGGGCGATGCAGAATGAAAACAGAAAAAGTTTTTTCATGAATTTGTCGGTTAATGGTTAGAAAAGTGTCCAAAGGTAGCTATAAAACCGGGAACGGAAGGGGGAAAATAATCCCGCTTGGGTGTAGAAATCGATATAAAGGGCGCGATTGTGCCTATTATCCGTTCATTTCATCGCAGGTGTAGTTTAAGAAGCGGTTGAAAGGATACAGTACCAACAATTCTTCGGCAGCCCGAAGCACCCAGTCTTCGGTTTCAAAAAATGTGTCGTCTTTCGATGTGCAGGCCAGATAGTCCCGTTGTTTCAGCAGGTCGGGAAAAGGAAAATCCTTGGGGAAGGGTTTGGGTATCACTTTCAGGGCGCGCTCGCTGTCAAGGCCGTGGTAAATCTGTTTGAAAGAAGGGTCATTGAGTATTTCAAGAAACTCGTCGCAGTTGTCATAAACCGATTGTCGCAGTGCTTTCAGTAATGGCGGTTGCGGGCACCAGATGCCTCCGCACAGGAGACAGTTTCCCGGTTCGATGTGCAGGTAATAGCCTGCTCGCGGACTGTTTTTTCCACCTTTGGCGATGTATGCGGCAAAGTGCCCCTTGTAGGGCGTCTTGTCGGGCGAAAAACGTATGTCCCTATATATGCGGAAAATGCACGATGAGGCTTCGAGCCCGTGTAATTCTTCATCTTTTTCACCCATCAGAGCAATGAGTTTCTCAACGGAGGTCTCGAAATGTTTGCGCAGGCGGGTATATTCTTCTTTATGGGCATTGAACCATTCCCGGTTGTTGTGGACCCGCAATTCTTTTAGAAAATGGAATGTTTCCTTCATGCTTTCGACGGTTTGTTTTTCTCTACGAATGTAAATATATTTTTTGATATTCCCCGATTCGTGCTGGAAATTTCTGCAAAAATAGCTATCTTGCGCCCTATTTGGGACTAAAAACAAAACATAAAGATAATACGATGAAAGAAAACGAGAAAGAGCCGGTCGATTTGCCGGAGAACGCGTTTCGCGAATTGGAGGAGGGAGAGACCTATCACCCCGTCATGTCTCCCGACAAGACCTATCGGGAGGTTACTCCCTGGTCGGTTTCCTGGGGTATCCTTATGGCCATACTGTTTTCGGCCGCAGCTGCCTACTTGGGGTTGAAGGTGGGACAGGTTTTTGAGGCTGCCATACCGATTGCCATCATAGCCGTGGGGCTTTCTACCGCTTTCAAGCGCAAAAACGGTTTGGGCGAGAATGTCATTATACAATCTATCGGAGCCTGTTCGGGAACGGTGGTGGCCGGTGTGATATTCACCTTGCCCGCCCTTTATATCATTCCGGGACTGTCGGCCAACTTCCTGCAAGTCTTTTTGAGCTCTTTGCTGGGTGGTGTCCTGGGGATACTTTTCTTGATACCTTTCCGCAAATATTTTGTTTCGGACATGCATGGCAAGTATCCTTTCCCCGAAGCCACCGCCACTACGCAGATTCTTGTTTCGGGGCAGAAGGGTGGCAATCAGGCTCGCCCGCTGATTTTTGCCGGTCTCGTGGGAGGTATCTATGATTTCCTTCTTTCGACCTTCGGCTGGTGGAGTGAGGTTCTGACAACCCGCATCTTGCCTTTTGGCGATGTCGTTGCCGAAAAAGCCAAACTGGTGTTCAAAGTCAATACCGGCGCCGCAGTTTTGGGCCTCGGTTACATTGTCGGGTTGAAATACAGCCTCATCATTTGTGCCGGTTCCATCTTTGTGTGGTTCCTCATTATTCCCGGTTTCGACTTGTTTTGGGGCGACACCGTGTTGCAGCTCAACACCGGAGCTACCAACCTGATGGTGTCCCAAATGACTCCCGAACAAATCTTTACGATGTATGCCCGGTACATCGGCATTGGAGGTATTGCCATGGCCGGTATCATCGGGATTGTCCGTTCGTGGGGCGTCATACGCAGTGCCGTCGGGCTGGCTTCGCGTGAACTGAAAGGTCAGGCGTCGGCCGTCGGAGCCGGTGTGAAACGTACCCAGCGCGACATCAGCATGAAGATTCTGCTTTTCTCGGTTGTGATAACTCTGATTGCCATTTTCCTCTTTTTCTATTTCGGTGTCATTCACAATTTCACGCAGGCACTCATTGCATTTGTCGTGGTGACGGTCATCGCTTTCCTGTTTACGACGGTGGCGGCCAACGCCATTGCCATTGTGGGTACCAATCCTGTTTCGGGCATGACCCTGATGACTCTTATTTTGGCATCGGTCATCTTGGTGGCATCGGGACTTTCGGGAAAAGAGGGTATGGTCGCCGCGTTGATTATCGGCGGTGTGGTGTGCACGGCGTTGTCGACGGCCGGTGCATTGGTTACCGACCTTAAAATCGGATATTGGTTGGGAACGACCCCTGCCAAACAAGAGACATGGAAATTTGTCGGGACCCTTGTCGCCGCGGCTACGGTGGGCGGTGTGATGATTATCCTGAACAAAACCTATGGCTTCACGGGCGATAATGCCTTGGCAGCACCCCAAGCCAACGCCATGGCCGCAGTCATACAACCGCTTATGTCGGGACAAGGGGCTCCTTGGGCTCTTTATGGAATAGGGGCCGTGATTGCTTTGATACTGACAGTTTTCAAAGTTCCGGCATTGGCGTTTGCCCTGGGCATGTTTATCCCCCTTGAATTGAATACCCCGTTGGTGGTCGGCGGGCTTATCAGTTGGTATGTTTCTACGCGTTCGACCGACAAGGCCCTCAACAAGGCTCGTCTCGAAAGAGGAACCCTTTTGGCTTCGGGATTCATCGCCGGCGGAGCATTGATGGGCGTGGTAAGTGCCGCCATACGTTTTGCCGGTTTTGAATATTCATGTACCATGAACGAGCTCCTTTTGGAATCTCTCGGTCTTGTTCTCTACTTGGCCCTTATTATCTATTTGATAAAAAGCAGCATGGCGGCCAAGAAAGAGTAGGCGCCCATTCCGGGCAAGAAAAATGACGGGACGGAATTTTTTCCGTCCCGTCATTTTTTGGTGGCGGCAATGAAAACCTGTATAAAAATTTGATTTTTATTTTATTCTGTTTATATTTGTATAAATGAAAAAAACTGTTGTAATTATATCTTAACCTATGAAACGCGATTATTTATTAAGTGCAATGATTGCCATGTCGAGTTGTATGGCATTCATCGGGTGTAATCCCGAGCAGTCGGAGTTGAGTTTGGATTCTATTACCGAAAAGGCCACTGTTTCGGGAACTTTTGTTTATGACGCTGGGGTAAACATGTCCGACACTGTCTACACGGTCAGTAATTATGCCCCCGCTGCGGGTCACACGGTTTATCTCGAAATTCCATATAGCGAATATTGGGATAATGACGGCAACTCGTCGTCATCATCGTCTTCGTCCGGTTCCGGGACTTCTACTTCCCAAGGGAACAAAGGCAATAAAATCTATGAGACCGTTACCAATGACGCCGGTGAGTGGTCATTTGAGGTTCCTACCGTGTCAGAAGGCATTCAGGCAACGGTGCGCATACAAGATTTCAGAAGTCTTCGTTCGGAGTATGTGAAGATGAACGGTACGACCCCGGAATTCAAAACCTCGCTCTATGAATATGCTTGCGACACAACGGTATCGTTGAGGCCGGGTTCGGTGAAAATATTGAATATCGACCTTAAAGGAACGGAAGTCTCCGATTTTGAAGGGTTCAACCAGCGCATCACTCTCAAAGGGACGTTGCTGCAAGCCTATGAGTCGGGTTATCGTCAAGGGGCATATAAGCCCGCGGCCGACATGGCTGTCAACTTTGAAGTCTCTTACAAAGACATGACGACTCCTGTGACATTCGGCGCAACGACCGATGAATTGGGACAATATACCTTGGTTTTGCCGTTACGCTCTTATGAAGAGGGCTTCCAAAGCTTGAAGATAACGCCCAAGGAAGCCATTCTGTCGTATGAACATTTTACCGCCCCGGGCGAATCGGTGCAATTGGTCGGTAAATATGAAGTCGAGGCCAATATATCGCGTGGGGCTCTGAAAGATTTTGCTGAGCAGGAATATACGATGGCCGACATGTATATGATGTTCAATCCCGAATACAATGACGGATTCAACACCACGACCAAACCTGCCACATGGCCTGAGACGGGAACAACGTTGGCTGGCTGGTTGCATACCGACTCAGACATGCCTCAGAAAGCAACCGTGACGGGTAAATACCTGTTGGGCATGGAAACGGCATTTTGCAAGGGTACCTATGCCAACCCCTATCAAGAAGCCTGTTTCAACATTCAATATTCTACGACGACTAAAAAAGTCTATGTAAATACCGATGAGGAAGGGAATTTCTCTTTTGAATTGCCTGTGAAGAGTGGCGAGACCCCGACCATCACTCCCGGGACGTTCAACAAGGAAATCACACACTATTTGGCCGGAGGTGAGACCGAGAAGATTTCGGGAAGTTTCGGCGAAAGAATCTCTGTCGATAAAGGCGAGTGGAATGAGTTGGGTACCATCTATAACAAGTTCACGCCTCAGAATGCGACAGGCTGGTATGACAATCTTTCGGGTTGGGTAATCGACGAAAGCCTCACCGGGAAGAATACAATCGTGGGTACCATATACAAAGCTGTCGAAGTCGGATTCCGCAACGGGTCGTATGCCGGGGTGGCGAATGAGCCGGTATCGATTACAATTACCGAAAGCGGGAAATCGACCACATTCGTGGGTGCCACGAATGCTGACGGGGAGTACAGCATCGAAGTCTCTATGCGTTATCCCGACGAGGAGCCGGCCGCTCTTGTCGTGACGCCACAGTTTGCGCAGTCGGGAACAAAGTCGTCCATGACACACTATCGCCGTGCCGGTAGTACATCGACCGAAGAGATTCTTGTGGATTATGGAACCCTTCCGGCATTCACCTCATACGTCGATGGTATCAGCCGCTGGACCAACCGGGGCATTGCCTATTATGACGTGCAGAGTGTGGAAAATGAATCCAGCGTATTGAATTGGTCCAAGAACTTGGCCGGTTGGATCAACCAACGTCTGATTGTGGAAAAGAATTATTCACAAACGCTTACCGTGCGAGGCACCGTGATGCGGGCCATAGAGAAAAAAGTCGGGTCGCAATGGTTGCCCAAGTGGGAGAATGACCCCAATCGCATGGTGAGCGTGCAGGTAAACGGTCAGACCTATGATGTCGCCACATCGAGCAACGGGCAATATGTCGTTCCGGTTCAGGTCTCGAAAATAGGGACTTCCTATCAAGTATCAGTGGCTCCTGCCCAAGATGAGAAAAATGTTTCGTTCCTGCATTATCCCGATCCGGCGGCCGATACGCAAACCATTATCACGGGAAGGTATGTGTCGGTAAATAACATTCTCGATAAGACGCTTTCTCCCGTAGAGTCAATCATTGAAATTACGGAACCTTCGGCCAAGATGCAATTTGAGCCTACCGTCATACCCGATGGGTGGTACGAGTACGGTTGGAATGCAGAGTTAGATAATTAATAAGTAATGCAATAATATAGCAATCATGAAACGGAAAGTAATTCTGTCGGTGCTGTTGATGGCCTTTATGGGTACCACTTTATTGGCACAGGAAGAGACAAAGAAGAAAAGAACGCTCGAATTGCCCAAAGCCGGAGACATAGCATTGGGTATCGATGTCGTGCCGATGTTCAAATATGTGGGAAATTTTTTCAATGGGACAACCGATAATGCCTACAATACCTTTGGGGGAGAGTCGGCCATAACATTCGATAATCCCATCAACAATCCGACGGTTTCGATTATGGGTAAATATATGATTACCGACACATGGGCTGCCCGTTTGAATGTGGGTATTCTTTATACCCATAAAAATACCCGCACCTATAAACAAAACGATGCGGCCCTTCTTGAAGATCCGCTTTCCTTGGCCAAGGTGGTCGATGAGAACATCGTGAATAATACCGGTGCATCGTTTGCTTTGGGGGCGGAGTATCGCCGTGGTTATCGCCGCATTCAAGGATTTGCCGGTGGAAACCTGATTTATGCTTTCGGTGAATACAATCGCCATTATAACTATGGCAATGCCATCACCGAAATCAATCAGACCCCTTCGCGTATTGATGCGGGAAATGTGCAATATGTCCCTGACGGTTGGACAAGGGCCTACTTGCTCGACTCTTATAATGGAGGTTCTGTGCAATACTTTGGTCTTGGAGCCCATGTGGGTGTGGAGATATTCCTGGCATCGCATTTCTCGCTGGGTGGTGAGGTGAGCATCAATGCCATCTGGAAGTGGAGTCCCGAAACCTATGAGGAAATTGAAGGCTTCAATACGATGAACAATCAAGTGGAAAAGTTTACCAACCTCATCTCTCCCGGGAACAAAGAGTTTTCTTTCGGTACGGAGAATCTGGGCGGGAAACTCTATTTGCTGTTCTATTTTTGATACCTCTTTTATGTCGTGAGAATTGATACTTCACGACGAAACCCTTTGGCAGGGCGGGCATTATGGGAATGTCCGCCCTGCCAGTTATTCTGCTCGTGGCGAAATGACATGGTGTGGCGGGAAAATCTTCCTGTCGGGTGCTTGGTGCCTTTTTCGCACCCTGTCGATGGCAGGAAATAGAAGGCCGTGAACATTGGAGGGGGCGTGTTTGTTATGTCATAACCATACTTTTATGACAATGATTATGAAACGTTCTATCGAAGAAGCCCTGCGCAATCGCCGCAGTTATTATGCCATTGGCGATGAATCGCCGGTGTCGTATGAGGTTATCGAAAAAATTCTCGATGATGCACTCACATACACCCCTTCGGCGTTCAATTCCCAGTCGACACGCCTGGTACTTCTCCTGGGTGATGCCCATCGACGTTTTTGGAACATAACGCAGGAAACATTGAGAGCTCTTGTCGCCCCCGAAACCTATAATAAAAGCCGGGAAAAAATCGAGACCTCTTTTGCTGCGGGACACGGAACGGTGTTGTTTTATGAAGACTCCGCTGTCGTGGAGTCGATGCAGAGTCGTTTTCCCCTCTATGCCGACCGCTTTCCCGTGTGGTCGCAGCAGACGTCGGCCATGCACCAGTTGGTGGTGTGGACGATGCTCGAAGATGTCGGCTTCGGAGCTTCCCTGCAACACTATAACCCCTTGGTCGACGACGCTGTCCGGCGCGAGTGGAAATTACCGGTTACTTGGCAGTTAAATGCGCAGATGCCTTTTGGGAAACCCTTGCTGGAACCCGGTGATAAAGAGATTGCGCCCTTGGAATATCGGTTGAAGGTTTTCCGTTGAGCTTGTATCGCTTCCTTACCGATGTATGCGGGGATTTCTCGTCAAATAAACCCGAAGGGCCCAATAGATTTTTCTATTGGGCCCTTCGTCGTGACTCATCTGGCTGTTTATTTCAAGGCTTCGATGGCTGCTTCGTAGTCGGGTTCGTGTGTGATTTCGGGGACTAATTGTTCATACAGGATTTTTCCCGATTCGTCGATGATGATGACCGCGCGGCACAACAGTCCGGCCAATGGCCCGTCGATGAGTTCGACACCGTATTCTTTTCCGAACTTCGTCGAACGGAAAGCCGATACGGCGACAACATTGTCGATACCTTCGGTCGCACAGAAACGCGACTGGGCAAACGGCAGGTCTTTTGAGACCGCCAGCACCAGGGTATTTTTCATTTGTGCGGCTTTTTGATTGAATTTGCGGACCGATGTGGCGCATACGTTGGTGTCGAGACTCGGGAAGATGTTGAGCAGGACACGTTTGCCTCTCAACTCCTCGTCGGTGAGTGTCGAGAGGTCTCCTTTGACCAACTCGAATTTGGGTGCGGTTGTCCCTTTTTGGGGCAATTCTCCGGCGGTGTGCACCGGATTGTTGAGGAATGTTACAGTAGCCATAATGAAAATTTTATTGGGTATGTCAAAATAGGATAACAATGCGGCCCGGCATTTGGTTCAAGAGAGCGAAAGCCATTTGTACGACTCTTCGAGGCTATATCCCCGTTCCCGACAGTATATTTTTCGCTGTTCGTTATCGATGACGCCGATGTGGAAGTAGCTTGCTTGCGGGTGGGCAATGAGGAGCCCCGTAACGGTCGATGATGGGTAGAGGGCTCCATTCTCGGTCACGGTGACCCCGGCTTTTGCAAAATCGAGCAGGGTATCGAGCGTGAAACCGAGCGACTGGTCAGGCAGTGAAGGATAGCCGACGGCCGGGCGTATGCCTTGGTAGTGTTGGGAGAGGAGCGACGGCACATGCGGCTTTTCCATGGGCATATAGCCCCAATAGCGGGTACGAATGCGGTAATGCAGCCATTCGGTGGCGGCTTCGGCCAGTCGGTCGCAGAGCGATTGCAACAGCAGGGCTGCGTAGTGGTCGTCTCCTTGTTTGAGTTGTTCGATTTTGGCCGCGAGACCTTGGCTGATGGTTACGACAAACGCTCCTACATAGTCGGTGCGATTCTCTTGGTTTTGAGGCATGACAAAGTCCGGCAACGCAAGGTATGCCCCTTCGGGCTTTGTTTTTTGTTGACGCAGACAAGGTATCACGACATCGCCTTCGGCCGTGTGCAAGACGATGCGGTTGCCGTTGCTGTGTGCGGCGAAGATGCCGAAGCGTGCTTGCAGGAACATCGTGTCGTCCTCTTTTTCGAGTTGGTCAAGCCAACTTGCGGCATCGTCAAGGAGCCTTTCGGTTTCTTGGGCTTTGTCCGGTTCTTCGGGTGTAATATGGGGAAGTTGCGTCATGCAGTGCTGGCAGCAGCCGTCGAGGGGAGAGGCGTTCCCGGTCAGCCGCCATGTGTGGAGGAAGTATTTCCAATTGATACACGGCCTGACTTCTTGTATGGAGAGTTTGAGTTCCCTCCGTTCGCCCGGCATTTGAGGGACGGTCGGCGTGTAATGTGTCCAGTCGGCTGTGAAAGCCTGTGCGTTGGCTTCGGCATAGGAGAGGAGGGGTTCTTGTCGGGTTTCGACCGAACGGCGCAACTCTTCTTGTTCCCGGTGCAGTTCCCTCAGAAACGATTCCCGGGTTTGCTCGTTGAGCCATTGTGCGGCCACGACGGGAATTTGTGCGGCGTCGCGTGTGTGAATCACGGGGCCGCTGTATCGGGGTGCGATTTTCACCGCCGTATGCAGTTTCGAGGTGGTGGCACCACCTACCATGAGGGGGATTTTCAACCCGGCTTTTTCCATCGCTTCGGCAATGTGGCACATCTCTTCGAGCGACGGGGTGATGAGTCCGCTCACGCCGATGATGTCGACCTTCTCGCGGAGGGCTGTTTCGATGATGATTTCGGTCGGCACCATTACTCCGAGGTCGATGATGTCGTAATTGTTGCAGCCGAGGACGACGGCAACGATGTTTTTCCCGATGTCATGCACATCGCCTTTGACCGTGGCCAGGAGGAATTTTCCGTTTTTCCGACCGCTCTCTTTCTGCACGGGAATATAAGGCTGCAAGATAGCGACCGCCTGTTTCATGGTGCGGGCGGTTTTCACGACCTGGGGCAGGAACATTTTTCCTTCACCGAAGAGTTGTCCTACGCGGTTCATTCCGTTCATGAGGGGGCCTTCGATGATTTTCACGGCACTGCCGTAGACGGCCAGAGCCTCGTGCAGGTCGGCATCAAGACGGTCGCTGACACCTTTGACAAGGGCGTATTCGAGCCGTTCATCGAGCGACATCAGGTCGCGTGGGTCACCTTGCCCGGTTTGTGGCTGTTGTTGGGTGGTTTGACCTTTATGTGACTCGGCGGCCTCAATCAGTCGTTCGGTGGCATCGGGGCGGCGGTTGAAGATGACATCTTCGATGCGGCACAACAATTCTTCGGGAATATCGGTGTAGGTGACACTCGTTGCCGGATTGACGATAGCCATGTCCATACCCGCCTGTATGGCGTGAAACAAGAACACGGCGTGCATGGCTTCGCGTATGTAGTTGTTTCCGCGGAACGAAAAAGAGAGGTTGCTGATGCCTCCGCTCACTTTGGCTCCGGGAAGATTCTCTTTGATCCATTTGACGGCGGCGATGAAGTCGGCTCCATAATTGAGATGTTCGTCGATGCCGGTGGCAAGAGCCAGGACATTGGGGTCGAAAATGATGTCGTTGGGGTCTATCCCTTCCCGGGTGAGCAGGGTATAGGCTCTCTGGCACACGGCAATCTTGCGGGCATAGCTGTCGGCTTGGCCTGTTTCGTCAAATGCCATGACCACCATGGCGGCTCCGAGGCGGTGTATCTCCCGAGCATGGGCAAGAAAGGTCGCTTCTCCCTCTTTCAGGCTGATGGAGTTGACGATACACTTTCCCTGCACGCATTTGAGCCCGGCCAGGATTACCGGCCACTTCGAGGAGTCTATCATGACCGGTACGCGACAGATGTCGGGCTCTGAGGCTATGCGGTTGAGAAACGTGACCATTTCGTCGTGGGCATCGAGCATGGCGTCGTCCATGTTGATGTCGATGATTTGAGCACCGTCGGCGACCTGCTTGCGGGCGATTTCGAGGGCCTCGTCATAATTCTTCTCCGAGATGAGTCGCAAGAATTTCCGTGAACCGGCCACATTGCACCGTTCGCCGACATGAATGAAGTTGTTTTCGGGAACGACATTTAAGACTTCAAGACCCGACAGGCTGAGCATCGGTCTTTGGACGTGGGGGCGGCGGGGTTGTTTCCCGGCGGCCAGCCGGGCGATGGCGGCAATGTGTTCTGGTGTGGTGCCGCAGCAGCCGCCTACGATATTGACGAGTTGTTCGTCGATAAATTCTTTGATTTGCAACGCCATCGTTTCGGGGGTCTCGTCATATTGCCCGAATCGGTTGGGCAAGCCGGCGTTGGGGTAGGCCGATATGTAGTAGGGTGCCGTCTCGGAGAGTTGTTTCAAGAACGGCTTCATGTCGCGGGCCCCGAAGGAGCAGTTCAGTCCCACCGACAGCAGTCGGGCATGCCGCACGGAGGACAGGAAGGCATCGAGAGTTTGTCCCGAGAGAGTGCGCCCCCCTTTGTCGGAGAGGGTGACCGAGAGCATGATGGGGAGGTGCTTCCCTTTCTCCTGCATGACCTCTTCGGCGGCATAGAGTGCCGCTTTGGCATTGAGGGTATCGAAAATCGTTTCGAAGAGGAGCAGGTCGACCCCGCCGTCGATGAGTGCGGCGATTTGTTCCCGGTAGGCGTCGGTGAGGTCGTCAAATGTGAGGGTGCGCAGGGCGGGGTCGTTCACGTCGGGCGACATCGAACAGGTCTTGTTGGTAGGCCCTACCGAGCCGGCCACAAAACGAGGCTTGTCGGGCGTTTTCGCCGAGTAGTTGTCGGCAACGTTCCGGGCGAGGCGAGCCGCCTCGAAATTGATTTCAGCCACGACCGACTGCATGTCGTAGTCGCTCATCGATATGCGATTGGCGTTGAATGTGTTGGTCTCGATAATATCGGCTCCGGCATCGAAATAGGCTTCGTGTATGGCCGAAATGATTTGCGGGCGGGTGAGGCACAGCAGGTCGTTGTTCCCTTTCTGCAATGCGGTAACGTCGGCAAACCGTTCGCCTCTGAAATCGCTTTCGGAGAGTCCGTATTGTTGTATCATCGTGCCCATGGCACCATCGAGTACCATGATTCTATGATCGAGTATTTCTTGGATTTGCATGATTTCGAACAAAAAGAATGATAGACAAAGGTAATAAAAAAGAAAAATCTGAGGTGAATTATCTTGAAATATTGAACAAAATGGAATTATTCTTACTACATTTACACACAAATCACATGATGCTGTTTTTTGAGAACGATTGGGTCTCTCAGCAAAGGTGACGATGGAATTGGAGAGAAAGTAAAGACCCGAAGATTTCGCTTTGTGTCGGAATGTCTCCATCTGTCGACAACCGATTATAAATCTCAATCGTTATTAAAGGAAAACCGGAATTGATATGAATGAGAAAGTGCCGTTGAATGTCTTGGGCATAACTTACAACCGTGCGCAACCCGAAACGTATATATTGATTATGATCGAGGAGGGTGGGGTGCGCCAGATGCCGATTGCCATCAGACTGGCCGAGGCTCAGTCTATCATGGCATTCATACAGCGGGTTGTTCCCCGGCGACCGCTGACGCACGATTTGTTCTCTTCTTTGACCAAGGCGTTTGGGATAGAATTGCAAGAAGTATTTATATACCACTACGAAGAGGGTATCTTCTCGACCGAGATGATATTCAACGATGGAGAGCGCGAGGTGCATATCGACGCACGCGCTTCCGATGCTGTTGCGCTTGCCATGCGCATGCATGCTCCCATCTTCACCACCCGTTCGGTTCTCGACGTTGCCGGCATCACCCCCGACCCCATAGAAATATCGAAAGACGAGAGTGCGGACGATTCTCCCGCAATCCCGCTAAAACATTTTACCATAGAATCGTATGGTACGGCAGAGTTGAAGCAACGTTTGCAGCAGGCTATCGATAAGGAAGAGTATGAAATGGCTTCACGCATACAACAGGAGTTGAAAAGGCGTGAGGCGAATGACTCTCCTTTGGCTTAAAGCGGTCTGCATCGAGTGAAACCGAAGAATGATAAAAACCGCTTTGTCCTACTGTAATCATTTTATTCCCTTGTCCCCTAAAAAGGCCGCCTTTTATGTCGATGAATCGGCCGTAATTGTTACCTTTGTGCATTATCGTTTCCCGACGTCTGCCGAAGGTCATGGGCAAGGGGGACGATATGTCTTATTCCAAAAATAGAAAGCATGCACATCTTTTACACGCCCGATATTGCTGCCGTCAGTGAATTGCCCGAGGAAGAATCGCATCACTGTGTGAAGGTGTTGCGGTTGCCCGAAGGCGAAGAGATTTTGCTCGCCGATGGCAAGGGCACTTTTTATCGGGCCCGAATCACATGGGCGCACCCCAAACACTGTGCCGTAGAAATTCTCGAAACCCGACAGGCACCTCCGGCATGGGGCTTCAACGTGCATATAGCCATAGCTCCCACCAAAAATCTCGACCGCATGGAGTGGTTTGCCGAGAAGTGCACCGAAATAGGGGTCGATGCGATAACCCCGCTGCTGTGCCGTTTTTCGGAGAGAAAAGAGTTGAAGATCGACCGCCTGCGCAAAATATTGATTTCGGCGATGAAACAATCGCTCAAAGCCGTTTGCCCGAAACTCGACGAGATGACCGATTTCAAGAGTTTTGTCACCCGACCTTTTGACGGGGAGAAATATATCGCCCATTGCCACGATGGAGAGCGACATTTGTTGACCGACAGCTATTCACCCGGGCATGATGCCTTGGTGCTGATAGGGCCCGAGGGCGATTTCAGTCCCGAGGAGGTGGAATTGGCCCTGTCAAATGGTTTTCGGCCCATTTCGTTGGGCGATAGCCGGTTGCGTACCGAAACGGCCGGCGTGGTGGCCTGTCACACCTTGCATGTAATGAACCTGTTGAAAAATAACGCTGATAAATAATCCTATGATGTACCCTCAAATCGAAAATCTGAAACATACCGATTCCAACACTTTTTTCCTGATGGCCGGGCCTTGTGTCATTGAAGGCGAGGCTATGGCCATGCACATTGCCGAAACCATCGTGAAGATTACCGACAAGTGGAAAATCCCTTATATCTTCAAGGGCTCTTACCGTAAAGCCAACCGCTCCCGCTTCGATTCCTTTACGGGAATCGGCGACGAGAAGGCTTTGCTCATCTTGCGTAAGGTGCGGGAGTCGTTTGATATTCCTGTTGTTACCGACATTCACTCTGCCGAGGAGGCTGTTATGGCCGCCGAGTATGTCGACATTTTGCAGATACCGGCCTTCCTTTGTCGACAGACCGATTTGCTTATCGCCGCTGCTCGAACCGGTAAGATTGTGAACATCAAGAAGGGCCAATTCCTTTCGCCCGAGGCCATGCAATTTGCCGCCGGAAAAGTCGTCGAGTCAGGCAATCACCAGGTTATGCTCACCGAGCGGGGTACGACATTCGGTTATCAGGATTTGATTGTCGATTATCGAGGAATCCCTCAGATGCAAAGTTTTGGTTTCCCGGTGGTGCTCGATGTCACCCATTCGTTGCAGCAACCCAATCAGACTTCGGGCGTTACCGGTGGGGTGCCCCGTCTTATCGAGACGATGGCCCGTGCCGGAATCGCGGTCGGGGTCGACGGCCTTTTCATGGAGACACACCCCGAACCCTCCAAGGCAAAATCCGATGGCGCCAACATGCTTCCCCTGCATCGGCTCGATGCTTTGTTGGGCCGTTTAGTGGCTTTGCGCCAAGTCGTCAATACATTCCACGGGATATAATTCGCCAATGGTTCTCTATTTCTCTGCAACCGGCAATTCCATGTGGGTGGCTCGGCAACTGGCCGAGGCTCTTGCCATGCCTGTAAGAGCCATAACAGAACAGGAACCGACATTTGCGTTTTTCCCCGACGAACGTCCGCTCATACTGGTTTTCCCCGTGCATTCATGGGGGCCGGCGGCTTCGATGTATGAGTATGTCGCACAGATGTCGTTTGAAGGATATGTCCGGCAGCCTGTATATGTGGTGTGCGTCTGTGGCGATGATTGTGGGCGGACCGATAAAATCATGGCTCGGTTATTGCATAGGAGAGGAGTCGATTTGACGTCGGCTTTCTCGGTGCAGATGCCCAACAACTATATCCTTTTACCGGGTTTCGATGTGGATAAGCAGGCTGTCGCCAAACAAAAATTGTCATCGGCCTCGGCGCGTGTGCGGGAAATTGTCGCGGCGATAAAAAATGGAGAAGGGCACTCGCTTTATTTCTCGGGCAGATTGCCGCGATTGAAAAGTTGGATATATCCGTTATTTGTAAAATATGCCCGTTCACAAAATCGTTTTTACGCGACAGAAGATTGTATCAAGTGCGGCAAATGCATTCGCTTGTGTCCCGCCGGAGTGATAAGCGCCGACGCGACCGGTCGCCCGCAGTGGCAGCGAAAAGGGTGTGTGCAATGCCTTGCTTGTATCCATCGTTGCCCGCAACGGGCTATTGAGTACGGACATATATCGGAGAAAAAAGGGCGCTACCACCACCCCGATTGTCCTTGACAAAGAGGGGCGATGACCTATTTATTGGCCGTAAGTGTAGACTGTGGACGGGTGTCGAAGACGGGTACCCGTGGCAATCAATGAGCTATGATGTTTTCGGGCGTAATTCCCACGAAGTGGTCGATGACACGGTCGGCAAGTGGAGCGATTTTTTCAGCGGGAAGAGTCGTCGCCAATCCAATGACGGTCATGCCGCCCGCACGACCGGCTTGCAGACCGGCCAGGGAATCTTCAAACACGAATGCCTGTTGGGGGGCCACACCCAATCGATGAGCCGCCAGGAGGTATCCTTCGGGGTCGGGTTTCGAACGGGTGATGTCGTCGGCCGAAATGACGGTGTTGAAGTAGGATTTGAGATGGGGGTGTGCTCGCCATAAACTGTCCAGCTTTTCATTGTCCGAACTGGTCACAATGGCCGTGCTGATGCCGGCTTCCCGCACTTTATTCAAGAACTCCTCTATCCCGGGAATCAAATCAAATCGCATGGCTCTTTCCCAAGCCAGCAAATCCGAGGCAATCTGTTTTTGCCAATCGTCATGGCCGGCAAAATGACGTTCAAAAATTTGCCGCAACGTGTTCCCTTTGATTTTCATGCCGAAATGGTCGGAATCGTGAAGGTAGTCATTACCCACTTTGTCCCAAAAGATGCTGTATTGGGGTTCGGTGTCGACGATGACCCCGTCTAAATCAAAAAGGAAAGCCATATTTTTGTCCATCAATTATTGTATTTGTTTAACGCTGCAAAGGAAATAAAAATCGACCGACTACACAAATATTTGCTACCTTTGCGGTCGATATTGTAAAGGAAAAGTGCATTATGCCAAATGATCAATCTCCTCAAATTTTGGGCACAGCGCCCATCGGGAAGTTGCTTGTAGAGTATTCTCTGCCGGCTATTATTGCCATGACCGTTGTGTCGTTGTATAATGTCATCGACAGTATTTTCATCGGTCATGGAGTAGGTGCCATGGCCATTGCCGGCTTGGCCATAACGTTCCCGTTGATGAATTTGATAATAGCTTTTTGTACCCTTGTCGGAGTGGGTAGCGCGACGATAAGTTCGATTTATATGGGACAAAAAGATACCCAACGGGCCACCTGCGTGTTGCACAACGCCACGATTTTGTTGCTTATCAATGGCGTGTTGGTGACGATTGTGACGCTTATATTTCTCGACCCCATCTTGCTCTTTTTCGGAGCCAGTCAAGAGACCTTGCCCTATGCACGGGATTTTATGCAGGTTATCCTGTTGGCCAATCCCATAGCCTATTTGTTTGTAGGATTGAATAACTTGATGCGGGCAACGGGCTATCCACGCAAAGCCATGCTCTCATCGTTTCTCACGGTAGCGGTGAATGTCGTAGCAGCCCCTATATTTATTTTCCTGCTCGGTTGGGGCATACGGGGGGCGGCTTTGGCCACGGCGATAGCGCAACTCACGGGGTTGATATGGGTCTTGTCTCATTTCTTGGGAAAAAACAGTTTCATCTCGTTCAAGAAAGGATATTTCAAGCTCCATCGTCGCATTGTGTCGGCCATTTTGGGCATCGGCATGTCTCCATTCCTGATGAACTCATGCTCGTGCATCGTGGTCATTATCATCAATACCTCTCTGCAAAGTTATGGCGGAGACATGGCCATCGGAGCTTATGGTATCGTCAACCGCATGCTTACGCTGTTTGTAATGGTAGTGTTGGGGCTGACGCAAGGTATGCAACCCATTATCGGATACAATTACGGAGCCAACCGTTTCGACCGGGTGAAACAGACGTTGCACTATGGCTTGATTTTCGGCGGTTGCATTACGACACTCGGATTCCTGGCCAATGAATTGATTCCCGGCGTGATAGTCAGTTTCTTTACCGACAGTCCCGAACTGCTGGCCGTCTCGCGTAACGGCCTGCGCATCATGAGTGCGGCCTTTGCCATTGTCGGGTTGCAGATTGTCATTACCCAGTTCTTCCAGTCGATTGGCAAATCGCAGATTTCGATTTTCCTTTCTCTCTCTCGGCAATTACTCTTCCTGATACCTTGTCTCTTGGTGCTTCCCCGTCATTATGGTACCGACGGTGTGTGGTGGAGCATTCCGATTGCCGACATGGTGGCTTTTGTCGTTGCGGTCATAGCGCTCTTGTATCACATACGCAAGATGTCGCGACGGAATTTGCAGGTGCAGTAGGAAAGATTTGATTATAAAATCCACAAGGAAGGGGCGCTGTCGCGACAGCGCCCCTTCCTTGTCACTTATGGAGGATTGAGGATTATTTGAGATGGAACATGTAGGCGATGCCTGCCGTTATTTGTTGGTGCGCCGATGCCGAGAAATAGGCATCTTTACCCTTGCTGTTTTCGAAGAAATCATTCAGCCCGTAATAATAACGACCTTCGAGGATAATGCTGTGTTTTTTCAGTTTCAGTTCGATGCCGAGACCGGCAGTAATACCGTAATCGAGTTTCGTCTTGATAGGCTCATAGTATTGCTGGGTCTCCCAACTGGCTGAAAAATTGGGCAAGTCATTGATGTCGAAGTTCGAGGTGTAACTGTCTGACAGATAGAATCCGATTTGAGGACCCATGTTGATGAATACCCGTATCGGTTCATTGCCGAAAAAGATGTGGGAGAGCATCGCCGCCGTGAGGTAATTCATCGTGTGGCTGAATTGGTAGGTATCGGGCGTTTGGCGCGAAAAGTCTTCTTTCCAGCCGAATTGGCAGAAATTGACCTCACCGATAATTCCGAAATATTTCTCTTCGATATAGCGCACCGAGGCACCTGCCGTCATGCCGGGAAGGAATCCTTCTCGCACCGATGGCCTGAAATTGACTTTCGAAAGCGTGGCTCCGCCTTTGACGCCGAATGAGACAGCTCGGTAATCGTTGTAGCGGCGTTGGGCCGGGGTCTGGGTGGCAAACGTGAAGAACAGCGCGAATAAGAGTCCGATGCAGGATATGCGTTTCATGGGCGGGTTATTCGGTAATGGTTTCTCTTACGATTTCGAGTGTCGGCTTGAAACGCAAGAAGTAGATGGTGTTGTTGAAAAATCCACTCCAATTGTTGATGCGTTGGAAATGGTATCCGGTCTGTATTCCCGGGTAGGCCAATGTCGATATTTCCCGGTCGAAGCAACGTCCGAACTGTTGCAGGGCTGTCAGGAAGAAAAGCCCCGTGTCGTATCCCAGCAAGACGTGTTGGGGATTGGCCGGCAACATATCGCGATGGAACCAATACAAGAATTTGTCTTGTATCTCCATGGCCGCCGAGTCGGTGGGCAACATGTAGAAACGGGAGAAGAAGGTGGTGTTGAGTTGGTGGAACTGGTTGATATACTCTTTGGTGTAGAGTTGCCATTCGGGGTAGCCATAGAGCGAGATATTGAGTTGGGGCTTTTCCTCTTTCAGCTTGCTCAGAGGTGCCAGCACTTTCCCCACCGAACTGCGGCTCGATGCGTTGGTAAGGAACATGATGTCGGTGGCGTTCGGAACCATTTCGCTGAACGTTTCCATGTAGGGGTCTTGTCCCAAGGAGATTTCGACAAAATCGCGTTCCTGTTGCAAGAGTGTTTTCTTGATGAGGTCGAGGTAACTGTTTTTGCTGTTTTCTTTGCCACTGTCGTCGATGACGAAGACGACATAACGGTCGTTTATCTCCTCAATGATTTTTTCGCGGCTTTGTGTGTAGAGGTTATCGTGCGGTATGTTGCATTGGAACACTTTCTCATTGCGTTCGGCCTCATTGTTCTTTACGGCGAACGGGTTCACCATGTTGATGTCGTGTTTCTTGGCAAATTGAGCGACCGAGGTCATATCGTCGTCTTCGACCGGGCCGATAATCAGGTCGAGTTTCTTGTCGGCCAGGGTTTTGAGTTGCGACTCAACATATTCATGGTTTCCCCGGGTGTCGATGGCATAGATGTTGAGCGACATGCCGGCCTGTTTCATGCTGTCGGCAGCCAAGAGAAATCCTTGATAAAATTCGGTGTAGAGTGTTGAACGCGTGTCGAGTGGCCGGTCGGTCATGAATGGTAAGATGATGGCAATATTATAGGGCTCGCCGGCCTGTTTCTCTATTCGGTTGAGTTGCGGAACCGAGGACTTTGTCGTGTTTTCTTTTGATACCTTCTTGGGAATGGCGACGGTATTTCCCCGTTGCACCTTGTCTTTTCCGTCATTCACGGCAAGAATATCTTCGACCGTTACGCCGAACGCCTCAGCTACACTTTCGATGGTCTCTTTGCGGCTTTTTACCTTGTAATAGAAAATTTCGGGTTTGGGCTGCGGTTGCGACAACTCTTTGTTGTCCGATGCGATGCGTATGACTTCTCCCACACTTAACGTCTCGGGCGTGATGCCGGGGTTCTCTTTCAGAATGTGGTTGACCGTTGTGCGATACCGTTTTGAGAGGGAGTAGAGGGTTTCTCCCTTGGCCACGGTGTGGTAGACATAGGCGTCTTGTGACTGTATGGGATTGCCCACGATGGCGTTTTGCGGAATCTTTAAGGTGTCACCCACCTTTATGACCTCTTCGGAGCCCGGGTTGAGGGCTGTTATCCGATTGATGGAGATGCCGTACATGCGAGAGAGCGAGTAGAGTGTTTCTCCGCTTGCGACGATGTGGTCAAACGTCTTTTGGGCATTGGCTATCTGTGCCGTGTTGTATCGCACCGGTATGATGAGCAGGTGCCCTTCGGTGAGGGGCGATTGTTTTATCTCGGGGTTGTACTGTATGATGATGTCGGGTGTGACGTCGAATTTGAGCCCGATGCTGTCGAGCACGTCATTTTCTTCGATGCGGTAGAAGTAATATTCTTTCCCTTCGATGGTCTTGCGGGAGAAAGTGGTTTGCGGCGACCGGTTTTTGTTTTTGTTGGTAGTTGTCTGCCCGACTGCCGGGGCAATTAAAATAAGCGAAACGACCAGAGAAAGTATCGTTTTGTGGCAAAGGTGTCTCATCATTTTATTCCAAAGTGATAACGTGAGGAGACAAAGGTAGTAAAATTTCGTTTTTTGCCCTATTCTTTCCCGTAATTTTAAGACAGTTTGCAATTTGGGGTATTCGCTTTAAGAGCCATGAAGAGAAATGCCTCTTTTTGCTTTTTTTATTTCTTCCTTAAAGCGAAATGAGTTACCTTTGACCGAAAGTTACGAACGATGAAAAACCTCCTTTTCTACATAGTTTGCCTCTTTCCTCTTTCGGTGTTCGCGCAGGTGAGTGTCGATGAGAGCCGCTGTTACCCCGTCGAGGCGTCGACAGGGTTGTCGGCCCTTTATGTCGTCGATGCTTCGAGTGCGGTGACGATGCGTTATTCTTCATCGTCGACCGAACCCATTTATTGGTATCGATTCGATGCAGATGGGCTTTCCTCGCGAACGGAGGTGTTGGGCACACAGAGTGGAAATCTTTCGGTGCTGGTTGCGTCTCACAAGGATTGTGGTTATATGGTGAAACAGAATGGCGACTCGCTTTGTTTCTGGGTCGCCTCGCACCGTTCGGTGCAATCGTGTGCCGTAGCCGAGGACCAAAGTAATATTTGTGAAACGGTGCAACTTGTGGGTTCGGGATTCTTGATACCTTACTACACGACTCTGGGCCGGTTGCAGAATCTGCCCCGGAGGGTCTCTTATGAGACTTGCCGATGGGACGAGACGGCGTCAGCTCTCATCGACCACCAGCCGGTTTCGGTCGAGGCCGAAGTGCGTTCCGACACCGAGATGGAGGTGCCTGTTCCCTATGGGACAACCTGTTTTACCGTTGTCGATTCGATTCCTTTGTCCTGGGGCGCAGCGGTGGAGCGTGTTGTCACGGACGAATTCTCGTCTCCGGCCATTCTCTTCCATGCCGATGCGCAACAGACCTTGCGAGGTGCCACCAACGAAGCAGCCGAGCAGCCATCGGGAGCCTTCGGCGGTTCGGCTCCGGTCGAAATGACTTTTACCGCCTATGTATATGGCGACCATTATTATGCGTGGGAGCTTTCTTCCGACCCCTCTTTTTCGGTTGTCGACGCCATTTATGCCGAGCGGAAATTGGAATATAGTTTCAAAACCGAAGGGACGACCTATGTGCGCCTGTATGCTTACAATGACTATTGCGAGCGCGACACGGTTTTTGAGATTTCGGTCGGAGAGTCGAAACTCGAAGCCCCAAACGTCTTTTCGCCTTATGGGAGCCCCGGGGTGAACGACGAGTGGAAGGTCGCCTACAAATCGATTGTCGAGTTTAAATGTTGGATATTCAACCGGTGGGGCGAACAACTTTACCATTATCAAGACCCGGCTGGCGGGTGGGACGGCCGTTATCACGGCAAGATTGTTCCTCCCGGCGTCTACTATTATGTCATCGAGGCCCGGGGCGCCGATGGCCAAAAATACAAGCTCAAAGGCCACATCAATATCCTTCGCTCTAAAAATCAATAGCTTCTCTACCCTGTAAATATGTCAGATAACGAAGAAAAAATAGAGATATGGGGTGCCCGTGTGCATAACCTCAAAAACATCGATGTGGAGATACCCCGCAACGCTTTCACCGTGATTACCGGTTTGAGCGGAAGCGGTAAGTCGTCATTGGCGTTCGATACGATATATGCCGAGGCACAACGCCGCTACATCGAGACGTTCTCGTCTTATGCCCGGAATTTCTTGGGAAACATGGAGCGTCCCGATGTCGATAAGATAACGGGACTGAGTCCGGTCATCTCCATCGAACAGAAGACGGTCAATAAGAATCCCCGTTCGACAGTGGGGACAACGACAGAAATTTATGATTTCCTCCGTCTGCTCTTTGCCCGTGCCGGTGATGCCTATTCCTATTTATCGGGCGAGAAGATGGTCAAATATACCGAAGAGCAGATTTTACAACTTATCAGCGAGCGATATTTGGGGCGCAAGACCTATATTCTTGCTCCGTTGGTACGCAACCGCAAAGGCCATTACAAGGAACTTTTCGAACAGTTGCGTCGCAAAGGTTACCTTTCGGTGCGGGTCGATGGAGAAATTCGGGAAATTCTCCCCGGCATGAAACTCGACCGCTACAAAAACCACAGTGTCGAGTTGCTGGTCGATAAACTGGTCGTTACGCAGAAAGACGACCGGCGTCTCAAAGACAGCGTGCGTGTTGCCATGAAGCAGGGCGACGGCCTGCTCATGGTGCTCGATGTCGATAAAAACGAGTTGCGCCATTTCAGCCGCACGTTGATGGACCCCGCAACGGGTCTCTCTTACAGTGAACCGGCACCGCATAATTTCTCGTTCAATTCTCCCCAAGGTGCATGCCCCTGTTGCAAGGGCTTGGGGTATTTCAATATCATCGACAAGGAAAAAATCATACCCGATGCTTCACTTTCGATTTACCAGGGAGGAATATTGCCTCTCGGGAAATATCGCAATGTCTTGTTGTTTTGGCAAATCGAGGCCATTTGCGAGAAATACGGGGCATCATTGAAGACCCCCATAAAAGAGTTGCCCGAGGAGGCGCTCAACGATATTCTCAACGGAACCGATGAGCGGCTCAACGTGAAAAATCTCTCGTTGGGAAATTCCAATTATTTCTTGACGTTCGATGGATTGGTCAAGTACATCGAGATGCAACAGCAGTCCGATGCCACGGCCAAGGCACAGAAATGGGCGGGACAATTTGTGACGACCGTTACCTGTCCCGAGTGCGGGGGAGCACGTCTCAACAAGGAGGCATTGCATTACCGCATCGACGGGAAAAATATCGCAGAGCTGTCGGCCATGGACATAGCCGAGCTTTACCGTTGGCTCGAAAATATCGAAGACCGCCTCTCCGAGAAACAGGCTGCCATAGCCCGGGAGATTCTCAAAGAGATACGTTCCCGGTTGCAGTTCCTGATAGATGTGGGGCTCGAATATTTGAGCCTGTCGCGTGCGTCGGGGACCTTGTCGGGCGGGGAAAGTCAGCGCATACGTCTTGCCACCCAAATAGGCTCCCAACTGGTAAATGTCTTGTATATCCTCGATGAGCCGAGTATCGGTCTGCATCAACGCGACAATATACGGCTCATACATTCACTCAAACGGTTGCGCGACATGGGCAATTCGGTCGTTGTTGTGGAGCATGACAAGGACATGATGCTCGAAGCCGATTACATCGTCGACCTCGGCCCACGGGCCGGACGGCTCGGCGGTCAAGTCGTCTTCGCGGGAACACCTCGCGAGATGTTGTCGCGCGACACCCTCACGGCCGCCTATCTCAACGGGAAAATGTCGATACCGGTACCCCCTGTGCGGCGAGCCGGCAATGGGAAGGTCATCACTTTATGCGGAGCCCGCGGTAACAATCTCAAAAATCTCACCGTGGAATTTCCGTTGGGTAAATTTATTTGCGTGACCGGCGTTTCGGGAAGTGGCAAGTCGTCGTTGATAAACGGCACACTGCAACCCATTATCAGCCAAAAATTTTATCGCTCCATGGCCGAACCGTTGCCCTATGACGAGATTCTCGGCCTCGAAAATATCGATAAAATCGTCAATGTGGACCAGTCTCCTTTGGGAAGGACTCCGCGTTCCAATCCGGCGACCTATTCAGGTCTCTTTGCCGATATTCGCAATCTGTTCGTGGAGTTGCCCGAGGCCAAGATACGCGGTTATAAAGCCGGGAGGTTCTCGTTCAACGTGGCCGGCGGCCGTTGCGAAGTGTGCGGCGGAAACGGATATAAAACCATCGAAATGAATTTCCTTCCCGATGTGCTGGTGCCTTGTGAAGCCTGCCAGGGGAAACGTTACAATCGCGAGACACTCGATGTACGCTACAAGGGGAAATCGATAGCCGATGTGCTCGATATGACCATCAATCAGGCTGTCGAGTTTTTTGCCGGAATCCCCGCCATACTGTCCAAGGTAAAAACCTTGCAAGATGTCGGTCTCGGATATGTAAAGCTGGGTCAACCCTCGACAACCCTCTCGGGAGGAGAGAGCCAGCGGGTGAAACTGGCCACCGAGTTATCGAAAAAAGATACCGGCAAGACGTTGTATATTCTCGATGAACCCACGACGGGATTGCATTTTGAGGATATTCGGGTACTGCTGGGCGTGTTGAACCGCTTGGTCGACAAAGGAAATACCGTTCTGGTCATCGAGCATAATCTCGATGTCATCAAATCGGCCGACTATCTCATCGACATGGGCCCCGAAGGCGGCCGCAACGGCGGTACGGTTTTGATAACCGGTACGCCCGAAGAGGTGGCTTCTCACCCCGAAGTGGGATATACGGCCCGTTATTTGCGGTCGGAACTGGGCTTGTAATGCACCCCGATACAAGAAAATGCCCCTTGCAAAATCATTTGCAAGGGGCATTTTTCTGTGAGATATCTATCGAGATGGATTACATACTATCCGAAACGGCTGATTTTCCGCAAGCGGTTCTCGTCGATGATTTGGATTTTTCGACCGTCGACCACGATGATTTTTTCATCGGCAAAACACGACAGGGTGCGTATGGCGTTCGAGGTAGTCATGTTCGACAGGTTGGCCAAGTCTTCCCGTCCCATGTATATGCCTATGGTGATGCCGTCTTCTTCCATGCCGTAATTGTCTTTGAGCATGAGAAGCGACTCGGCCAGCCGGCCACGAATGTGTTTCTGGGTGAGGTTGACGGTGCGGGTATCGGACATGCCCAAGTCCATGGCGAGTTCCTTGATAAAAAAGTAGGCGAGGCGATTGTTCTGTTTGACGAGACTCTCGATAAGCGGCATGGGAAGGAATCCGATGGTGGCGTTCTCAAAGGCCGAGGCTGCCGTTATGTAATCTTCTCCTGCAAAGTAGGCCCGGTATCCGAAGTATTGTATGGGGCGAATCAATCGCATGATTTGGCATCGTCCGCCTATTCCCGCTTTGAAGATTTTCACTTTTCCCTTGATGAGACACATCAGCAATTCGGCTTTTTCGCCTTCGTTATAGATCATCTCATTTTTTTTGAACGTCTGAATATGAAAATTTTCCGTAATAAGGCGTTTCTCGTCGTCGTTGAGTATCGATAGCATTCCGGCGAGAGCTTCGTTTATAAGGGCCTCTATTGAGTTCTTTTTTACCATGGCTGTTATATAACAGTGTTATACAATTACAAATATACGAAAAAAGCGTCGCGAAGCAAAAGATTTGTTCCGAAAATAGCATTTCGGGGAAGAGAATGTTTATTCGCAAAGAGGCCGCGCCGTTTTTGGGGGATTTGTAAAGCAAAAGGGACGACACGAATAGGTCGTCCCTTTTGTCGGTATCGCGGGTGAGAAGGGTGGTTACAACCCTTTCTCCAATAGGTATTTTTCGGTATCGATGGCTGCCCGGCAACCGGCTGCCGCGGCGGTGACGGCTTGGCGGTAAAGCGGGTCGGCAACGTCTCCGGCTGCAAATACGCCGGGAATGTTTGTCGCCGTTGTGCGGCCGTTGGTAACGATGTAGCCGGCTTCGTCGGTTGTTATGGCCGGGAATGCCTTGGTGTTGGGGGTGTGTCCGATGGCCAGGAAGAACCCGTCAATGGCAATGTCGACATACTCTTCACGGTCGGTTCCCTTGTATTTTACCAAATGTGCGCCTTCGACGCCGTTTTCACCGAAGAGACCCACGGTTTGTGTCTCGAAGAGGACTTCGATGTTTTCACTACCCATGACACGTTCTTGCATGATTTTCGAAGCCCGCAGGTAGTTTTTACGCACAATCATATACACCTTGCTGGCCAAGTGCGACAGGTACACGGCTTCTTCACAGGCCGTGTCGCCACCGCCCACCACGGCAACGACTTTCTTGCGATAAAAGAAACCGTCGCAGGTGGCGCAAGCCGAAACACCTTGTCCCGCGTATTTGATTTCATCGGGGAGACCCAGGTATTTGGCCGAAGCACCGGTGGCAATGATGATGGCGTGGGCTTCAACAATTTTCTCCCCGTCGATCGTGAGACGATAGGGCGTGGTGGAAAAATCGCTGGCCGTGACGATGCCGGTGCGTATGTCGGTGCCGAAACGCAGAGCCTGTTGGCGGAGTTGTTCCATCATTTCACTGCCCGATATGCCTTCGGGGTAACCGGGGAAGTTCTCGATTTCGGTGGTGGTGGTCAACTGTCCGCCGGGTTGTATGCCCTCATATAAGACTGGAGAGAGGTTGGCGCGGGCGGCATAGATGGCTGCGGTATATCCTGCCGGTCCCGAACCTACGATAAGGCAACGTATTCTTTCGATGGTTTCCATATAGCTGTTCGTTTTATGATGAATAATTTGTTTTAACGCAAATCGATGATGATGGCTTGGGGGTAATGTTCTTTTTCGAAAACGAAATGTTTTTCGGAAAAGTTCGGGTCGGTTTCATACCGAGTGATTGTTATTTCGGAATTTTGACTTCCGCGTTGGGTTACCACAAGGCGGGAGAGCACCGACTGCTTTTCTTCGATAAAGACATGTATTTCGGTGATTTCCGACTCTTCCCGGGGAAGGAGGGCGAGTTCGCACACATTGCCCTTTTTCCCGATGAATCGGCAGTCGAATGTCGTTTTATAGTTTTGCAGGAGGAGATAAGGATTGGTCTGTGTGAGCTCTTCTTCCCCCGGAAGGGAGATGTTTACCTCTCCCGCTGGTTTCAAGTAGGTCCATTGAGTGGTACCGTCGAACCATGTCGTCATCTCATCGACATCAATCTTGAACCGGTTCTCTTGCATGTCGATTGTCCCTGTGGCGTCGGGCATGTCGCCTTGTCGCAGGATAAAACTCAGCGAGATGCCTTTGGGGGAATTGATTTGCTCCACGACCCTGTCGAGCAGTCGTGTCGCTTTGGTCTCGGCCCCGGCTGTCAGCGGGAGGGTCAATGTGAGGAATAGCCACAAGATATGCGAAAGTTTCATGGTGGTCGAATTATCGGAGGGTGTTCAAAATCTGGGAAAGTTGGATTTCATCGGCGACAAGCACTTGACGAGCTTTGCTGCCTTCGAAGGGGCCTACGATTCCGGCGGCTTCGAGTTGGTCCATCAGACGACCAGCGCGGTTGTACCCGATAGAGAATTTCCGTTGAATTAATGAGGTTGAACCCTGTTGGTTGGCAACGATGAGCCGGGCTGCCTCTTCGAAGAATGGATCCCGGTCTTTCAGGTCGACGGCATTGCTATTTGCCCCGTTGTTGTCGGAGACGTATTCGGGCAACAGATAGGCGGTCGGGTAGGCTTGTTGGGAACCGATATATTGGCAGATGTTCTCCACTTCGGGCGTATCGACGAAGGCACATTGCACGCGGGTGAGGCCGCCATTGCACGATACGAGCATATCTCCCTTGCCTATCAACTGGTTGGCACCCGGGGTGTCGAGAATGGTGCGGGAGTCGATCATGGAGGCTACTTTGAAGGCTATACGGGCCGGGAAGTTGGCTTTGATACTGCCGGTGATGATGTTGGTTGATGGACGTTGCGTGGCGATAATCATGTGGATACCCACGGCGCGGGCCAGTTGGGCGATGCGGGCAATAGGCAGTTCCACCTCTTTGCCCGCTGTCATAATCAGGTCGCCAAACTCGTCGATGATAACGACGATATAGGGCATATAGCGATGCCCGTTTTCGGGATTGAGTTGGCGCGAGATGAATTTGGCGTTATACTCTTTGATGTTACGCATTCGGGCCATTTGCAGCAATTTATAGCGGTTGTCCATTTCGACGCATACCGAGCTGAGGGTCTGCACCACTTTGTCGGTATCGGTAATGATGGCCTCTTCGCTGTCGGGCAACTTGGCCAGGAAATGCCGCTCGATGACGCTGTAAATACTGAACTCAACCTTTTTGGGGTCGACCATCACAAATTTCAGTTGCGAGGGGTGCTTCTTGTAGAGGAGCGAGGTGATGATGGCATTTAAGCCGACCGATTTACCTTGTCCTGTGGCTCCGGCCACCAGTATGTGCGGCATTTTGCAGAGGTCGACCATGAATATCTCGTTGGTGATGGTTTTTCCCAAGGCCAACGGCAGTTCGTAGTCACATTCCTGGAATTTGCGCGAAGCGATGATGGGGCGCATCGGTACCATCTGCGGGTTGCGGTTCGGGACTTCGATACCTACGGTCCCTTTGCCGGGAATAGGCGCGATGATGCGTATGCCGAGGGCGGCCAGACTGAGGGCTATATCGTCTTCGAGGTTTTTTATTTTCGAAATCTTGATACCGGCTTCGGGTACGATTTCATATAGGGTGACGGTGGGGCCGACAGTGGCTTTTATCGAACTGATGCGTATGCCGTAATTTTCAAGCGTATTGATGATGCGTTGTTTGTTGGCCTCTTGTTCGTTGATGTCGATGGTATTTGTGCTCGACTTGTCTTCGCGAAGCAGGTCAAATGTAGGCGCTTTGTAATACGATAAATCGAGTGTCGGGTCATATTCATCGAGTTCCGTCTGTTCTTTGGCCTCGTCTTCCACAACCCCTTGATCGATGGTGAATGTCGGTTCGGTTACGACGGGTGATGTTTCGTCGGTGGACATCACTTTGTAGACTTCATCCTCCACGCGCATTTCCTGCTCGGGCATGAAATCATCGGTGCTTTCTGCATGGACGTCGTATGAAGGCTCGTTTTCGTCATGAGGTTCATCGACCGGCATTTCATCGAGGTTTCCGGGTTCTGCTGTCGGGTTGTCGTTGATGGCGGGAATTTCCGTATCCGTGGCCGTTGAAGTTTCATCATTGGGAATCTCCACATTGCTGCCGGTTGCTCCCGCAGGTTCAGAAGCCGGCATGGTTGTGTCGGCGGGTTTCTTTTTCGGAAGGAAATCCATGCGGAAGAGATGTCTCAAAATCACGATTGTGCGGCGGCTGACGGCTATCAACAGAAGCAATATGCCCGAGAGGATTACCAACAATGTGCCCGGCCAGCCGATTTGGGCTTCGAGCCATTCGGTGGCGTAATACCCGTGGTAACCGCCCAGGAAAAGATAAGAATCTTCGTAAAAATGTTTGAAAAAGAATCCGAACGTGAGCGAGCAAATGATGATGAGTGCGCATGTATAGGCCAAAGAACGCACTATCGACATGGAGAAGACATTCATGAGCTTCAACCCAAGCCGTGCCAGGAAGATGGGTATGAAAAAGGCCGAGACACCGATCCAGCGGTTGATAAAGAAGTCGGCAAAGGCTGCGCCATGTGAACCGCCCCAATTTTGTATGCCATTGCCTATGCTGTTCATCTCTTTTGACGATTGGTAATCGATAATGCTTTGGTCGGCAGCTCCGTCGAAAAAGAAGGAGATGAACGAGATGGCCATGAATATCGAGAAGAAAAGCACGATGAGACCTATGACAAACCGCGTGCGCTCGTCACGCAATATGCGCATGGATTTGCGGCGGAACGGTTCTTTGATTTCCCGTGCAGATGCATTTTCTTTTTTCGAAGTTGTTTTTTCGGTCTTTTTGGTAGCCATGTTTCAGCAAGTTAAATCTTCTCACAAAAATAATCGTTTTAAAAAGAAGAAGTGCGGTTTTATCGAAGAATATAGCTCTTTTTATGATTATTTTTTCCAGAAATATGGGGTGAAAAGAATCAGTACGGTGAAAATTTCGAGTCGTCCCACCAGCATGATGAATGATAGTATCCATTTCCCGGCATCGGGTATGATGGCAAATGAATATAATGTCCGTCCCAATCCGGTACCTATGTTCCCGATACAGGAAAGTGAACAGCCAAATGCTTCGTCGATAGTGAGACCCATCGTTGCCAAAGCTAATGCGCCAATGATGACGATGAATACGTAGGTAAAAAGAAATGCCAGTATTTTGGATACGATCTCGTGCGATATGGCCTGTTGGTTTATGCGCACCGGGACGATGGCATTGGGGTGTACCTGCCGGTAAAATTCGTATATGGTGTTTTTGAGTAGCACAACAATGCGTATGACTTTTGCCCCACCACTGGTCGAACCGGCGCAGCCTCCGCTAAACATCAGCAGACAGATGAGTATGCAGAAGAATGGCCCCCATGCGACGAAATCGGCCGTTATGTAGCCGGTAGAGGTGATGGTTGAGGCTACTTGGAACAATGCCGCCCGTATGGTGGCTTCGATACCTAATTTGTCGGCAACCCCGTTGAAAAACAAACCGATTGTGATGAGGATTGTAAATACGGCCACTATAATCAGATACCATTTCACTTCTTCGTTTCCGAATGTTTTTTTTACTTCGCCGCGTATCGCACGGTACACAAGTGCGTAATTGATACCCGAAATGAGCATGAACGCTGTGATGACATATTCGATGTATGCTGAGTTCCAATATGCAACGCTGGCATTTTTAGTGGAAAATCCCCCCGTTGCACAAGTCGTAAAAGCATGGCATAACGCATCGAAAAGGTTCATGGGGCCCATGTAGAGAAGTGCCGTAAGCACGAGTGTAACTCCCAAATAAGTCGTCCATAGGAGCTTGGCGGTTTGGCCTATGCGGGGGCCGAGTTTGTCGTTCATGATACCTGTTGTCTCGGCATTGAATAACTGCATACTGCCTCCACTGTTCAGCAAAGGCAGGAGGGCGAGGGTGAAAAGAATGATTCCCAATCCGCCCAACCATTGTATGAGGCTGCGCCACATGAGAATGCCGTGTGGAAGTTTTTCCACATCGGGTATTATGCTTGCTCCGGTTCCTGTAACTCCCGAAACAGTTTCAAAGAAAGCTCCGGCCAAATTTTCGACGGAACCGGAGAAGATAAATGGCAGGGAACCTACCAATGAGAAAAATATCCAACATAGGGTTACGACCATGATTCCATCGCGTTTCCCCAGTGTTTTCCGTTCTTTGTTGGAATATTGGAAAAAGAGTATGCTTCCGCTTGCGACAGCTATACCTATCGTCAGTAAAAAGGCATTGATGTCGTGCTCGCCGTAGTATAATGCGACGGCCAACGGCAGAAGCATCGACAAGGCTTCTAACCATAACAGTACGCCTATGATTCTCAGTATGATGCGGTAATTGATATCAGCCATTTTATCCAAATAATTTGCCTAATTTGTGAATGACGGTATCAAGGCAGAAAACCATTACATGGTCATTGACTTGTATCTGCGTGTTACCGTTTACGATCATTGCTTTGCCGTCGCGGATAAGACCGCCCAGCGTGATGTCACGGGGTAGATTGAGGTCTTTGATGGGTTTTTGTGTTATGGGGGCGTTTTCCTTGACGATGAGTTCGGCTACTTCTGCATCGGACATGGCAAGGCACTTGACGTTGGAAGAGTCTTCGTCGAGCAATATTTGGAAAATGCGGCTTGCCGTGAGCAGCTTTTTGTTAATTACCGACCCGATGTCGAGACTTTCTGCCGTAGGTATGAATGACAGGTTCTCTACCTCGGCGACAGTCTTTACGGCACCGAAACGCTTGGCCGACAGGCAGGCTAGGATATTGGTCTCGGCACTGTCGGTCAGTGCGACGAATGCATCGGTGTCTTTGATGCCTTCTTCTTTGAGAAATTCGGTATCGCGGCCGTCTCCATTGACAATCATGACTTCGGGTATGGAGTTGGCCAGTTTGTAGCAACGGTCTTTGTCGATTTCGATAATTTTCATGCGCATGGAGTCGGGCAAGATGCGTGCGAGCCTTATCGCTATGCGGCTGCCTCCCATGATGACGACTTTGTGCACGTCGATTTCTTTTTTGCCGGTGAGTTGTTGAATGTCGTGTATGTGTCCCGGTGTTGTGGTAAAATATACGATATCACCTACCAGTATTTCATCAGAACCTCTCGGAATGATGGTCCGATCTTTACGTTTGATGGCGGCTATGTGGTATAGTAAGTGGGCTTTGTTCAATTCCGACAGTTTCTGATTTAGGATTCGGGCGTTTTCACGAATTTTCGCACCGATGAGAATAAGTTCTCCATTACATAATTCGAACCAGTTGCGTGCCCAGTTATGACTCAATGCCGTTACGATTTCTTCTGCGGCGAGCATTTCGGGATAAATCAGTTCGTCGACACCCGTTTCTTTGAAATATGCCTTGTTTTCGGGTAACATATATTCATAGTTATCGATGCGGGCGACGGTTTTGCGTGTGCCGAATTTTTTTGCAAATTGGCACGCCACGATGTTGCGTGTTTCATAAGGCATGACGGCAATAAACAAGTCTGCCTCTTCGATGCCGGCTTGTTTCAGGATTTTCAGAGAAGTGGGCGACCCTGCGATGGTCATCAGATTGTAGTTGGCATCAAGCCAATTCAACTTTTCCACATCGGTGTCGATGAGAACGATGTCCAAATTCTCATTCGATAATAATTTGGCCAGGTGTGTTCCGACTTCGCCTGCTCCTGCGATAATGATTTTCATAATTTGGGGTATGTCGATGCTATAAATTTTTCTTGGTGTCTGTCGTTTGTTACCACGTTTCGAGAATGCGTTTTTCGATACTGGCTTCGTCCATGCCGCACAAGGCATAAAGTTCGGGAATGCTTCCCTGTTCGATAAACCGGTCGGGTATACCTATCCGTCTGATGTGGGGCGTGTAGTTGTTTTCGGCCATAAATTCCATGACGGCACTTCCCAAGCCTCCTTCGATGGTACCGTCTTCGACGGTTATGATGCGTTTGAAATGCTTCCCTACATGATGGAGTATTTCGGTATCTATGGGTTTGAGGAATATCATGTCGTAGTGGGCGGCCGACACCCCTTGTTCCCGTGCCGAGGCGACGGCTTTTTGCACCGATTTCCCGATGGGCCCTATCGACAGGACTGCCATGTCGTTGCCATCGGACAACAAGCGGCCTTTGCCGATTTCGAGGCGTTGCATGGGGCATTGCCATTCGATGAGTGAGCCGTGTCCGCGGGGATAGCGTATGGTGAAGCAATGTCCCGTCGATTGTGCCGTGAACATGAGATGGCGCAGATAATGTTCGTCGATGGGTGAGGCAATGGTCATGTTGGGTATGCAACGCATATAGGCGAGGTCGAATGCTCCATGATGGGTCATGCCGTCTTCACCGACGAGACCTGCGCGGTCGAGACAGAACACGACGGGGAGGTTTTGTATGGCCACATCGTGTATCACTTCATCGAAGGCCCGTTGCATAAATGAGGAGTAGATGTTGCAGAAAGGTATGAGCCCTTCTTTGGCCAGTCCGCCCGAGAACGTGACGGCATGTTCCTCGGCGATGCCCACGTCGAAAGCGCGGTTGGGAAACTTCTCGATCATGTAGGTCATGGAACAGCCGGTGGGCATGGCGGGCGTGATGCCCACTATTTTTTCGTTTTGCTCGGCCAGTTCCACCAAAGTATGTCCGAATACATCTTGGAAGAGCGGTGGTTGGTTTTGGCTGTGGTTTGTGATGCGTTCGCCCGTCTCCTTGTTGAAACGACCCGGTGCATGCCACGCGACAGCGTCTTTCTCGGCCGGGGCAAAACCTTTTCCTTTGACGGTTTTGATGTGCAGTATTTTGGGTCCCGACATATCTTTGATATTGTTCAGTACCCGCACCAATTGTGTCACATCATGCCCGTCTATGGGTCCGAAGTATCTGATGTTCAGCCCTTCGAATATGTTCTGATGCCTTGCGATGAGAGCTTTCAAACTGTTGTTGAATCGGAGAATGGCTCCTTTTTGCTGTTCCGAGACAAGGCGCATCTTCACCAATGTCCGGTAGAGCAGATAGCGTATGTTGTTGTAGAATGGCAACGTGTTGATATGAGACAGGTAATGGTGGAATGCACCGACGTTGTTGTCGATGGCCATGTTGTTGTCGTTGAGAATTATCAACAGGTTGTTGGGGTTGGTCGATGCGTTGTTGAGCCCTTCAAACGCCAAGCCGCCGGCTATGGCGGCATCGCCGATGACGGCAACGACTTTGCGGCCTTTTTCTCCTTTCAGGTTGGAGGCTACCGACATGCCGAGTGCGGCCGAAATGGAGTTGGAGGCATGCCCGGCCACGAATGTGTCGTAGGGGCTTTCCATGGGTGACGGGAACCCGCTGAGCCCGCCGAGTTTGCGGTTGGTAGAGAATCGTTCTCGTCTCTCGGTCAGGATTTTATGGGCATAGGCTTGGTGCCCGACGTCCCACACGATGCGGTCGTAGGGGGTGTTGAGCGTATAATGCAGGGCTACGGTCAATTCGATTGTTCCCAAGCTTGATGCGAAATGCCCGGGATTTTGTGAAAGGGCATTGATGATGAATTGTCGCAGTTCGTCGCACACTTGCGGAAGTTGGTCGAGAGACAATTT
This sequence comes from Candidatus Caccoplasma merdavium, assembly GCA_018715595.1. Classification (NCBI taxonomy): domain Bacteria; kingdom Pseudomonadati; phylum Bacteroidota; class Bacteroidia; order Bacteroidales; family Bacteroidaceae; genus Candidatus Caccoplasma; species Candidatus Caccoplasma merdavium. Next base: position 296,172 of record DVLI01000026.1, on the reverse strand, counting down.
CCGTAGGTCGTCGGGATTATATAGGTCGGGAAGTATAGGTCTTTTTTCGGTAATCATTTCGGTGTGATTAACACGCAAAGATACATTTTTTCTTTGCAATATCGTCAATCTATGGCATAATTATCGATGTGACTCCGATTCCTTCGTGCCGCACCAATGACTTGCAGCGTGTGTGGGTGTGACAAATTTGTTTCAATCGAGTTCCACGACGGTGATGCCGGCGCCTCCGAATTGCACATGTTCATCGTGAAAAGTGCGTACTCCCGACACCCCTTTGAGGTAGTCTCTTACCAGTTGCCTCAGGGCGCCTGTCCCGGTACCGTGCAAGATGCGTACCTGTTGGGCTCCTACCTGAATGGCGTCGTCGATGAAGTAGATAATTGCTTGGAGGGCTTCGTCGGCTCTGAATCCGCGAATGTCGATTTCTCGGTGGAAGTTGAGACTTTTCTCCCGCATGCTGTTGGTTGTTTCTTCACTTACGAACGTCGCTTTCACGGCCTGTTCCCGTTTCAGCCGGTTGCGGTTGACTTTTTCGAGTTGTTCGAGTTTGACCGATGATTTGATTTGGCCGAAAATGACGACGGCCTTGTTGCCTTGGACCGACTCGACTTCTCCTACCATGGTTTGCCCTTTGATGCATACGGCATCGCCAGCGGTGATGGGAGTGAGGTTGGTCGGTTCGTTTCGGTTTTCACTTTTCCGCCGGTTCTTTTTCTCTTCCCGATTTTTGATTTTGGCTATTTCCCTCGATATGGCATCGTTGTTTTCTTCGTCGTTCGACAGCTCGTCTTTGAACGAATGGAGGGCTTGACGGGCGGCCTTGGTCCTTTCTTTTTCGGCTTCGGCCTCCTTAATGGTGCGAATGGTGTTTTCGATGCGGGCGTTCGACTCGGCAATCAGTTGTTCGGCTTTCTGTTTGGCCTCTTTCAAGATGCGTTTCCGTTCCTTCTCGATTTCTTGCAAGTCGTCGCTGTATTTCCGGGTGAGCTCTTCTAACTGCTTTTCGCGTTGCCGTATGTTTTGCCGTTTGTTTTCCCAGTAGCGTTTATCGCGGACGATGTCTTGCAGGTACTTGTCCATGTCGATATAGTCCGAACCCACTTTCTCCGAAGCGTCGGCAATGACATCTTCGGGCAGACCGATTTTACGGGCTATTTCTATGGCGAAGGAGCTACCCGGGTTACCGATGGAGAGTTTGAAGAGCGGTTGCATCATGTGGCGGTCATAGAGCATGGCCCCGTTTATGATGCCCGGGGTATCTTTGGCAAACTGTTTCAGGTTTTGGTAGTGGGTGGTGATTACTCCGTAAGCTCCTTTGCGATTGAAACGGTCGAGGAGCACTTCGGCGATGGCTCCGCCGATTTGGGGCTCGGTGCCGCCGCCAAATTCATCGATGAGCAATAAGGTCCCTTCGTTGCAGTTCTTGACAAAATATTTCATGTTTGTCAGGTGAGAACTGTATGTGCTCAGGTCGTTCTCAATAGACTGTTCGTCGCCGATGTCGATGAAGATGTGGTCGAAGATGCCCGCGTGCGAATTTTCATACACGGGAATGAGCAGGCCGCATTGCAACATATATTGCAGTAGTCCGGTCGTTTTGAGGCATACCGATTTCCCACCCGCATTCGGCCCCGAGATGAGCAGTATGCGTTGTTCGGGGGTAAGTGTGATGTCGAGCGGCACGACACTTTTGTTTTGCTTTTTGAGCGCCAGGTAGAGCAGGGGGTGCACGGCATGGTACCACTCGATTTGCCGACACTTCTCAAAATGGGGAAGAAGTGCATTTGTTTCGAGCGAAAACAAGGCTTTGGCCCGTATGAAGTCGATGTCGGCGAGAAATTCATAAGAATAGGCGATGTCGGGCAGGTGCGGTCTCAATTCATCGGTAAAGAGCGTGAGAATGCGCATGATTTCGCGACGTTCCTCGCCTTCGAGTTCCCTGATGCGGTTGTTGGCCTCCACGACTTCGGCCGGCTCGATATACACGGTTTTCCCGCTGGCCGACTCGTCATGCACGATGCCTTTGATGCGCCGCTTGTGAGCCGGTATGACGGGTATGACCAGCCGCCCTTCGCGCAGGGTGGGAGCCACCTCCTTGTCGACGATGCCTTCGTTTTGGGCATTTCTGAGAATGATGTTCAGACTGCGGGAGATGCCCGAGAGGGTATGGTTGAGTTCCCGTCGTATCTGTGCCAGCTCGGGAGAGGCGTTGTCTTTGATGTGCCCGAATTTGTCGATTATTTGGTCGATGCGGGTGAGTAGTTGTGGAAAAACGACGACATCGGCGGCCAATGCCTGCAAATAAGGATAGAGGCACTCTTCGCCTTCTTCGGTTATGAAATAGCCTACGATGTTGCGAATCGTTTCGAGCGAACGCCGCAGGTTGAAAAGTTCGGTTTCATCGAGAAATGTGCCCTCGATGCGAACCCGTTGCAATGAGGGGCGTATGTCGAAAAAATAGTCGGCCGGGAAGTCGTCTTCGCTTTGCAGTATGCGGGTGAATTCTTCGGTCTCCCGCAGCAGCCGTTCGATTGTATCGCACGACGTGAGAAATTTCATTTCATTCACGCGTTCGCTGCCCAAAGTGCTCAGGCAACGTTCGCTGATGAGATAGCGTATTTTGTCGAATCCGATTTTCTCTTCAAAGTTTTGTGGGTAGGTCATTTCTCTGCATTATGATGAGCCGCAAAGGTACGAAATCTTATCGGGATTATGGGCTGTCGGACAGCTTACTTCCATTTTTTCGTTTTGAGAAATACATACACCCCCACGCCGATACCTATCATAAGCAGCCATGCGCCCAAGTAGCCGTATTCCCAACTGAGTTCGGGCATGTAGTCGAAGTTCATGCCCCATACCCCGGCAAGAAAGGTGAGCGGTATGAAGATGGTCGAGACGATGGTCAACCGTTTCATGATGGAGTTCATGCGCAAATCGTTGTTCGATATATACAGGTCGACCAGCGAAGAGAGGGTCTCGCGACAGATTTCGATGTTTTGGGCGACATAATTGATGTGGTCGTTGAGGTCATTGAAAAAGGCTCGGTTGGTCTTGTGTATCAGGGGCGAGTCGGAGCGTATCAGTCGCATATATTGCTCTTTGAGTGGCGTGACCGTGCGTTTGAGCAGGAGGTACCTCCTTCGCAAGGTCTGTATTTCGATGCCTATTTCGTATGCGCTTTTTTCGAGCAGAAGTTCCGACTCCAAATCTTCGAGCGCGTTGTCGATTTGGGCCGATACTGAAATGAAGTTCGAGACCAAATCATTGAGCAGGACTGTGAGCAGATAGTCTGAGGTGCGGGTGCGAATTTTCAGGATATTGTTGCGCAGGGCGTTCTCGATGCCATGAAATGACTCGGTTTCGTATTCCATGAACGTGAGTATGAAATTTTCGCCTTGCACGATGCTTACCTGCGACTCTTTGTCTTGGTCGAAATATTTGGCAATGACAATGTTGAATTTTTCATACTCCTCGATTTTACACGGGTGGTTGGGGTTGAGAATATCCTGCATGATGAGGAAATTGATGCCGAAGTGGGTGCAGATGCTTTGTATGTGAGCCGTGTTTTGCAATCCGCATATTTGCAGCCAGTGAATGTATCCGGGGCGCTCCATGAGGGGAATGAGGCTTTCGGGTTCTTTCTCGACGTGCTCGTCGATGTCGGTGGCATTGTAACTGAACAGGTGCAATTGCGTGGGTGCCATGTGCTCGCTGCGGTAGCTGAGGCGGTCGGTGAGGAGATTGTTGTTGTTCATTTGTCGGTCAGATATTGGTTCGGCTCTTTTCGCTTCGAAGATACAAGATATTCTCGTCGGATATGCCGAAATGCTGTAAAATATCCCTGTTTCGATGGGGAAATAGCATGACAATGAACAAAAAAACAGGGTAGATTGTTGTTTTTGAGTTAGAATTTGAATATCTTTATTGTGATGAAAACTTTGAATTACTTGTGGCCCATATTGCTCTGTTTGGGAGTCGGTGTGTCAGGAGCTTTTTTACAAGGAACGGCCATATTGGAGTGGTACCCCGGTTTGCAAAAGCCGGCCATAACGCCTCCGGCCATTGTCTTTCCGGTGGTATGGACGATTCTCTATGTCCTGATGGGGCTTTCTTTATCCCTGCTCATCGACCGGCAACCGGCTCGGTGGCTCGTTGTCGTGTGGGGGGGACAACTCTTTTGCAATTTTTTGTGGACGATATTGTTCTTCACTTGTCGCAGTCCGTTGGCGGGACTGGTCGATATTCTGCTGCTCGATGTCCTGGTATTTGTATATCTCTTTAAGAGCTATGTCGTGAGCCGTGCGGCTTCGTGGCTTTTTGTGCCCTATGCTTTGTGGTTGCTGCTGGCAACCTATCTGAATGCCTATATCTTCTTTTATAATTCTTGAAATCCGGTCTAACTTCAAATTATAAACCTATGAAACATTTGATGCCCAAACTTCCTTATGCGGTCGATGCCCTTGCTCCGGTCATGAGCAAAGAGACCATGGATTATCACTACGGAAAACATCTGCAAACCTATGTCGACAATCTCAATCGGCTTATCGAGAATACGCCTTATGACGGCATGTCGCTCGAAGAAATCGTGAAGAGTTCCGATGGGGCAATCTTCAACAATGCGGCACAAGCCTGGAACCATACCTTCTTTTTCGATATGCTCACACCCCGCAAAAAGGAGATTCCGGCGAATCTGTTCGACGTGTTGACACGCGATTTCGGTTCGGTCGAGACGTTTAAGGACCAGTTCTCCAAGGCGGCCATTTCCCTCTTCGGCTCAGGCTGGGTGTGGTTGGCTGCCGACAAGCACGGCCATCTCTCGATCGATGCCATGGGAAATGCGGGAAATCCGTTGATCAAGAATCTCAAACCCGTCATGACCATTGACGTGTGGGAGCATGCTTATTACATCGACTATCGCAACCGCCGAGCCGATTTTGTAAAAGCTTTTTGGGGGCTTGTCGATTGGGATAAGGTGGCAGGTCGTTTATGAGTCATTTTACAAATGAAATCGGGGAAAAAAGGTCCCGATATCACGTCGAGCCCCTTTTTCACGATTATTCATGTTCTGTTTATCGGTCGGGCCATAATCAATCTTCATGAATCGATGGCGCAGCCGAGTAGAGGTGTTTCAACACTTCGGCGTCGATATAAAACACGGTTTCTTCGGCCAAGTTGATGATGTGGTCGCCGGTACGTTCAAGTTTGCGTAAAATGGCGGCTATTTCCAGACAGAACCGAATGGCCGAGGGGTAATCTTTTGCATACTCGGCCAGCTTGTCGAGTGCTTTTTTGTTGAGAGAGTCCAAAAGATCGTCTTTCTCGATGACCGACTTGGCCAAAGATACATTGGACGTTTCTAATGCTTTGTATGTTGTCGTGAACATTTGCAGCACTTGTTCATACATGTCGGTCAATTCTTTGGCATTGAAAAGTTGCTTGTCTGCATCGGAAATGGCATTTCTTACCACAAACCTGGCTATGCTGTCGGCATAATCGCCGATGCGTTCGAGGTTGTTGTTGATTTTCAACATGGCCAACATAAAACGGAGGTCTACGGCCACCGGATTATACAATGCGATGAAGTCTTCAATGTCGCTATCGATTTTCAAATCGAATGCATTTACCCGTTTTTCTCTTGAGGCGACGCTGTTTGCCAACTCCTCGTCGTGGTTGCGCAAGGCTTCGAAAGCATTTTCGAGCTGTTGTTGCACCAGCAACCACATGTCACTCACTTCATTTTTTATCGCGATAAGTTCGTTTTCAACAAATTTTACCATAATAAATTGCTTTTATTTTATCCAAAACGTCCTGTAATGTAATTTTGTGTGGCTTCCTTGGAAGGATTTGTAAAGATTTTTTTCGTATCGTCATATTCTACCATTTCTCCTAAGTAGAAAAATGCTGTTTTGTGGCTGACGCGAGCGGCTTGTTGCATGCTGTGGGTAACGATGACAATCGTTGTTTGCTTGCATAATTCGCATATCAGTTCTTCGATTTTTGCCGTCGATATGGGGTCGAGGGCCGAGGCCGGTTCGTCCATCAGCAGAACCGATGGTGACACGGCCATGGCCCGGGCTATGCACAAACGTTGTTGTTGGCCCCCCGAGAGAGCATAAGCCGACTCTTTCAACTTGTCTTTCACCTCTTCCCATAAAGCGGCACCTTTCAAGGCTTCTTCCACTTTGTGTGAAATGTATTCTTTGTCTTTGACCCCGTTGACACGCAAACCATAGGCCACATTCTCGAAGATGCTTTTGGGAAAAGGATTGGGGCGTTGGAATACCATGCCTACGTTTCTCCGTAAAACATCTACTTCGACCGACTTGTCATAGATGTCTTGTCCGTCGATGGAGATATTGCCGGTCAGCCTTGTATTGGGAATCAGGTCGTTCATGCGGTTGAAGAGACGCAGAAAAGTCGATTTTCCGCAACCCGATGGGCCGATAAATGCCACGACTTGATTTTCGGGGATTGTTAAGGATATATTTTTCAAGGCATGGAAATTCCCATAATAAAAATCTACATTGGTTGCCTTTATTTTGTCCATGATGTTTCTTGTTTGTTATTTTAACTTTATTTTTTTGTCGAAGTGGTTGCGTATGCCGTTGGCGGCCAGATTCATGATGAGAACGATGACGATGAGGACAAAAGCCGTCCCGTAAGCAATGGGTTCTTGGGCTTCGATGTCGGTTCCACTGGTGGCTACGACGTAAAGGTGATAGGGCAGGGCCATGCATTGGTCAAAAATCCCCGTGGGTAATTTGGGTAAAAAATAGGCCGCGCAAGTGAATAGGATAGGAGCTGTTTCGCCCGAAACTCGTCCCAGAGACAAAATCAATCCTGTTATGACACGGGGAGTGGCCATCGGAAGCAGTACATTCCAGATGGTCTGGGCTTTTGTGGCACCCAAAGCAAGGCTTCCTTCTCTGAAGTGGTTCGGAATGTCTTTGAATGTTTCTTCGGTCGTGCGAATAATGATGGGAAGTGCCAACAGTCCCAATGTAAGGGAGCCGGCCAAAATGCTGTCGCCGAAATCTAACCGATTGACAAAAAATGCCATTCCGAAGAGGCCGAATACAATCGACGGTATGCCGGCCAAGTTGTTGGTCATGGTCCGTATGAAATTGACCAGTTTCCCCGAACGGGCATATTCACTCATGTATATGCCGCTCATGATTCCTATGGGAAACGCAAATATGGCGCTGCCAATCATCAAATAAAATGTCCCGACGATGGCCGGCCAGATTCCTCCCTTGGTCATGCCGTCGCTGGGAGCTTGGGTGATAAAGTCCCAGTTGATGACACCAAACCCTTTGATGAGGATAAATCCCAAGATAAAAAAGAGTATGACGACAATGCTGTAACTGAAAATCCGGAATAAAGCGAATGCCGAATTTTGAGCTAATTTCCTCCGTTTGATAAAAGAGGTGGTGTTGAAACTCATAATACTATTTTTTTATTTTGTTGCGTGCCGAAACGATTTCCACGCAGGAGTTGATGAACAATGTGATAAAGAATAGAATGACACCGAGCAAGAACAGGGATTGGTAATGGGCCCCTCCGGCCGGGGCTTCTCCCAATTCGGCTGCAATCGTAGCGGGGATAGTACGCAGCGGTTCCATGATCGATGTCGGTATGACCGCCGCATTGCCGGTCACCATAAGCACGGCCATTGTCTCGCCGATGGCGCGGCCTATGCCCAGAACGACACCTGAGGTGATACCCGATATCGAAAACGGTATGACGACCTTGTATATGGTTTGCCATTGTGAGGAACCGAGTGCCAAACTGGCTTCTCGCATGGATCTTGGGCAACTGCGCATGGCATCTTCGGCAACGGTGATGATGGTAGGCAGAGCCATGATGGCCAAAACGATGCTTCCGGCCAGTCCGGATTCTCCGACAGGGAGGTCGAAGACGTTTTGCAGGGAAGGAACGATGACGGCCAATCCGAAAAATCCATATACGACAGAAGGTATGCCGTTGAGAAGTTCGATAATCGGTTTCAATATTTTTCTGATTTTGGGATTGGCCACTTCTGACATGTATATGGCTATGGAAAGCCCGAAAGGAAGAGCTATCAGTATGGCAAAGAAACTTACCCAAAGAGTTCCGTACAGCAATGGCAGGATTCCGAAAATGGGTGACGGTGTGGCGGTGGGGTACCATTCTTTGCCCAACAAGACATCTTTTACCGGAATGTTTTTGTCTTCAATCAAGCGTATGCCGGGTTCGTTTTGAACCAGGTTTTTGGGGACAAAAGCAATCATGCCCTTTTCTTGCCGAATGATGTCTCCTATTTTATTCCCCGCATATTCATATTCGGCTCCGAGTTCTTCTTCGGAATAATATTGGGACAAATCTTCGAGCCGGAATGTTTGCACGGGAATGTCTTCGCCTCCCAACTCTTTCCAGTTGGGTATTTCTTCATCGAAGAGGTTTTTTATCTGCTCTGCACTTAACGATTTGATTTTGTTTTCTTTGTTGACGGCGAGCGTATATCCGTCTTCGATTATCGGATTGTTGAAGAGACCGACTGCTTCGGTAAACAAGAAACCAATAATCAACAAAATGGCCGCGCTGGTTACAAAGCCGCTGACGGTAAACAACCGCGTTGCAATATAGTCAATCCATTTTTTCATATAGAATTTTTTATAATGTGGCGGGAATGAATCCTAATTCCAAAGAAATGTTTTCGGCCTTTTCTGATGTGATGAATTGTATATAAGGACGGACTTTTTCTTCGTCTTTTTTATTGTAATAATAGTAAAGCGGCCGCACGATGGGATATTTTTTTGCCCGGGCGTTTTCTATCGACGGGTGAACATAGTTCTTTCCACCGTCGTATGATACGTTGATGGCTTTAACAAAAGGGTTGAGGTAGGCCATGCCCACATAACCGATGGCTCCTTTGGTTTGTCTTATCGATTGTATGATGGCTCCTGTTGCCGGCATGGAAAGGATATTGTTGGTGTAGTTCTTGTTTTCCAGCACGCTTTCTTTGAAAAATTCGTATGTGCCCGATGAGGTTTCCCGTGAATATACGATGATTTTGGCATCGGGGCCGCCCACTTCTTCCCAGTTGGTTATTTTCCCCCGAAAAATGGCCTCCAATTCTTCTCGCGTGAGATTGTTGACCGGATTTGACGGATTGACGATTACTGCCAATGCATCGTAAGCTACAATGACTTCGTTGACCTCGGTGCTGTTTTGTTTCAGTTTCATTTTCTCTCCGAATTTGATGCGCCGGGAAGACATGGCAATATCGGTCGTCCCTTCCATAATGGCCGAAATGCCCACTCCGCTGCCACCACCGGTGACGGTGACCGATGTATTTGGATATTCGTGCATGAATGTTTCGGCCCATTTTTGGGTGAGAGGAAGAACCGTGTCGCTGCCTTTGATGCGTTGTGAAGCAGATGGTTGAGAAAAGATGAGGAACAACGGGAGAATCAAAAGAATGTTTTTATACATATTATTCGGCATTGATTTGACGATGCAAAATTCATATTATAATGCGAAAAAGATGTTACATTCAGATTACAATTTTTTTTCACAGTGAAAATAATTGTACCACTACATGATTATAAAGTTTCATTATGGGGAACATGTTATGCTGGCCAGCGTGGAAAAAAGTATTCGGGTCGATGTAAATAAAATAAAGGAATGTGATAAATGGATTTTATTCGCTATCTTTGCCGCTATTAAACAAACGTGATATATCTGCAAGTAGAAAAACTTTGACCATGACACAAGTAGCAGAACAAAATGAAGAGGAAAAGAAAAGCCTGAATTTTATAGAACTGGCTGTCGAGGCCGATTTGGCTGCCGGCAAAAACGGAGGTCGGTTGAATACCCGTTTCCCGCCCGAGCCGAATGGCTATTTGCATATAGGCCATGCGAAAGCGATATGCATGGACTTTGGTATTGCCGAGAAATTTGGCGGAACCTGCAATTTGCGTTTCGATGACACCAACCCTGCCCGTGAAGATGTGGAATATGTCGATTCCATCATGGAAGATATACATTGGTTGGGCTTCGATTGGGGAGACCGTCTCTATTATGCATCGGATTATTTCCCCAAATTGTATGATTTGGCCATACGCATGATAAAAGAGGGCTATGCCTATGTCGACGAGCAGACCTCGGAGCAGATTGCCCAGCAGAAAGGTACCCCCACCCAACCCGGCGTGAGCAGCCCTTATCGCGACCGCCCCATAGAAGAGAATCTCGACCTTTTTGAACGCATGAACAAAGGTGAGTTTGAAGAAGGTTCGATGGTATTGCGCGCAAAAATCGACATGGCCTCTTCGAACATGCACATGAGAGACCCGATCATGTATCGCATCATCAAGCACCCGCATCACCGTACGGGAACGAAATGGAACGTATATCCCATGTACGATTTCGCCCATGGACAGTCGGACTATTTCGAAGGGGTGACCCACTCGATATGTACGTTGGAGTTTGAAGTACACCGCCCCCTGTATGAGTGGTTCGTGAAATTCCTTGCCGACGAGAGCTATTGCCCGCGACAGATCGAGTTCAACCGCCTCAATCTCACCTATACGGTGATGAGCAAGCGCAAATTGTTGCAGCTCGTGCAAGAGAAACTCGTGTGCGGTTGGGACGACCCCCGCATGCCGACCCTCTGCGGATTGCGCCGTCGCGGGTACACCCCTGAGTCGATACGCAATTTTGTCGACAAAATCGGCTACACCAAATTCGACGGTCTCATCGACGTGGCGTTGCTCGAACACAGCATACGCGAAGACCTCAACAAAAACGCCAATCGCGTGGCGGCCGTGGTCAATCCGGTGAAACTGGTCATTACGAACTATCCCGAAGACCAAGTCGAATACCTCGATACCGAAAACAATCCCGAGAAGCCCGAAGCCGGAGTGCACTCGATGCCCTTCACTCGGGAACTTTACATCGAACGGGAAGATTTCATGGAGAATCCGCCCAAGAAATTTTTCCGTATGACGCCGGGACAAGAGGTGCGACTCAAATCGGCTTATATCGTGAAATGTACCGGTTGCAAGAAAAACGAGGCCGGGGAAATCGAGGAAATATATTGCGAATACGATGCCGCCACCCGCAGCGGATTGCCCGAGAGCAACCGCAAGGTGAAAGGTACGTTGCACTGGGTGTCGGCGCGTCATGCGGTCGAAGCCGAAGTGCGCATGTATGACCGTCTTTTCATGGTCGAAAATCCGGCCGAGGAGAAAGAGAAGGATTTCAGAGAGCTTTTGAATCCCGATTCGTTGAAGGTCGTAAAAGCCTATATCGAGCCCTATTTGGCCGAGACGGCAAAATGTGGCGACCACTATCAATTCCAGCGTATCGGTTATTTCTCGGTCGACCCCGATACGACCCCGGGACATTTGGTCTTCAACCGTACCGTCTCCTTGAAAGATAGTTGGGAGAAAATAAAAGATAAACATTGAACCGTTATACAATCTATTCCCTGCCGGAGCAATACGGAAATATTTTTTCGTTTTGCTCCGGTATTGTCGTAAAAATGGGCATTTATGGATAATGAAGAAATCGATTCAGAATTGATACGCCGCTATGAGGAGATGCTTCGGCGGGGAGAACGCCGCTATTTTGATGCCGAGGACCTCGAAGACATCGCCTATGAATATGAGCTCTCGGAACAATACCAGGAGGCTCTCGACGTTATTGAGTATGGATTGGAGTTGCACCCCGGCAATCCCGAGTTGCTGGTGCGACGTGCCGGGTATTTGCTGTGTCTCGACCGCATCGACGAGGCCGAGAAGCAAATATCGGTGCTTCACAGTCATTCGGTCGATGCCCTTCTTATCCAAGCCGAAATAGCATTGATTCGTTCCGAAAAGACACGGGCGATTGCCTATATCGATGAATTGCTCGATTCCGATGAGTTGTCGTTGGACATTTGTCTCGATGTCATCGATTTGTTCCTCGACTACGATTGCCTTTCGGAGACATACGCCTTTATCGATGAGGCTTGCCGTCGATTGCCCAAAGATGAAGATGCCCTGATGCGGGAGTTGGCTCACATCTATGAAGACCAGCAGCAGAACGACAAGGCCATCGACATTTACAACAAGTTGCTCGACAAGGATCCCTATTCGCACTCCGACTGGTTCGACTTGGCTCGTTTGTTGGCCTTGCAAGGCCGGTATGACGAGGCTATCGAAGCCTGTGACTTTGCATTGGCTATCGACGAGAACAATGTCGAGACGATGATATCTAAGGGGTGCTGCCTCTATGACAAAGGCGATTTCCAGTCGGCCATGCGCATTTTCGATGAAGTACTCGAAGTCGCCGGCGACAAGAGTTTGGCTCATGCCATGTTGGCGGCCTGCTATTCTCACATGGGGCTCTACGAGCGAGCCATCAATTCGCTGTTGCTGGCCATACGTTATGCCGATTATCCGAACGCTGATTTTTATTATCAGTTGGCTACCAACTATTACAGCATCAACGATTTGGCTCATACGCGCGAAGCTTTGGAAAAGACACTCGAAATAGACACTTATCATGTCGATGCGATTCTTTTCCTGGGAGAACTCGATATGTATGAAAGACATTGGGCCGATGCCGAGAAACATTTTCAGCAAGCCCTTGTTCTTGACCCCGAAAATGCGTATGCCTGCAAAAACTTGGCCCAACTCATGGAGCAGTTGGCCTCATTGGCAGAGGGAGAGGAGCGGTCGCTTTATCTCGGAAAAGCCATTGAATATTACACCAAGGCGGCCGATTATTCGCACTATACCGATGTGGAGATGTTGTTGAGCCTGGCATTGGCTCATTTCAAATATGGTGATGTGGAAGAGGCCATGCAGTTGGCCGGAGAGATAGAGACTCTCATGGGCAATGCGGAGACTTTGAACAACATGGACGACGAGAATCGTCGGAAGGTGGAGTCTTTGGCTCACATCATGCGACTTCTGCGAGACGAACTGGGTAGAAACCTGAATACGAATTTGTAATGAATTATAAATGACATTTATGGAAAAACGAAGTGCCAAAGATTATGTGATTTTGATGCTGAAAGGCATGGGTATGGGAGCTGCCGATGTTGTGCCCGGTGTGTCGGGCGGGACGATTGCTTTCATCGTAGGAATATACGACGAGTTGATAGACTCAATAAAAAGCATCAACATGCATTCGTTGAAACTCTTGTTTACGGGTAAGATTGCTGCTTTTTGGAAAGCGATAAACGCCAATTTCTTGTTTTCTCTGATATTGGGGATTGGCATCAGTATTTTTTCGTTGGCCAAACTCATTACGTTTTTGCTTGTAAATGAGCCGGTATTGGTGTGGGCATTCTTCTTCGGACTGGTATTGGCTTCGACATGGTTTGTCTCAAAAGACATCAAGGAGTGGAATTGGAAGACGATTTTGGGGTTTGCTGTCGGGGCAGTGGTTGCCTATTACATCACGGTTGCGACTCCTGCCGAGACATCGACCAATCTGTTGTTTATCTTCCTTTGCGGAGCCATTGCCATCTGTGCCATGATTCTTCCTGGCATATCGGGCAGCTTCATCTTGGTCTTGCTGGGGAAATATTTTTACATCATGGAGGCGGTCAATACGCTCGATTTTGTCGTCTTGGGTGTTTTTGCGTTCGGCGCATTGCTCGGTATCACGAGCTTCTCGCGGGTACTCTCTTTTGCGTTGAAGCATTTTCGCAACATCACGTTGGCGGTCCTCACCGGTTTCATGTTGGGTTCGCTCAACAAGGTGTGGCCGTGGAAAGAGGTGGTAGAAACTTATGTCGACAGCCATGACGAAGTGAAACCTTTGATCGAAAACAATATTTGGCCCAATGAGCATATTATCGCAGGATTTGCTTTAATGGTGGTCGGTTTTGCTCTTGTCTACTTCCTGGAAAAATTATCGGCAAAGAAAAGCGAATAGTTTTTGTCGTAAAGACCCAAATGCCTTGATGTCGTCCCGATGGATAACCAGCACGAAAACAACAAGCGTATAGCCCGCAATACATTCTTCCTGTATCTGCGCATGATACTCATCATGGGCGTGAGCCTGTTTACCTCGCGGACGATTTTGCAGGCATTGGGTGAGGTCGATTTCGGTCTTTACAATGTGGTCGGGGGTGTTATTACCATCTTTTTGTTTATCTCCGACTCCATGGCCCGCACTTCGTCGCGTTACATCACGGTGGCTCTCGGCGGAGGCGATGCCAATGAGTTGAGGCGGGTTGTGAGCACGACCCGGCTTATACAGATAATCTTTGCAGTTATTATTTTTGTTTTGGGCGAGACTTTGGGATTGTGGCTGTTGTTGAACAAACTGGTTATCCCGGCCGAACGAATGACGGCTGCCATGTGGGTTTACCAATGCTCGGTGATTACGTCGATGCTATCAATCCTTACGGCTCCATACAATGCTTTGATTATTGCTCACGAGCAGATGAAGGCTTTTGCCTATATTTCGGTTTTTGAAGCAATCTCCCGTTTGGCGATAGCATATCTCGTACAGTGTTTCTATGGCGATAAACTCATCGTCTATGCTTTGCTTTTGCTGGCTTTGCAACTGGGCGTTTGTCTCTTTTATGCGTTCTATTGTCGACGGAATTTTGCGGAGAGTAAAGCTCCGTTGGTTTACGAACGGAACCGCCTCAAAGAGATGTTTGCCTATTCGGGGTGGACTTCATTGGGAAATTTGGCCATAGCCGGTTACACCCAGGGTCTGAATATTTTGCTGAATATCTTTTTCGGCCCGTTGGTCAATGCCGCTCGGGGTATTTCGGTGCAGGTACAGGGAGCTGTTTCCCGGTTTGTTTCCAACTTTCAGGTTGCGATTAATCCACAAATAACCAAGTCTTATGCGGCCAATGACCTCGATTATATGCACAAGTTGGTGCTGTATAGCTCGAAATATGCCTTTTTCTTGATGCTGGTGTTGAGTTTCCCCATCACCATCAATGCCGAGTATATTTTACATTTGTGGTTGGGGGAGGTCCCGCAACATACCGTCGTTTTTGTGCAGTTGACACTTGCCATTTCGACATTGGAGTCGCTCAAACAGTCGGTACTTACCTCTCTCCATGCCACGGGACGCATACGCAAGGTGCAGATTATTGAGAGTTGTTCGTTGCTGATGATTGTTCCTATATCGTATCTTCTTCTCAAAAGCGGCGTAACACGACCTGAGGTGGTGTTTGTGGTATATTTTTGTGTCGAATTTTTTACCCAGGTGTTGCGTGTACATTATATTCTTCCCCTTATACAGTTGCCCGTGAAGCGTTATTTACAGGTGGTTGTAGCCCCTCTTTCTCTTATTACCGCATTCCTCGTGTTGTTGTTCCTTTTTTATAAACCGCACCCCGACTTCCTTTCTTTCGTTTCTTCCTCGCTTCTGAGCCTGTGTGTGATATTCTTGCTGATATATCTTATCGGCCTCACCTCGGGTGAACGGAATTTTTTGTTACAAAGACTTCGGCGTTTGCACCTTTCGAGCAAACATTGATTGCGATTTCTTGCCGATGTTTTGTGGTACACTTTGGGATTAATCCTTATATTTGTAGGGGATAAGAGGCCGTTTGGCAATTATGACGTTCAGGCGTTTGGGCTCTTTTGTTCTCATTCATTATTAAAATCAGCAGAGCGATGATGATTTCGATAATTATACCGGTCTATAATGCGGCTCGTTATTTGCGGGCGTGCATCGACAGTATATTGTCTCAGTCGTTCAACGATTATGAGTTGATAATGGTCAATGACGGAAGTACCGATGAATCTTTGTCCATTTTGTCCGAATATGAAAAAACATATTCGGCAATAAAACTTATCGATGGTCCGAACGAAGGTGTCAGTAAAGCGCGTAATAAAGGCTTGGCGAGAGCGTCGGGCGATTGGATTGCATTTGTCGATGCCGATGACTATCTCCTGCCCGGTGCTTTGACAACTCTTTCGCAGAGAGCTTTGGCAACCAATGCCGATGTGGTCCTTGCCAACGCCATGAAGCTCAAAGACGGACAAATGTCGCTTCTCCATTCCTGGCCCGATGAGGTATTGCCGTGTGACGTGACGTCGATAAGGCATTTTGCCTTGTGGGGATATTTGTTCCGTGCTGACATTATTCGAGAAAATAAGGTGCGATTTATCGATGGATTGGCCTATTCCGAAGACCGCCTCTTTATCTATCGACTGATACCTTGTTGTAGGGAAATCGCCTATTGCCGTGAAGCGGTGTATGTTTACCGTCTCAATACGACATCGGCGTGTGCCAGTCGCGATACGTTGCGTAAGGTCCTGCATCAGTTCCGTGCCGCTCATTGTTTGCGGGAGATTGCCCAATCCTATTCGGTCGAAGATGGAAAAACGTGTCGCATATTGAATCATGATTGCGACAGGCTCATCAACCAAGGAATTTATTCATTTGTGGAATATCCTTCGGAAAAAGGTACGTTTGCGGCGATAAAAAATGCCTACAAGTCCATGTTCGGTTGGGAAATAAAGAGCCGGGCGCGATTTTACGCCGCCTATGTAATGGCCATTGCCCGTCATAAAAAACGCACCTTGATGACAAAAAAGAAAGAAAAATGAAATACAGTATCATTACTCCTGTATATAATCGAGAAGACTGTATAGAGCGTTGCATAAGGAGTGTCGACAATCAATCTCCCCAAGGTGACGAGGCAAACGGCTTTGCAATAGAACATATCGTGGTCAATGACGGGAGCCGCGACAATACTGGAACTCTTTGTGAGAAGTGGGCAAGGGAAAGTGCCCGTTTGCATTATATCGATTTCCCCGAAAACCGGGGTACCAATGCCGCCCGCAATGCCGCGGTAAGAGCCGCCTCAGGCGATTATATCATCATACTCGACAGTGACGACTATTTTGTCGGTGACGCCCTGAGGTTTGTCGATGCCACAATACGCAGTAATCCCGGCTATCGCTACTACATGTTCGCCCCCGACGACATCGATTATTCGTCGATGCGTCTGGAAGCCGGGACAACGAAGGAACTGACTTACCTCGACTTTTTGAGTGGCCGGATAGGAGGGGATTTTATCCATTGCATCGATGCCGAGATAATGAAACGTTATCCGTTCGATGAACGTGTGCGCATACACGAAGGGGCCTTTTTCCTATCTTTTTATAAAGAGGCCGGCAAAATGTTGTTTACCAACCGTATCGTTACGATACGCGAACGGGGGCGTGCCGATAGCGTGACTCGGGAAACGATAAGGACACGTCGCATACTTATCGAACGTCGCATGAAAGCGCAAGAACTCATGCTCGAACGTTTTGGCGATGACATGGCGGCTTATCGTTGCTCCGGGCAACTTGCTCAACTTTATGTCGAGCTCATCGAGAACTATCTCTTGCTGGGACGGTACCGTCAGATGGACGATTTGACCCGTACCTATCGGACAAGATGGGGCATGGAACCTCCTCGTACGAGAAAAGTACGTTGTTGCAAGATATTGGGGCGTATGCGTTTGGGCTTTTTCTACCGCATGGCGCTTTATGTTTATCTGCACGTCAAGTATAAGTGGTTGAGACGGAACGTGAAATAAGACTGTCGCACCCTATTGCTGTGGGTGAACATGTATCTTGTCTCAAAAATAAACCTGGAGAAATTACGGATTTGTTATTTCGGGGCTTTGAAGTATAGACCGATGGCGATGAACGCGTAAAGTATGTTGGGAATCCACACGGCGATTTGTGGTGATGTGGCACCCGATATGGCAAATGTCGAGGAGACCATGTCGAAGAGGATATAGGAAAAACTCAGCAACAGACCCATGGCGATGTTGAACCCCATTCCCCCCTTGACCTTGCGGGAAGAAAGTGATACCCCGATGAGGGTGAGAATAAAGGCTGCTGCCGTGTTGGCAAAACGCCGGTGGTATTCGATTTCGAAGCCGATGATATTGGCCACGCCCCGTTGTTTCTGCCGTTCGATGTAGGTTTTCAGTTCGGGGGTGGTCATCAGTTCGCTGTCATATTTTGAGATGAGGAAATCTGCCGGTTCGATGTGTATGAGCGTGTCGAGTTGTGAACCGCGGGAGAGGTACTCGTGCATGCCGTCGAAGTCGCGAATCACATAGTTTTTTACGACCCAATGGTAGTTCTCGTCATAGGTGACCGATTGGGCAATGAGTCTTGATTTCAGAATCTTCCCGTCGAATTTTTCAAGCGAAAAACGGTATCCGGTCTTGGTGCGGTTGTCATATCGGCTGATGTAGGCAATGACTCCCGGCTCTACTTGCAGTTGTATGTTGCTGGCGTAGTCGACCTTTTTGTTCTTGACATAGGTGTTTTGGTATTCGATGCGGGTGGCCGTTGCCGGCGGGATAACGTAGCTGTTGAGGTAGAAATTGAGACCGGCGATGATGCCTGCCGAAATCATGTAGGGAACGAGCAGCCGTTTGAAACTGATGCCGCTGGCCAGCATGGCAATGATTTCGGAATTGTCGGCCAGTTTCGAGGTAAAGAATATGACCGATATGAAGGTAAACAGCGGGCTGAACAGGCTGACAAAGTACGGAATAAAGTTGAGGTAATAATCTACGATGGTCGCTTTGAGCGGGGCTTTGAGCAAGGCGTCGAGTTTCTCGTTCACATCGAAGACCACGACGATAGAGATAATCAGGGCTATGGCAAAGACGTAGGTCCCTAAAAATTTCCGTATAATATATAGGTCGATTTTTTTTACCATATTCAGTGCCGGGGAGATTATAATCGTTGGGTAACGCGGACGACCGTCTCTTTTTTCCACGAAGTGAAGTCGCCGGCGATGATGTGCTTGCGGGCTTCGCGCACGAGCCACAGATAGAAGGCCAGGTTGTGTATCGAGGCGATTTGCAGTGCCAATAGTTCGTCGGCGATGAAGAGGTGGCGCAGGTAGGCGCGGGTGTATTGCTCATCGACATACGACGCGCCACCTTCTTCGATGGGAGAGAAGTCGTCGGCCCATTTGCGGTTGCGCATGTTCATGATGCCGTTGCGGGTAAAGAGCATGCCGTTGCGCCCGTTACGGGTGGGCATGACGCAGTCGAACATGTCGACTCCGCGTTCGATGGCTTCGAGCAAGTTGGCCGGCGTCCCGACCCCCATGAGATAGCGAGGTTTGTCGGCCGGCAGTATTTCGTTGACGACTTCGATCATTTCATACATTTTCTCCGTCGGCTCTCCTACGGCCAGACCGCCGATGGCATTCCCGTCGGCACCCAAGTCGGCGACATGTCGGGCGGCTTCGCGGCGCAATTCGGGATAGACACACCCTTGCACGATGGGGAAGAAGGCTTGTCGGTAACCGTATTTCCCTTCGGTTTCATTCATGTGCTTCCAACCCCGGTCGAGCCATCGTTGGGTAAGCGACAACGATTTGCGGGCATAAGCATAGTCGGCATCACCCGGGGTACACTCGTCGAGAGCCATGATGATGTCGGCGCCGATGATGCGTTGGGTGTCGACTACGTTTTCAGGGGTAAAGAGATGTTTCGAGCCGTCGATGTGGGAGCGGAATTGCACGCCTTCCTCGGTGAGTTTGCGTATGCCCGAGAGCGAGAAGACTTGGAACCCACCGCTGTCGGTGAGTATCGGTCGGTCCCAACCGTTGAACTTGTGCAGTCCGCCGGCGCGTTCGAGAATGTCGAGCCCCGGCCGCAGATAGAGGTGATAGGTGTTGCCCAGTATGATTTGGGCTTTTATGTCGTCGCGCAACTCGTGTTGATGCACGGCTTTGACGCTGCCTACGGTTCCTACGGGCATGAATATCGGGGTCTCTATCGTTCCGTGGTCGGTCGTGATGAGGCCGGCTCGGGCATTGCTTTGCGGGTCGGTATGTTGTAGAATGAAATCCATAGAGATGAAATACGTTGCAAAGATAACTTTTTCTTGCCGTTTGTCGCAACTCCCGCCCTTTAAAACGTGTTATAATCTGTGTCGGCACGGGGCGGCCTTCCTATCGACCCGTCAAAATGGCAGTGAAAAATAGACCGCTAATTGACGTTCGATAACCTGTTTATCGCGATGCGGCACTCTGGGTATCTGCCGTTTTGTCATACTAAGAGATTGAAAAACAGACGACTTGTCTATTTGTCGACTCTGGCACTGGCTTTGCAGATTTAAAGGTAAAAGACCTGAAAATAAAAGAAAGGAGTGATAAGATATGAACTTTAACAATTTTACCATCAAGTCGCAGGAAGCTGTGCAGAAGGCTGTCGATATGGCCACGCGCCGCAATCAGCAGTCGATCGAGCCTACACACCTCTTGTTGGGTGTCATGGATGTGGGCGAGAGTCTTATCGGTTACCTGTTCCAAAAACTGGGAGTCAATACCTCCCTGTTGAAAACTGCCCTTGACCGAGAAGTCGATTCGTTGCCCAAAGTCAGCGGAGGCGAGCCCTATCTGAGTCGCGAGAGCAATACCGTATTGCAGAAGGCGGTCGATTATTCGTCCAAATTGGGCGACCAGTTCGTGCCGCTCGAAGCCATAATCATGGCTATTTTGCAGACCTCTTGCACGGCATCGAAAATCTTGAAAGATGCCGGTGTCGCCGAGAAGGAACTGGGATTGGCCATCGACGAGTTGCGCAAGGGGCAGAAAGTGAAAGATGCCTCGGCCGAGGATACATACAACTCGTTGAGCAAATATGCCATTAACCTCAACGAGCGGGCCCGTTCGGGTAAATTGGACCCTGTCATCGGCCGTGACGATGAGATACGCCGCGTGTTGCAGATTTTGAGCCGACGCACCAAGAACAACCCTATTCTCATTGGAGAACCCGGTACCGGTAAGACGGCCATTGCCGAAGGTTTGGCTCATCGTATCGTGCGCGGTGACGTGCCCGAAAATTTGA
Organism: Candidatus Caccoplasma merdavium; assembly: GCA_018715595.1. Taxonomy (NCBI): domain Bacteria; kingdom Pseudomonadati; phylum Bacteroidota; class Bacteroidia; order Bacteroidales; family Bacteroidaceae; genus Candidatus Caccoplasma; species Candidatus Caccoplasma merdavium. Next base: position 275,339 of record DVLI01000026.1, on the reverse strand, counting down.
AGTCGAAGCAAATCTATTCGCTCGATATGGGCGCGTTGGTTGCCGGCGCCAAATACAAGGGCGAGTTTGAGGAACGACTCAAAGCCGTAGTCAATGAAGTGATACAGGCCGATGGCGAGATAATTCTTTTCATCGATGAGATACACACCCTTGTGGGTGCCGGTAAAGGAGAGGGGGCCATGGACGCCGCCAATATTCTGAAACCGGCTTTGGCACGAGGAGAATTGCGGGCTATCGGTGCCACGACGCTCGATGAATACCAGAAATATTTCGAGAAAGACAAGGCATTGGAACGTCGTTTCCAGATTGTCATGGTCGACGAGCCCGATGAGTTGAGTACGATTTCTATCCTCCGTGGCTTGAAAGAACGCTATGAGAATCACCACAAGGTGCGTATCAAAGACGATGCCATCATTGCGGCCGTGAAACTCTCGGAACGTTATATTACCGACCGTTTCCTGCCCGACAAGGCCATCGACCTGATGGACGAGGCTGCTGCCAAGTTGCGTCTCGAAATCGATTCCGTCCCGCAGGAGTTGGACGAAATCTCCCGCCGTATCAAACAGCTCGAAATCGAACGCGAGGCCATCAAACGGGAAAATGACGAAGTGAAACTCTCTTCGCTTTCCAAGGAAATTGCCGACTTGAAGGAAGAAGAGACTCGTTATAAGGCCAAATGGGAGGCCGAGCGAAACTTGCACAACAAGATACAGCAGAACAAAATCGAAATCGAAAATCTCCGTTTCGAGGCCGACCGTGCCGAGCGTGAAGGCAACTATGAGAAAGTCGCCGAGATACGTTATGGTAAAATCAAGGCCAAGGAAGATGAGATAAAGGAGATTCAGGCCCGACTCAAAGAGCAGCAGGGCGGCGGAGCGATGATAAAGGAAGAGGTCGATGCCGACGATATTGCCGATGTCGTTTCACGCTGGACGGGTATCCCCGTGAAGAAGATGTTGCAGAGTGAGAAGGAAAAACTGCTGCATCTCGAAGAAGAGCTGCACAAGCGTGTCGTGGGACAGGACGAAGCCATACAGGCTGTTGCCGACGCCGTGCGCCGCAGCCGTGCGGGACTGAGCGACCCGCGTCGTCCTATCGGTTCGTTTATCTTCTTGGGAACGACCGGTGTCGTAAAAACCGAGTTGGCCAAGGCCTTGGCCGAATACCTGTTCGACGACGAGAACATGATGACCCGTATCGACATGAGCGAATACCAAGACAAGTTCAGCGTGACGCGACTCATCGGTTCGCCTCCCGGATATGTCGGATACGAAGAAGGCGGTCAACTCACCGAAGCCATTCGACGCAAGCCCTATTCGGTTGTGCTGTTCGATGAGATAGAGAAGGCCCACCCCGACATCTTCAACATCTTGCTGCAAGTGCTCGACGATGGCCGACTCACCGACAACAAGGGCCGATTGGTCAACTTCAAGAACACGATTATCATCATGACCTCCAACATGGGGTCACAGTTGATACGCGAGAACTTTGAGCACCTCAACGATACGAATCGGGAAGAGATTACCGAGAAGACCAAGAATCAAGTGCTCGATATGTTGAAACAGACCATACGTCCCGAGTTCCTCAACCGTATCGACGAGACGATCATGTTTACGCCGCTCAATGAGGCTCAGATACGCGAAATCGTTTCGATGCAGTTGCACAACGTCGGAAAACTCTTGGCTGCCAATGATGTGAAACTCGAAGTGACACCGGCGGCTCTCGACTTCATTGCCCGTCAAGGGTATGATCCCGAGTTCGGTGCGAGACCCGTGAAACGTGTCATACATCGTTATGTGCTCAACCAGTTGTCCAAAGATTTGTTGGCACAGAAAGTCGACAAGGAGAAACCCATTGTCATCGATGCCGATGCATCGGGCTTGATATTCCGTAATTAACAACATGAAAATAAAAGAGCGGGTTGCCAAGGTAGCCCGCTCTTTTTTGTTTAATCCACACTCATTCTGTGATAGAATTTGGCATAAGATTGAGCGTAGTCATTTTCTTTCTCGCTATCTTTGCAGCGGTTTTTAGTAAGTATTGATTTTTGATGAAGACAAGTGATTTTTCTTGGAAAGGCCATGTCGCATTATTGGCTGCCAATATTATTTGGGGACTGAATGCCCCAATAGGGAAAGAAGCTCTTGCCGCCGTATCGGCTACGGCCGTGACGGCCTATCGTATGCTGGGGGCTTGTTTCGCCTTTTGGATTCTTTCGCTTTTTCTCCCTCACGAACATGTGACGCGTCGCGATAAAGTCATGTTGCTTTTTGCCGCATTGTTTGGTATCGTGTTCAACCAAGGCATGTTCATCTATGGCTTGTCTCTCACCTCTCCGGTAGATGCCTCCATCATCACCTCCATGCCACCTATCATTACGATGATACTCTCGGCCATATTCCTGCGAGAACCCATAACTTGGAAGAAGGTCATTGGTACCGTGTTGGGCGTTTCGGGAGCTTTGATACTTATTTTTGGTAACTCTTCGTCGCATGGGGGAGTCTCTTCGGGTAATGCCTTGGGCGACTTGCTTTGCTTGTTGGCACAAGTCAGTTTCTGTATTTATCTTACCCTTTTCAAAGGGCTTATATCTCGCTATTCCCCTGTGACGGTGAGCAAGTGGCTTTTTCTTTATGCCTCGATATGTTTCCTCCCGTTTTCGTACAATGAGATATTGGCGGTCGATTACCTCTCGTTGCCTTTCTCGATTTATTGGCGACTTGCTTTTGTGGTATTCGGCGCGACGTTCCTCTCGTATCTTTTCATGACGACGGGACAGCATCTGTTGCGGCCTACCATCATCAGCATGTATAACTACGCCCAGCCAGTTGTTGCCACGATAGTCTCTGTGGCGTTGGGGTTGAGTGTATTCTCTTTCTCGATAGGAGTGGCCGTGCTGTTGATATTCTCGGGTGTCTATTTTGTAACCCAAAGTAAGTCGAGAGCCCAGCTCGATGCCGAACTCGCGGCGCAAAGTCATTCTCGGAATAAAAATATTTGACGGAGGCATTTGCATAAATCGTCCTTCCTGCGTATCTTTACATCTCATAAAAACAACATGATATGACGACCGAAAAAAATGATTTGCTCACATACGACGAAGACGACGCCGTAAAGTTCATTCGCAAAAACAATCCATCATTGGCTCTCGACGACAATCAGATAAATTATATTATCGATTTGGTATATGACTATTATGAGTCGCGCGGCCTGCTCGATGAAGACAAAGAAGAGTCGGTAGAGATTGCCGATGACGAGTTGATAGAGTATGTCATCGCCAGTGCGCGAAAAGAGAAAATATACACTCTCAGCGACGAAGACATTGCTGCTGTCGTAGAGGGCGAGTTGGATTATTGCGACTCCTTGGGCGTCTTCGAAGATTGATGAAACAGATGAGAATAAGACCTCTTTTCATCACGGGGCTGCTTTTTGTTTGCGGCATGCTTGTCGCCGGCTCCGCCGATGCGGTCAAGAAAAAAGACCTGACGCCAGCCCCCGATTGGCATGCCATGACTCGCGGAGAGCATATTGCCTGGCTGACCCTCACTCCCGAAACGAAACCTCATGTGCGTGAAGCGATGCAGAAGCGGATAGCTTCTCTTCTCAAAATCTTCCCGGCACAGGTTACGACCATGCGCGACAGCGTGGTGGCATGTGTCACTGTGCCTGCTTCGCGACTGTTCCTTCCCAACGGAGCCGAACTGTCTGGCAAGGGGAAAGAACTTCTCGAAAAACTCCCGACGCTTTTCCCGGGTGACGATTTCCGTTTCATCGTATCGGCACACACGGCCAATGCCGGCAGTGCCACTTACATAACGCAACTCTCCCAGCAGCGAGCCGATGCCGTGGCGGCCCTTTTGAAACAACGGCTTGGCGCGACCTCCATCGTGCTCCCTTATGGAGTAGGGGCGGCCGAACCCATAGCTCGTAACAATACCTATCAAGGTCGGGAAGAAAACCGACGGGTGGAGATTTGGCTCATTCCGTCAGCCTCTTGGGTAGAGAAGTTGACTGCGAAACAATAGGAAGGTATAAGTTCCTCTTTTCTTTCAAGACGCGGCAGCCTTTGGCTGTATGCTTTTCGGTGTGGGCGGCATTGGACCGGAAATCCCGATAACGCAGGAGCGAAAGGCAAAAAAACGTATCGATTCAGGGAATGCGATGCCGAAATTCGGCATTTATCCCTATCTTTGCAAGAAGAAAAATTAACAAAAACAAGATATGGCAAAAGAACTCAAAGAATTGACCAAACGCAGCGAGAACTATTCGCAATGGTACAACGATTTGGTCGTGAAAGCCGACCTTGCCGAGCAATCGGCTGTGCGCGGCTGCATGGTGATAAAACCTTATGGATATGCAATTTGGGAAAAAATGCAACGTCAGCTCGACGATATGTTCAAGGCCACCGGGCACGTCAATGCCTATTTCCCTCTGCTCATACCCAAGTCTTATTTGAGCCGTGAGGCCGAGCATGTCGAAGGCTTTGCCAAAGAGTGCGCCGTGGTAACGCACTATCGCTTGAAAAATGCGCCCGACGGCTCGGGCGTGGTGGTTGACCCCGCAGCCCGTCTCGAAGAAGAGCTCATCATTCGACCCACCTCCGAGACCATTATATGGAGTACCTATAAAAACTGGATTCAGTCATATCGTGACCTGCCTATTCTTTGCAATCAGTGGGCCAACGTGTTGCGTTGGGAAATGCGTACCCGTCTTTTCCTGCGCACGGCCGAGTTCCTTTGGCAGGAGGGGCACACGGCTCATGCCACCCGTGAGGAGGCTGAGGCCGAAGCCGTGAAAATGCTCAATGTTTATGCCGAGTTTGCCGAGAAGTATATGGCCATGCCGGTCATCAAAGGCGTAAAATCGGCCACTGAACGTTTTGCCGGTGCATTGGAAACTTATACCATCGAGGCTCTCATGCAAGACGGCAAAGCCTTGCAGTCGGGAACTTCGCATTTCTTGGGACAGAACTTTGCCAAGGCATTCGACGTGCAGTTTGTCAACAAAGACAATCAACTCGAATATGTATGGGCCACGTCGTGGGGCGTTTCGACCCGATTGATGGGTGCCCTCATCATGTCGCACTCCGACGACAACGGACTGGTGTTGCCTCCACATTTGGCTCCCATACAAGTGGTTATCGTGCCCATCTACAAGAGTCTCGAACAACTCGCGCAAATCGACGAGAAGGTCTCGGGTATCGTCAAAGCCTTGCAGGCACTGGGTATTTCGGTCAAATATGACAATGCCGACAACAAGCGACCCGGATTCAAGTTTGCCGATTATGAGTTGAAGGGCGTTCCCGTTCGATTGGTTATCGGTGGTCGTGACCTCGAAAACAACACGGTGGAAGTGATGCGCCGCGATACCTTGGAAAAAGAGACCCGCAGTTGCGACAATATCGAGCAATATGTCAAAGACCTGCTCGAAGAGATACAGGCCAATATCTATAAGAAAGCCTACGATTACCGCACTCAACACATTATCAAGGTCGATACCTACGAAGAGTTCAAAGAGAAAATCGAAGAGGGCGGTTTCATTCTTGCTCACTGGGACGGAACCCCCGAGACCGAGGCGCGTATCAAGGAAGAGACCAAGGCCACGATACGTTGTATTCCACTCGAAGGCGATACCACGCCGGGTGTTTGCATGGTGACCGGCCGTCCGTCGGCTCGTCGTGTGCTTTTCGCCCGAGCTTATTGATAAAATGGAGTATAAGAAAGAGAGAGGGCACCAGCCACGGCTGGGGCCCTCTCTCTTTCTTGATTATAGACGCATTAGGGTGTCGATTGCAGGCATATCGTGGCAAACGGGCAATAGGAGCAGGGTCCTTCATCACCGATATGGACTGTTTGCGTAAATGGGGTGTTCGCATCGAATATTTCTTGCAGGCAGTTGTTGAATGCTTGCCTGAATTCTTTGTCTATCGTGGAATAATCATCGAGCGGAGAATAGCCCCATTTTATATAAGGGTCGAATTTCTGGGGTGAGAATAGCTCCTGTACCTGGTAGATGGCCGGGACAATCGCCGATTGAGGTCGGTCTTCATCGGTTACCATCATGGCATACATGAATACCTGCATGATGGCTTTGCGTCGGTCTTTCTTTTCCTTGTCAAAGAGCTCTTCGATGCTCTTGAAGTCGGTTTTGTCTTTTCCGGTTTTGTAGTCGACGATACGCATTTTCCCCTCTTTCATGTCGATGCGGTCGATAAATCCTTTCAATAGGACTTCCCGTCCGTCATCGAGACGGTGTACCTGTTTTATCAGCCGCTCGGAGGTGAGGTAGGTAAAGGGCGTAAGGGCCCGGTCTGTGGCAAGGGTCTTTTTTACATATTTGCGTATGACTTCGCCCACGAGGTAATTTTGTCCGGTGAGTGCCTTGGGGCGTTGCGGGGTCTTGAAGTAGTTCTCGGCAAAAGCCTGTTCGATATAGCTCGTCAACATCTTCTCGTCGTGTTCGGCCGTTTTGAGGGCTTCGGCTTGTATGGGTTGCCCCTTCATGCGGTCGTAGATTTGTTGCATTACCTCGTGGTAGATGCTGCCGAACACTCCGGCATCGATACCTTCGGCAACATCTTCGCCCTCTTGGAAACCCTCAACATAGCTCAGATAGAATTGCATGGGGCAGCTGATGTAGGTGTTGATGGCGCTGGCCGAGAGATAACGGTCGCCGCCACTGAGGTAGCGACTGAGTTGCGACATGACATACTCGTCTTTGGGTATGGCGATGGCTTGGTTTTTCTTGGCCTTGATGGGGTACCCCACGATTTTTTCGTTGATGGGGAGACGGTAGTGGTATTTCAACTGGTACACATACCGGCTCACTTCGCCGCTGGCCATGTCTTCGGTGCGGGTGTCGTAGAGCAGGAAAACTCTTTTGGCCCGATGTATGAGCCGGTAGAAGTAGTATGCGTAGATGCTGTCCTGGTGCTCGGTGGTCGAGAGGTCGAATCCCTTGCGCAGGTTGTAGGGAATAAGCGATGAGGCCACTTTCTTCACGGGGAATACCCCCTCGTTCATCGAGAGGATAATGACATTCTCGAAGTCGAGGGCACGGGTTTCGAGGACTCCCATGATTTGAAGCCCCGAGAGAGGTTCTCCTTCGAACGGAATGGAAATGCCGGCCGTGAGCTTTTTCAGCAACTTGAAGAATGTGGCTACATTCATTTCTACGCCGTTTTCCTGCATGATGCCTTTCAACCGGTTTATGGCCAGGTAGTAGTGGTAAATAAATTCCCGTTCGAGAGCGACAACCGAAATTTCGGCATTCTCTTCGTCGGTATTCTCATCGGCATCGTCCAACTCTTCTTGAAGCATGGTCAACAAGGTGAGAAGGTAGTCACAGACTTCATCGGCGTTGTTCAAATAGACAAATATCTGTTTCAGGAGCGGTGTTACGCCCAGTTCGTTTTGCGGAATAAATATCTTGTTGTGTTTGCGAATATCATCGGTCAGGCGATTGATTTCGGCCTGTCCCGAGGGTTGCAGGTATCGGTTGCTGAGCAGCGCGAGCACGTTGCGGTGGTAGAAGAGGACCTCCTCGTTCCCGGGACGGATATGCTTTTGCAGGTCGGCGAGAATATCCATCAGTCCGGCTACGGTGGTGTTTGCCAGCGTGTAACCCATGGTGATGTTTATCGGGTCGATTTCGCGGGGTATGGCATAGAGCATGGGCAGGAGCAGGTGTTCGTCGGGCAGGACGATGGCCGTGTTCAGCGCTTTCTCGGGAGAAGGAATCGCGTTGCTTTTCATCAATTCCCGCAAAATGATCTCGCATTGTTTGGCTTGCCCCACTGCCGAGGGAATGCCCATGAGTTCGACTTGTGGAAAGGCATAATCCGATTGCTCGTCTTCGAGCGATAATTGCGAAGGGAACTCTTTGGCATTGGGTCTTAGGAAGTAGGCGGCCCGGTTGTATTCGTCTTGTAGCGTGGGAGCTTTGTCGTCCCAATAAAAATCGGCTATTCCTCTCTTTTTAAGTGCTTTCATGAGGGTCTCTTCGGCTCGGTTCAAGACGTTGAGCCCCACAAAAACAATCCGTCCGAAAGGCAGGTCGATGTTGCTATCGGCCTGCTCGGCCACCGCTCTGTATATCATGCCTTCGTAGCCCAATCCATGATCTCGCAGGTCGTTACGGAACCGCTCATAAAGCTCGTATAGAATAGACCACAGCGAGACAAAATGGCTCTTGTTGTCGCTTTCGCCTATGGGCATGAAGTTTTTCCAGAAGCGGCGAATGTAGGCTACCTGCTCCTCGGTGAGCGGACTGCCGAAGTGGGCATCAATCTCTTTGAGGTCGTGAATGTTGGTAAACAGTTGCCGGGCGTCGGCCATATACTTGTCTACATCGTCGAAGTCGTTGAGAAGCGTTTCGCCCAGTGGGACAAATTCGTCGAAACTCTCTTTCTGCGGATAGAGTTCGGCGTAGTGCCGGTAGAGGGTGAACAGCAGATAGATGTGGTCGGCCGGTTGCAATGCCGAAAGTTGGGTAAAGAGGTCGGTAACCGTAGTGACGGTCGGAGAGAAGAGTGGCCCGTCGATAATCTCGGCGAGATATTTTTTGAAAAAGATGCCGGCCCGTCGATTGGGAAAGACAAAGGTTATCTCCTGAATCTCTTCGCGGTAGGTGGCATAGAATGTTTCGGCGACTTGCTTTAAAAAAGGTGTCATACCCGTTGCATGAAATTTAAGGTTACAAGTTTAGGGAAAATCTGTGGAAAAACCTCCAAAATTCGGCAGATTAACGCAATGTAATCTGTGAATTAAGTAGTTAGGAGAAAATCGCGGAAGTTGGATAGAGGGCTGAATAGCGTTTCAAAGCGGATTGGAGAAAGAGAACGGTTTCCTAATCGTTACCCGTCAGAAATGCAGATTTAACAGTCACCGTTCCGTTTGCGCCGCTCTGCGTAGGTTTGCTTGTCAAGGTTTAACTCGTTGATTTATAGTTTTGCAACAAAAAAGGACGAGTATGGCAAGAAGTACATTTCGCGTGCTGTTCTATGCGAACGGCAGCAAGGAGAAGAACGGAATTGTCCCCATCATGGGACGGGTTACAATCAACGGAACGGTGGCGCAGTTCAGTTGCAAACAGAGCATTTCAAAGGAACTTTGGGATGCCAAAGGCAACCGTGCCAAAGGCAAGAGCCGTGAGGCGGTGGCGGTCAATTATGCCCTTGACAACATCAAGGCGCAGATAACGAAGCATTACCAGCGGCTTTCCGACCGTGAGGCGTTCGTAACGGCTGAAATGGTACGTAATGCCTATCAAGGTGTGGGCACGGAGTATGAAACATTGTTGCGTGCCTTTGACAAGGAGGCAAGTGATTGGCGAATGGTTCAAGGAACAGTTTGGCAGGCTGTTCTCATCCATTAAAAGGACTGTTAAGCCGCTTAGGAGAGACAAGGGCATGAGATTATAAACGATGCCAACGGGAGGGTAGCAAGTTTGTGTTTGGGGCAGACCAAAACCGCTTGCTATCCTCCCATTGGTTAAATTCAAAATCGGACAGGAAACATCCTCTACTCAAAAATCTATAAGTTTTCTTGTTAAGTTTGGTTATTCATATTTGTCTTGGATGAAGTGCGTCCGCATTCTCGGTTCATATTCCGGCTTGCGAACGCCGTTCTTCCGTCCGCTTTCAATGCACTTTAGCAACCACGCCATATTTTGCCCCAAGATGCGCATGGTCTGCAAGCCTTCCTTGTCCTTGCGCACATCGTCGGGTGTGAAGCCGTGTACCGAGTTCCAGTATTGCGATGCTACGATAGGCATATTCGCAATAGTGAAATATTGATTCAATTGCTCGAAGGTGGCGGAGGCTCCACCACGGCGGCACGATACTACTGATGCGCCGAGCTTGCCCGCCATGCGGTTCTCCGTGGCGAAGAACAGGCGGTTCAGGAACGAAACGAGTTGTCCCGTTGGTGCACTGTAATAAACCGGAGAACCGATGACGATGGCATCAAATTCATCCAGCCGTTTCTGTATCTCTTGCACGAGGTCGTCGCGGAAACAATGTCCTGTATTCATGCAGGCTCCACAGGCGATGCAACCCGCTATGGGCTTCTTGCCTAAATACAGCAATTCCGTCTCAATGCCGTTTGCCTGCAAGGTGGTTTCCACTTCGTGCAGGGCGGTATAGGTGCAGCCCGTTTGATTCGGGCTGCCATTAATCAACAATACCTTCATACGTTCAGAATTTATGCGCCAGTTCAGCCGCTTGCTTGCAGCCGTCCGTCTTGTTGATGTCACCTTCGTTCAATACTTCGGTAATAAGCACTTCGCCAGCCATCTCCCATTTCAGCAGAGCGGCAGAACGTTCCAGCGGCATACGGATGCCGTCCATTACCGTCACGTCGTTTTCTTCGCAGCAGGCTATCAGTCCGCATTTCTTTCCGGCGATATCCTTTCCGCCCACCACGAATGAAAACAGGCGGTCAATCACACCCTTTATCTGTGCCGGGATGGAATACCAGTAGGTTGGCATGGTGAATACAACAGCATCGGCTTCCATAATGGCAGGTGCGATAAGGTTGAAATCGTCGTCGAACGAACAAGCCTTGCCCGTCTTGAAGCAGGTCTGGCAGGCACGGCAACCGCCTATCTTCATCAGTGCGGCATCAAATCGTCGCACCGTGTGGCCGAGTGTCTCCGCTTCCCTGATAAATGCGTCCGTCATGGCAAAGCTGTTGCCATGCTTGCGTGGACTTCCCGTAATAACTGTTATCTTCATGACGCTTCCTCCTTACTTTTGAATGGTATTCGAATTCTGATTGTACGCCTTCGCCACGCACCGCCACTCGCCGTCCATCTTCATCAGCAGCAGGTAGTCGGTGAAGTCGATACGGCCTCCCCATTTCTCTTCCAGCACGCGCACCACGGCGAGGGTCTCTTCTACGTCCACCACGTCGATGCGTGCCTTGAAGTCATCGCCTGCGCCTACGGTGTCCACATTGTGGTAGAACTGCTCGATGCTGCCGTGCTCCAGCTTCCCGTCCAAGTAGCCGAATAAGACGGCTTCGTCAATAAACAATTCGCGGGCATACTTGCTGTTGCCTTCTGCCACACTTTTCACAAACTTCATGGCAGCTTCTTCCACTGCCTTGTACTCTTCGATATTTGCTCTCATGATGCTAATGTTTAATTGATTATCTTGTTTTGATGCTGCAAAGGTAGGTGATTCCTCCAGTTTGCACAAGTACCGAAAAATTATTCATATACTGAAAAATTATTCGGTATATACCCGTTACGATATATTATCCTTACCTTTGCAGGCGTAACATTCAATAAAGATAAAACCATGTACGAAAGAAAGATACCCGTAGATTTGGGCTGTCCCTTGCGGCTGACCATGAGCCTGATTGATTCCAAGTGGAAGTCATGCATCTTGGACGAACTGCGCCACCGTGCCCTGCGTCCCAGTGAATTGCACAAGATATTTCCCGAAGCCACGCCTCGTGTGCTCGACTTGCAACTGAAGGAACTGGTAGAGGACGGGCTCGTATCGAAGACCATCTACCCTGAACTGCCTCCTCGTTCGGAGTATGCTATCACTCCGTTGGGGATGACGCTTATTCCCATCATCGATGCTATGATTGCATGGGGAGAGAAGAATACAGAATTATTTGAAAAGAAATATGGGAAACGGTAATAGAATTTGGTTGCTTTTCCGTATCTTTGCGCTAAGACAAGAGTTGTTTGACAGAAATTTACCGCATATTGCAGAATTTGTGACTGTTTCCAAGTCATTACCTCACCCTTTGAGAAAAGCTCATAAATAGCTTATTTCTAATCCATTCCTATTTTGATATCGAATTCTGTGACAAAAACAGCCCTTCGGTGCGGGATTGCCCGTTCCACGTTATACCGTTGGATAAATCGCGAGAAAGAACAAGGTAAGTCAAAATTGTCCGATAAGTCTAAACGCCCATCAAGACTCGCAAATATGAAGGTAACGCCTGGAATTGAAACCATTATTCTTAATCTGCGTGAGACGAGAAAATGGGGAGCGCAACGGATTGCCAACTATCTGCTTAGGAAGAGAATAAAACTCTCAGCCATGACCGTGTGGCGTGTGTTAAAAAGGCATCAGGTTAAAGCTGTTGTGAAACGGCGTAAAAAGTCAGACTATATCAGATATAGTAAAGAAATTCCTGGGGAAAGGATCCAGCTGGATGTAATGAAAGTACGAAATGGAGCATATCAGTTCACGGCCATAGATGATTGTACCCGTTTGAGGACCATTCGTGTATATCCCAATAAAAAAGCGGAAAGTACAATTCATTTTTTAGGAGAGATACTGAACACCTTTCCTTTTCCCGTTCAGCGGATACAGACTGATTGGGGAACAGAATTCTTCAATTATGATTTCCAATATGAACTGCATGACCATTTTATCAAGTTCAGACCTATCAAACCAAGGACTCCACATTTGAATGGCAAAGTTGAAAGGTCTCAGCAGACCGATAAGACAGAGTTTTGGAATCTTATAGATTTGTCGGATAAGACACTTGATTTGAATGCGATGGCTATGGAATGGCAGGAGTTCTACAATAAGAAACGACCACATTCCTCGCTGAACGGCAAGACTCCGATGCAAAAACTCAAGTCTGTTGAGCACCTTATTCCAATCCAGCCCGATGTGAGTGAAAAATTCTTGGAGTCAAACGAAGAAATCCTGCCATGTAATTACGAATATCTTAAATTCATAAAACATAGAAATAAGAAAGCTGTTGTTCAATAAACTGTGGAGAATTACAAATATATCACTGACTGTTAACACTTTTAAGCTCATCGGTCGGGGAACGGCCAGCGCCAAGGGGCGGGACCACCCGTCCCGACGAGCGTAAAAATACGGCAAGCTAATGTGGCGAATCTGTTGTTATAGCACATATAAACAATACCAACGGAAAAATAGCAAGTTTGTGTTTGGGGCAGACCAAAACCGCTTGCTATCCTCAGTTGGTTGAAACGTCACTTTATTTGTGCCCGAATCCTGCTCAAACTCGCTTGTGTGATACCCAAATAAGTGGCGATGCTTCCCAACGGCAATCGCTGTAACAAATCAGGTTCTTTCTCCAACAACTCCTTATAACGTTCAGAGGCGATGGCGGACAACATGGAAATCAACCGTTCCTCGGTGGCAAGCAACTCCATCTCCGCATAACGCCGCCCCCAATTGGCGATGTGTAAATCTTCCGAAAACAACTCTTTCAGTTCTTTCCTTTCCAATACATATAATATCGAGTCTTCCATCAGCTCCATTGTTTCATATCCCGGCTCGTCATTCACATAGCCTTTCATGGAAACAAGGGTCGCTCCTTCCTTGCCAAACCAAAAGGTAATTTCCTTCCCGTCCACCGAGGTATAGGCGCGGACAATGCCTTCCTTGATGAAAAAGATGTTCTTCTCCACCTTGCCGCTTTCCAGCACGCGGAATCCTTTGGGATACGAAACTTCCGTCAAACATTGCCGCAACTTGTCCAAAGACGTGTCCGGCATAGCATATCTTTGATTGATGATTTCCTTTATATCCATAGCGCATTGTTGTATTCGGTGTGCAAAATTATAAAATAGCACATAGAAACGAGAATGAACGGTTGCTTTTTGTCAAATGCAAAATCGGTTTTTGCCAAATGTAAAAAGCTGTTAGGGATTACTTGCTTACTTTTGCGCCCGAATTTAATAAATCATAGGTATGAATTGGATAATCTTATTGTTGGCAGGATTGTTTGAAGTAAGCCTTACATTCTGCTTGGGGAAAACGAGGGCGGCATCGGGTATTGGATTCTATCTGTGGGGAAGCGGGTTCCTTGCTTCCACCATACTGAGCATGGCTTTGCTTGCCAAGGCGGTGCAGACGTTGCCTTTGGGTACGGCATACGCCATCTGGACAGGCATCGGGGCGGTCGGCACGGTCTTGATAGGAATATTCGTTTTCAAGGAACCTGCCACTCCCATCCGGCTTTTCTTCCTGTTCACGCTCATTGCTTCCTTGATAGGATTGAAAGTCGTGTCATACTGAAAGGAGGCGACCGATGAAGTATGAATTGAGGGAGAACCAAGGCATTCCGGCACCTCTGCTGGCTCTGATGGCGGTCGCTACCGGACTTTCCGTCGCCAACTGCTACTACAACCAGCCTTTGTTGGGCAGCATGGCAAAAGACTTCGCGGTAAACGACTTTTCTGCCAGCATGGTAGCGACATTGACCCAGATAGGCTATGTGACCGGACTTGTATTTGTCATCCCGCTTGGTGATCTGGTTTCACGAAAGAAGCTGATATTGACCAATTATATCGTTTCTGCGTGCGCCTTGCTTGCCATATCCCTTGCCCCGAACATCTATTGGGTGTGGGGCGCATCCTTGCTTGCCGGCGCATCTTCGGTCATGCCGCAGTTCTTCATCCCGTTGGTGTCTTACCATTCAGCACCTGCACACAAGGTGCGCAATGTGGGCATTATACAATCCTGCTTGCTCATAGGCATTCTCGGCTCGCGGGTGTTCAGTGGCTTTCTGGCTGATGTGTGGGGATGGCGTTCCGTCTATTTCGTGGCTTGCGTGTTTATGCTCGGATGTTTTCTGATGATTTACAAGATGCTGCCCGTGCTGTCTGCCCGCTCTCAAGAAAGTTATGCAGGGCTGATGAAATCCTTGTTGCGTCTGCTCTCCCAATACCCGTACTTGCGTATCGCGTCGCTGAGGGCGGCATTGGCTTATGGCTCGTTCTTTGCGTTGTGGAGTTGCCTTGCTTTCCGGATGAAGCAAGAGCCATTCTTTGCGGATGACGATATTATCGGGGCACTCGGTTTGTGCGGATTGGCAGGTGCGTCTACGGTTGTATTCATTAGCGGCTATATCCAGAAGTACGGCGTAAGGTTCTTCTCCATTGTCGGGGGATGTGTTATCTTGGCTGCATGGTTGTTGGCATTTTTTGGAAATGACAGCTACTTGTGGATGATAGTTGCCATCCTGTTGATTGATGCCGGTATGCAATGCATCCATTTGTCAAATCAGACCAGCGTAGTCGCCCTTGACGCATCTGCCATCAATCGTGTCAATACCGTTTATATGACCATTTACTTCTTGGGCGGTTCTGCTGGTACGTTCGTTTCAGGTCTGTTTTGGCAACATTACGGATGGGCAGGCGTGGTAGGAGTAGGAGTTGCCTTTACCGTGGCTTCCTTGTTCGTTAATTGCTTCCAACCAAGACTGCATAAGGATGAATGCTCAATATTCTGACTAAAATAATTTTTGGAATGATCCTTTCAGTCTGAATATTTTTCATACCTTTGTACCGTAAGAGTTTCCCAAACAAGCAAAGCGATGCAGACCACGGCAATTAGAACGGTTGCCAACTCATTACCTGAAAACGAAGTAATTCTTCTAACTCTCTTGATTTCAAAGAGGTATATTCCTTATGCAGATTTTCTCAAACATTCTGTAAGATAACAAGCAGCGATAAGTGATAGTAATAGAGCGGGGCATGAATCCTTTTATGTGATTCATGCCCCGAATGTATGTGGTAAGTTGTGGATCGGTTATTGGTGGAGGGTTTCCAGGAATTCGATTTCGACGATGCGGAGCGAATTGTTTTTTCCTTTTTTCTCCTTGATGATGTCCAGTTCTCCGGCTTGTGCCTCGGCAACCTCGACAATCTGCCCGAATGCGTCGGCATCATGGGTGGCACCTTTCAGGCGGAGGGTGATTTTGTCCGACCGTATCGGCTTGTCGATGGTGAGGTGCACATATCCCAGGCTCTTGGGCGTGTTTCCGCTCCACACCAGACTGTCGCCGGCATATACCTCGATGGGATAGGAGCGCTGACGCCACCCGGCGAGTTTGATGCAGATGTCGTCGATCTCGGCACGACGTTCGAGCTTGTAGGTAATCCATGCGGTACTGAGACGTCCGTCGTTGCTCCACTCGCTGCGTTCGTTGTCGTCGTAGCTCAGGTGCGCTTTGTCGGTATTGGAGCCGGCCATGACCTTTTCTACCTTGACATCGACTTTGGTGTCGACATACGACGGCGTGGCGGGTGTCTCGCCGCGGTCGAGGCGGGAGGGGAGGTCCTCGGCCGGGAAGAAGGAGCTCAGTCCGTCGGTAACCTTCACGGGGAGGGTGGCGAAGGTGATGGTGGCAGCGGGTAATCCATCGGCCGTGGCGGTCAGCTTCACATGGCCGGCCTGACGGGTAGAGCGTATCATGACGCGGTTAACGCCGCATTCGACAGGCAGTGTCGTGGCCAAGGCGTAGTTGTCGGCGCCTTGGGCTATGCCGCCTCGCCATTCGGCGGGGCCTTCAAGGGCGAAGGTTATCATGCGGTTGTCCAGCGGACAACGGTTGCCCGCTTTGTCGACCACTTCTATCTCGACCAGGGCAACGTCGGCACCATCGGCAAATGTGCCTTTCGGACCTTGCATCAGGGTGAGCCGCAGGGCCGACGGTTCTCCGGCAGTGCGGCACACATCACGGCTCACAATGCGTCCGTTCTCGTCGTAGGCGACAGCCTCGACCGTTCCGGCTTCCCAAGCTATCGAGTCGAAGGTGTGCAGGAAGCGGTATTCTTGTCGACCGAATCCTTGCGATTGCCCGTTGACGAGCAATTCTACCTTATGACCCGTGGAGACAACATATACGGGTTTCTTTACACCGGGAGCGTAGTTCCAATGGCCGATGATGTGGGTGCGGGAGGTTTCGATATCGACCCAGCCGTCCCACATGACCTGATGGGCATAGAAGCCGTCCTTGGGTATGCGCATGGCATCGACCACGCCGCTGCGGCGGTAGTTCTCGGCACCCCGGCAGTGGGTCTGCGTGTCGGAGAAGATGATTTTTACGCCGCCCGAGTTGACCCGGCGTCCGGTGCCGGGACGTTCGCGCCACATATCGTACCAACGGCGCACAAACTCCACGGCCAGCATATCCTGGTTCTGGTTGTAGGCCGAGGCGTCTTGCCCTTTGTAGAGCGGCCCGTCGCCTTGTTTGTGATAGGGATAGCTGAATTCGTCCCAGTACTTGCGCAGCCCCTCGTCGCGGCAATATTCGGTCTGTATCATGGGGTGGTGTTCGCTCTTGTTGATGTAGAGCATCTCACCGCCGTATTCGGCTTCGCGCACGTCGAGCATCTCGCGCGAACCGATGGCCCGTCCGCCATGCGGGTCATACTGGTCGCGAATGGCAATCATTTCGAGCATGTGTTCACGGCTGATGGCCTTGTTGCCGCATTCGTAGAAGATGACACTCGGGTTGTTGCGGTTGTAGATGATGGCGTCGCGCATCACCTCCTTGCGCTGTTCCCAGCGGCGGCCGTCGACATCTTTTTCGGCATCACCGGCCGGGAACATTTGCATGAGACCTACTCGGTCGCATGACTCGACATCTTGTTTCCAGGGGGCGATGTGCATCCATCGTACGAGGTTGGCGTTGCCCTCGACCATGAGCCCGTTGGAGTAGTCGCTCAGCCATGGCGGGACCGACATGCCCACACCGGGCCATTCGTTGCTGGTGCGCTGGGCATAGCCCTTGAACTGGATTACCCGGTCGTTGAGCCATACCTTGCCGTTGCCGAAACGGGTCTTGCGGAATCCGGTCGTTGTCATCACTTCATCGACCACTTCCCCGTCGACCAGCAGTCGGGTGGCGACCCGGTAGAGGTAACCGTATCCCCAGCTCCACAGGTGTATGTCGTCGAGTGTGGCCGAGGCCGTGAGGGTGATGGTCTCCTTGGGTTTTACGGTCTGCGGCTTGCCGGTGAACGCACTTACCTCTTTCCCCTCGATGTCGTATATCTTCACTTCATAACCGACATTCATCGTGCGGTTGTGTTCGTTGCGTATCTGTGACTCGGCGTGCAGGGTGGCCCGGCGGCTTTTGACCTGAATGTCGGTGGCATAGATATATACGCCGGTCGTGCCGAGGTGACTGTATAGGGGGAGTGTCTGGTAGAGTTTGTCGGTGATATGCAGCCACACGTTTTTGGGAATACCACCGTAGTTGGCGTTGAAGTTTTGGTCGTTCCACTGGAAGGTACTGCCCGTCGAACGCTCTTTGTAGCGCCAGTCGTTGTCGACCCGCATGGCGATGACGTTGTCGCCCCTGTAATTGATATATGGGGTGAGGTCGAAGCCTACGGCGGTAATGCCGTTTTCGTGCAGACCGAGATGTTGTCCGTTGAGATAGAAGTCGGCGCCTTGACGTACCCCTTCGAACTCGATGAATACTTTTTTACCTTTGGCCGATGAGGGCAGTTTGAAATGTTTGCGGTACCATACGACGGTATCGGTGAGCTCCTTGATGGGTACTTTGAAGGCTTCGTCTTCGTTGAAGGCCCGGGGTAGAGATATGGCTTCCCACCCTTTATCGGAGAGTTTGGGTTTTTCGCCGCCCGGCATGTCGCCGACGTGCAGGAGCCATTGCAGGTTGAAGTTGTATTTTTCTCGTATGCCGCCCTCGGCTGGTGAGGAGAGCATCAGACATAGTGCGAAGAGGAGTGAGGTGATGAGAGGTGTACGCTTCATGTTTTAGAGGAGTTTGTTTTGTAGTTCATCTTTCACGACTGCCATCATGCCGTCGACTTGTGCCAAGGCCATCATGCGCCCGTGGAAAGAGTAGCCGGGGTTGTAACCCATCGACTCGTCGCCCAGCATGGTGCGTCCGTGGTCGACACGCATGGGCAGTCGGGGATTTTCTTTCTCGAAAATGCGGATAAGGTCGATGAGGTGGCCGCGGCCCGATAGGTGCGGGCTCTCGATAAAGTTGCCGCCGGGCAGTGCCTCGGTGCTGCGCAGGTGCACGAAATGGGTGCGCCCGGCAAACTGTCGGGCCAGTTCTCGTGTGTCGTTCTGCTCGCCGGCACTCAGCGAGCCGGCACAGAAGGTGAGCCCGTTGTGGCGGTTGTCGACCGCATTCAGAATCCATGCGATGTCGTCGGCGTCGGTTACGATGCGGGGGAGCCCCAGCACCTGGAATGGCGGGTCGTCGGGGTGTATGCACATGTTGATGCCGAACGTCTCGCACACGGGCATGATGGCCGAGAGGAAATACCGCAAGTTCTCCCGCAGCGCATCTCGGTCGATGCCCTGGTAAAGCGACAGCAGGCGTCGGAACAGTTCTACCGGATTTTTATCGCCCTCCTTGATGTTGCCGTTGACAAAACCTTGGGTCTTGACGATGATGGTGTCGATAAGTTCGTCTTTCTCTTTCTCGGTAATAGTCTTGTCGAGAGCGTGTACGTCGGCCAGCGTCTCTTCGGAATAATCATTCTCGGCCTGAGGGCGTTTGAGAATGTGTATGTCGAAATAGGCAAAGCGCACCCGGTCGAAGTAAAGCGACGTCGTACCGTCGGCACAGGGGTGATGCAGGTCGGTGCGTATCCAGTCGATAACCGGCATGAAGTTGTAGCAGACGGTCTTTATGCCGCACCGACCCAAATGGGAGAGACTTGTGATGTAATTTTCGATGAGGCGGTCACGCTCGGTGCCACCATACTTGATGGCTTCGCACACGGGGAGACTCTCGACGACCGACCATCGGAGACCGTGCGATTCGATAAAAGTCTTTGTCGTTTCTATTTTTTCGATGCTCCATACTTCACCGTTGGGCACATCGTGCAGGGCGGTAACAATACCTTCCACGCCGATTTGCCGCAGCATGTCGAGCGTGATGGGATCGTTGGGACCGAACCATCTCCATGTCTTCTCCATGACAGATAATTTTATAAGATTACGACAAAGATAGCACGAGGGGAAGTGTGGAAGAAAATATTTTCGGTATTTTTTATCGTTACGAAAACGGGTGATAAATTTTTCAAAGAATGAGAAGACTTTTGCGTGCAGATTGTAGAAAATCGAATAACATCGGTTGTATGCTTATTGGAAATGCAATAGTTTATATACAACAATAAATAAATGTATTATTTTGTGTGTATAAATATTCTGAAATTTATTTATGCTTGTTTGTTATATTTAAAACGGTATACAACAGTGGTGGTAGATCTTCAAATATGGGGAGAGTGTCCTTAAAGTACGGGTTGGCGACGCATGAGGAGATGGCGCTACAACTTTGCCTTACAGATGGTGTATTGTATGAGGAATGGCTGAATGAGGCAGCTTTTCTCCGGAGGTCTTTTGTAACTTTGCATAAAATTGGTAAGGATTCTTCCCTGATTTTTTTAATACGAAAACGGATATATGCTCTTCGGGTAAAAATGTGTACCTTTGCCGTGTTTTGAAACGACCGTGTGTTACGGTATATAATGAAGGTACACGATTATGATTTCAATAGAAGGTTTGACCGTGGAGTTTGGGGGCTTTACCTTGCTCGATAAGATAACGTATGTCATCAACAAGCGCGACCGCATTGCGCTGGTGGGAAAAAATGGCGCGGGCAAGTCGACCATGCTCAAAATTATCGCCGGCTTGCAACAGCCTACCTCGGGGGTGGTGAATAGGCCGAAGGACATAACCATCGGTTATTTGCCGCAACAGATGCAACTCTCCGACAGCCGGACGGTTACCGAGGAGGCCGCACTGGCGTTCTCGCACATTCAGGAGATGCAGGAACGTCTCGACCAGATGAATGCCGAACTGGCCGAGCGAACTGATTACGAGAGTGATGCCTATCAGGAATTGATAGATCGCATTTCACAGGTGAGCGAGCAGTTGGCCTTGTCGGGCTCGGGCAATTACTTGGCCGAGATAGAGAAGACGCTGTTGGGACTGGGATTCCTGCGTTCTGATTTCGACCGGCCCACATCGGAGTTTAGCGGTGGTTGGCGCATGCGCATCGAGTTGGCCAAGCTGCTGTTGCAGCGCCCCGACGTATTGCTGCTCGACGAGCCGACCAACCACCTTGACATCGAGTCGATTCAGTGGCTCGAAACATTCCTGGCTACCCGAGCCAATGCCGTGGTGCTGGTGTCGCACGACCGGGCTTTTATCGATAATGTGACCAATCGCACGATAGAAATTTCGCTCGGCCACATTTATGATTACCGGGTCAATTATTCCAAATATGTGCAGTTGCGGGCCGAACGGCTCGAACAGCAGCAGCGGGCTTATGAAAACCAGCAGAAGCAGATACAGGACACGGAGGCTTTTATCGAACGTTTCCGCTACAAAGCCACCAAGTCGGTGCAGGTGCAGTCGCGTATCAAACAACTCGAAAAGATAGAACGCATCGAAGTCGACGAGGTCGACAATTCACGGCTGCGGTTGCGTTTCCCGCCGGTACCCCGTTCGGGCGATTATCCGGTCATTGCCAAAGATTTGGGTAAAAGCTATGGCGACCATGTCGTTTTTGCACATGCCGATTTTACGATTAAGCGGGGCGAGAAGGTGGCCTTCGTGGGTAAAAACGGCGAAGGAAAATCGACCCTTGTGAAGTGTATCATGGGGGAAATTCCCTATGATGGTGAACTGAAAATCGGGCATAACGTGAAAATCGGATACTTCGCGCAAAATCAAGCGCAGTTGCTCGATGAGTCGGTTACCGTTTTCGACACGATAGACCGTGTGGCGGTGGGAGATATCCGCACCAAGATACGCGACATACTGGGGGCGTTCATGTTTGGCGGAGAGGCATCGGACAAGAAAGTGAAGGTCTTGTCGGGCGGAGAGAAGACCCGGCTGGCAATGATACGCCTCTTGCTCGAACCGGTGAACCTGCTGATTCTCGATGAGCCTACCAACCACCTCGATATGCGCACCAAAGATGTCTTGAAGCAGGCATTGAAGGAGTTCGACGGCACATTGATTGTCGTGTCGCACGACCGGGAATTCCTCGACGGGTTGGTTTCGAAGGTATATGAATTTGGCCAGCAGAGGGTGCGGGAGCACCTCGGCGGCATATACGACTTCTTGGCAACCAAGAAAATGTCGTCGCTGAAAGAGCTTGAAGTGAAAGTGACGCCCGCAGAGAAACCGCAAAACCAAGAGGTGAAAAATGCCCCCTCAGTGACCGAGAACAAAGTGGCGTTCGAGGCTCGTAAGGAAGCGCAGAGGAAGGTGAAACGGCAGGAGCGCGCCGTTGCCGATACCGAGCAGCGGCTGGCCAAACTCGAAACGGAGATTGCGGAGATAGAGGCTCGGCTGGCCACTCCCGAAGGCATGGCCGATATTGACCTCTGCATGAAGCATGGCGCCTTGAAAAAAGATGCCGATGCGCTTACCGAGTTGTGGCTCGAACAGACCGAGACCCTCGAACAGATGCGAAAAGAGACCCTGTGAAAAATGATATAAAAACCAATACCGTGTTATGAAAAAGACTATGATGTTGTCATTTATGGCGGCGTTGACGCTGGCAGCCTGCTCCGAACGACAGGCTGGCGAGAATCCGTTGCCGCAATCCAATTTTGACCTGAGTGTTGCTCCCGGGACCGATTTTTATCAGTACGCCTGCGGTGGCTGGATGGCCAATAACCCGTTGAAACCCGAATATAGCCGCTATGGCTCATTCGACCGCTTGGCCGAGTTGTGTGAAGAACAGATGCACGATTTGGTGACAGAACTGGTATCTGAAAATCAGCAACCCGGTAGTGTCGCCGCCAAAGTGAAAGAGCTCTATACACTTGGCCTCGACAGTGCCCGCCTCAATGCCGAGGGTATGGCACCGATTGCTGCCGATATGGATGCCATCAACGGAATTTCCAACCCTGCCGAGGCTGCTGCACTTATGGGGCGTTTGCAGGCCGAGGGGCTTGCTCCGTTTTTTTATCTCTATGTGGGGCCCGACAGCAAAAACAGTGAAGTAAACCTGTTGAGTATAAGTCAGGGCGGGATAGCCTTGGGCGACCGGGATTACTATCTGGAATCGGACAGTACCAATGCAGCATTGCGTGAGGCTTATCAGAAATATATCGGGCAACTGTTCCGCTTGGCCGGATACGACGATGCGTCGGCCCAAAAGGCCGTAGAGTCGGTGATGAAGATTGAAACCGAACTGGCGCGTCTTTCATACGGCCGGATAGAGTTGCGCGACCCCATGAAGAATTACAACAAAATGGCTTATGCCGACTTTGTGAAACGGGAAGCCGGCTTCGATTGGGAGGCGTTCTTTTCAGAACTGGGCGTAGACAGCCTGAGCTACCTTGATGTATCCCAGTTGCCTTTCTTCGATGGCTTCAACCGTCTCTATCCGCAACTCTCGTTGCCGGAGATAAAAGATTATCTGACCTTTAATCTGCTCAACAATGCGGCATCGTACCTGAGCGATGATTTCTATGCAACCAGATTTGATTTCTACGGGAAAACCCTTTCGGGACAACAAGAACCGCGTGCCCGCTGGAAACGTTCGCTGTCGACGACCGATGCCGTGCTGAGTGAGGCTTTGGGTGAGATATATGTGGAACGATATTTCCCCCAGACCTCGAAAGATCGCATGTTGAAACTTGTTGCCAATCTGCAAGAGGCATTGGGGCAACATATCGCGCAACTCGAATGGATGAGTGATGAGACAAAAGCCCGGGCTCTTGAAAAATTGGCTGCCGTTACCGTAAAAATCGGTTATCCCGATAAGTGGCGCGATTACTCGGCCCTTGAAATTTCGACCGAGAAGAGTTATTGGGAAAATCTCAAAAACGCTTCGATGTTTGAGACGGCATATATGCTCGACAAGATAGGGAAGGAGGTCGACAAGTCGTTATGGTATATGAGCCCCCAGACGGTGAATGCTTACTACAATCCGACCACCAACGAAATCTGTTTCCCGGCCGGTATCTTACAGCCTCCTTTCTTTTATGCTGAGGCCGATGATGCCATCAATTACGGAGCCATTGGCGTTGTCATCGGGCACGAAATGACGCACGGTTTCGACGACATGGGACGGCAATTCGACAAGGAGGGGAACCTCAACGACTGGTGGACACCCGAAGATACCCGTCAGTTCAATCTGCGCGCCGATAGACTGGTCGAACAGTATGACCAGATTGTGGTCATCGACACGGTTCATGCCAACGGACGATTCACTCTGGGTGAAAATATTGCCGACCAAGGAGGCTTGCGGATTGCTTACACCGCCTTTAAGAATGCCACGGAAGGTGCTGAACAAACGCCGATAGACGGCTTTACACCCGACCAGCGATTCTATCTTGCCTATGCCAATTTGTGGGCATCGAATATTCGCGACGAAGAGATTCTGCGGCGCACCAAGACCGACCCCCATTCGTTGGGCAAGTGGCGCGTGAATGCCGCACTTCGCAACCTCGAAACTTTTTACCAAGCTTTTGGTATCACCGCGGAGCAGCCCATGTATATGGCTCCCGAGGAGAGAGTCGTGATTTGGTAATGGAGTCCTTTCTCACAAAAATGAGAGCCACGATTTTCGTGGCTCTCATTTTTGTATGATGTCCTTGCGGTTTCCTTAGACCTTTGAATATTTCATCGAACGGTATCCGTATGCGGCGACAACGATGAAACAGATAAGCGGTAGGACAAATGAAATGTTTTCGGCCGGATAATTGAGAACAGTTTTCATATCGATGATACGAGCTTGCACCATGGGCAACAGCGAACCTCCGAGAATCGACATGATAAGTCCGGCCGCACCGAATTTTGCATCGTCGCCAAGTCCTTCCAATGCAATGCCGTAAATGGTGGGGAACATGAGCGACATGCATATCGAGACACCGACCAGGCAATAAAGGCCGTATATGTTTTGCAAAAGAATGACTCCGCAAGTGAGTATCATGGCCGCTCCTGCCAAAATCGAGAGCAAGCGTCCCGGATTGAGGTATTTGAGCATGTAGGTGCAGATAAAACGGCTGCAACAGAAACATATCATGGCAATGATATTGTATTTTTGAGAAAGTACCTCAGCCGCTATCTCTTCCATGCCTTCGGCCATGAAAAGACGGGTGCCATACTGAATGATGAATGTCCAACACATGATTTGTGCGCCGACATAGAAGAATTGGGCAATCACCCCTTCTCGATAGCGGGGAATGGAAAAGATGCGCCGTATCGATACCATGAAATGCACATCATGCGACTGGTCTTGGTTCTTGGGCATTCGGGAAAAGAATATGATAAAGAAAATGACCAAGACGACAATTCCGATAAAGAGATAGGGGGCAACCAAAATGGAAAGGTCGCTGTCTCGGACGGCGGCAAACTCGGCATCGTTGAGTTGTGCCCGGTCGGCCGTATCCATCGGGTTGAGTTGTGCTTGAATGAAACTCATGGCGACAAACATACCCAACAACGAACCCATGGGGTTGAACGACTGTGCCAAATTGAGGCGCCTTGTGGCCGTTGCTTCACTGCCCATCGAGAGAATATAGGGATTGGCGCTGGTTTCCAAAAACGAGAGTCCGCAAGTGAGAATGAAATAGGCTATCAAGAAAGGATAGTATTCGCCGCTCCATTTGGCCGGGAGGAAGAGAAAGGCACCGATGGCATATAAGGCCAATCCCATGAGGATACCGGCTTTGTAGGTGTACTTGCGAATGAATATGGCGGCCGGGAATGCCATGGCGAAATATCCGCCATAGAAGGCCACTTGCACCAGAGCTCCGTCGGTCACGCTCATGCGGAAAATCTTGGAGAAAGCTTTCACCATGGGATTGGTGATGTCATTGGCAAATCCCCATAGTGCAAAACAGAAAGTTATCAGAATAAAAGGCAGTACATAACTCACGCCTTTGTCGTGCAAAATCGGTTGGTCGTTTTTTTTCATGGTTTCAGAGCATTTTTATGATATTTAGTAAAGATGGAACATACGCTCCATGAGTTGCCATTTCTCGGCCGACGATGCCCCTTCGGCTGCCTGTTGGAACATCGACATGTAGTCTTCCCACTCCTGTTGGCGAGGAAGCGTACTGAGGCGTTCCATTGCCGTCGTCCAGTCAAAATCGAGTGGCGTTTCCACAATCATAAACAGGCGGCTTCCCACAATGTAGATTTCCATTTCGAGGATACCGACTTCTTTGATACCTGCCAATATCTCGGGCCAGGCGTTTTCTTTTTGGTGACGTTTGCGATATTCTGCTATCAATTCGGGATTCTCTTTCAGATTGAGAGTTTGGCAATAGCGTTTGACCGGTTGGCCATACGATTTGACCCTATATCCCGATAGGGGTGTTTCCATGCGTATGTGATTTTAAGGCGTAAAAAAGATTGTTAAGGCCTAATAGCCTTAACAATCAAAAGGTTTATTAAAGAACTTTGCGATAAAGGTCGAGAATGATGTCGCGGGTTACTTCGCGCGGATTGCCCGGGGTGCAGACGTCGGCGATAGCCGAGTCGGCCAATTTGGGCAGGTCGCTTTCCTTGATACCGAGTTCGCTCAGATGTTGAGGTATGCCTACTCTTATCGACAATGACTTCACTGCATCTACGGCTGCTTGTGCGGCCTCTTCTTTGCTCATGCCGTCTTTGTAAACGTTCATGGCTTTGGCAATGGTTACATATTTGTCGAGAGCCGCAGGTGCGTTGAATTCCATGATGGTGGGCAACAGCAATGCGTTGGCTACACCGTGAGGAATGTCGAAGATGGCGCCCAGCGGGTGAGCCATACCGTGAACGACACCCAAACCGACGTTGGAGAAAGCCATACCGGCGATATATTGGGCTACGGCCATACCGTTGCGGGCTTCTGCGTTTTGGGGTTCATTGACGGCGGTTTCGAGGTAACGGTTGATCATTTCGATGGCCTTGATTTCGAACATGTCGCTCATTTCCCAAGCTCCTTTGGTAATCAATCCTTCGATAGCATGGGTGAGGGCGTCGAGACCGGTAGCGGCGGTGAGTCCTTTGGGTAAGGTATACATCAACTCTGCATCGATGATGGCGATGGCGGGAATGTCGTTCGGGTCGACGCATACCATCTTTTTCTCGTTTTTCTCATCTGTGATGACGTAGTTGATGGTCACCTCTGCTGCGGTACCTGCCGTGGTGGGGAGGGCGATGATGGGCACCGATTTCTTTTTGGTATCAGCTACGCCTTCGAGCGATACGACATCGCTGAACTCGGGATTGTTGGTGATGATACCGATGGCTTTGGACGTGTCGATGGAAGAGCCGCCACCGATGGCCAGGATAAAGTCGGCTCCTGACTCGGCAAACGCTTTCACACCGGCGTTTACATTGGCGACCGTAGGATTGGGTTTGATGTCGCTGAATATTTCATAGGGGATACCGGCCTCTTTCAAGACGGAGAGCACTTTATCGGCGACTCCAAATTTGATGAGGTCTTTGTCGGTGGCTACAAAAGCTTTGTGCAGGCCGAGACGTTTGATTTCTTTGGGCAGAACTTCACGAGCACCAGGTCCGAAGTATGAAACTTCGTTGAGAACAAATCTGTTGATCATAGTTATTTTGAATTGGTTTTTGGGTTACTATTTGTATATGGGACCGTAAGCCGCGCAGGCACGGTAGTCGGCACCTTCCTTGTCCATGCCGAAGGCGTTCCAGGCAGCGGGACGGAATATTTTTTCTTCATCGACGTTGTGCATGCACACGGGTATGCGGAGCATCGATGCCAAAGTGATGAGGTCGGCTCCGATGTGTCCATAGGAGATGGCTCCGTGGTTGGCGCCCCAGTTGTTCATGACCGAATATACGTCTTTGAACGCAGGTTTGTCGCACAGACGGGGGGCAAACCAAGTGGTAGGCCATGTGGGGTCGGTGCGCATGTTGATAGTCTTGAAGATTTCGGGATCGACATCGACCGTCCAACCTTCGGCTATCTGTAATACGGGGCCGAGACCTTTGACGAGATTCAGTCGCGACATGGTTACCGGCATACCGCCTTTCGACAAGAAATGAGAAGAGAAGCCTCCACCGCGGAAATAGTCTCTGTCGGCAGGCATCCAACTGGTGTTTTTCAGACAAGCCTCGGCATCCTTGTCGGTCATTTCCCAGCAAGGTTTCATGCAAGGCTCACCGGCTGCATTGATGCTTGCTCCGGTGGCGTCGAGTGTCGTTGCGCCCGAGTTGATGAGGTGTATGATTCCGTTTGCTGCCAAGCCTGTGAGTTCTTTTCCTGTGACACGTTTCACGGCTTCGGGACTCCAATAGGTACGCACGTCGGAGAACATCTGTCCGCAGCCCGTCAGGAGTTTGCCAAACAACATGGCAATGCCGTTGCAGGCATCATTTTCAGTGGCCAGGACATAAGATTCTCGAATGCCGTTCCAGTCGAATGTACTGCATAGGAGCGCTTCGCTGAAATCGCCATTGGGTTTCCAGTCGGTCCATTGACGCTGACCTTGGAACCCGGCAGCAATGGCGTGGTGGCCGATGGCCTCTTCTTTGAAGCCCATTTCCTGCAATCGGGGATTTCCGAGCATCAGGTCGCGGATAATGAGGGTCATTTTCACCACAAAATCCCAGTCGGCATCTTTGCCTGCGCGGTCTTTTTGTTTCTCGGGGCGGTTCTTGTCCCAGCCTTCATTGACTTTGCAATATTTTTCGGTCCAAGCCATTGCTTTTTCATACTCGTCCTTGTCATAGATACCTTCGTCCATGCGACGGAGTATTTCTACTTCATCGATGCTTTCGTTGCGCATGCCGAGGTATTCCTGGAAAAAGTTTTGGTCGACGATACTTCCTGCGATACCCATGCACTGGCTACCGATGGAGAGATAGCTTCCGCCGCGCATTTGAGCTACGGCAACGGCGGCACGAGCCCAGCGGAGGATTTTTTCGGCGACATCTTCGGGTATGGAGTTGTCGTCGAGGTCTTGCACATCATGCCCGTAGATTCCAAAGGCGGGCAGTCCTTTTTGGGCATGAGCGGCCAATACGGCGGCCAAATATACGGCACCGGGGCGTTCTGTCCCGTTAAATCCCCATACGGCTTTCGGCCAGTGGGGGTGCATGTCCATGGTCTCGGAACCGTAACACCAGCAAGAGGTGACGGTGATGGTGGCTCCTACACCTTCGCGTTCGAATTTTTCCTGGCAGGCTGCTGTTTCTCCAACACGACCTATGGTGCCATCGGCAATTACACATTGAACCGGTGTACCATCGCTGTACTTTACATGACTTGAAATGAGGTTTGCTACGGCTTTGGCCAAACTCATTGTTTTTTCTTCGAGGCTTTCTCTTACACCGCCTTGCCGCCCGTCGATAACTGGACGGATACCGATTTTGGGGTAATTTTTCATATGGGTTTTCAGATTTAAAAGGTCTAATATCGGGGTTTTTATTTTCCCCCAAACAAAGAAAGGGAAATTTCTCAATAAATCCAAATGATGTGATGGCTTTATCTTTTCTTTATCAGGTATATTTTTCTTGTTTGATAAAAATTAACAGAAACGGCCGGCAATCTGCATTACCGACCGTTTGTCAAAATATTGAACAGGTTAGAGTTTATATCCCCAGTCTTTCAACGCAAAGTCCCAATTCTCTTCGACGATGCGTACGGTTTCGGGGTCGTAGTTGTATTTGTTTTTCTTGTACCCTTTCTTCCCGTTGATATAGGCTTCGATTTGCGGACGTGCCTCTTCGAATCCCGGCAAGGAAAGTGTTTCGTAGATTTTACGGGTCATTTCGAGAGCGTCCGATTCGAAATCTTCAAACTTTATCTCTATGAGGTTCCCTTCGGGTATGAGTTTTTTGTCTTCCAGATAGCGAGCATAGAGGTCGGTATATACCTTGATGATGTTTTCGACGATTTTTTCTTTGGAGATGTCTTGCAGTTTCAGCGGTTGAATGGTGTTTGTGAAGAAACTCCGCGTCGATTCGAATACCGTATATGGGTTGCGCATCAGGTAGATGAACTTGGCGTCGGGAAACATTTCGAGCAGGGCTTTGACCCGTCCTGTGTGAGGCGGGTTCTTGGAGAGGAAGCGTTGCCCGTGGGTGTTCCAAAGCGAGATTTTGATGAGCCGCTCGAAGGTTTGTTTGAATGCCTCGATTTCTTCTTTTGAAGCCTCCTCGAAGAGAAGGTATTTTTTGCTGTATTCTTGGGTGTACTTTGGATAGAACCAGAAATTGTAGAAGGTGTATGGGGTCATATTTACGAGCGCGAACTCCTCTTCTTGCGGTTGGTCGGCTTTGAGCTCCATATTGTCGGTAGGCCGTTTCTTGGGAATGGCCATGGCCGCCATTTTCTTGAATAGCGGTTGCCCGAAGAGCATCATGTGCGGGAACACCGTTTGGTAGGTGGTGTTGTATCCAAATTGCTTGTCTTGCGAGAGGACGTTGTGCACGAAAGTCGTTCCGCTGCGCCAATGCCCGAGGATAAATACCGGAGCATTCTCGATGGGCTTTTCGGCCAACCACTTTTCATAACGACGGTTCTCGATGCCGTTTGTCAGGCTCAACAGGCGGCAGATGGCTTTGGTGAGACGATATTTGGTTTTGTAGCCTTTATCGACTTGTCGTCCGGCGGTTACCTGATGGAACGTTTCCCAATCGGCTCCTATCAGGGTGTTGACGGGTAACTTTTGGAAGTTGAATCCCATAGTCAGAGTTTTAAATTGATGATGTCTTCAATTGAGGCAGCCAAGTGCTGTTGGCACACGGTGCAGTAGTCTTTGTTCTTGTCGACGGGTTGTGTCGAGTTCTCGTCGACGGCAATGGTGAATGCGTTGTCAACTTTGATTTCGCCATAGAGGTCGATGCAAATCGTGATGATGCCTTTGCGCGTGAGTTCGGTGGCTATGGCGGCAAACGTCTCGATTTGAGATTTGCTTTCAATGCCCAAGGTCTGTGCGTCGAGTACGATGGCAAGATGTCCCGTGTCGAAGAGACGACGTTCGAGCAGATAGGCGCATTCGCGTTGCAGCGGCAGGTTGTTGCCGGCAATGAGGAACAGTTTTCCTTCTTGACCAATCAGCTTTTCCCGTTCACTCTCAGACACGAGGGAAATGCCGTCACGGGTCTTTCTGCGGTCTTCTTCGGTGATGGCCGAAGAGAGGTCGGCGCTGTTCACTTCGTCGATAATC
Organism: Candidatus Caccoplasma merdavium; assembly: GCA_018715595.1. NCBI lineage: Bacteria > Pseudomonadati > Bacteroidota > Bacteroidia > Bacteroidales > Bacteroidaceae > Candidatus Caccoplasma > Candidatus Caccoplasma merdavium. The sequence goes on along the minus strand of DVLI01000026.1, from coordinate 244,448 downwards.
ATACCTACGGCACTCGTGTTGTTGGTAATCGGATCGATGAGAATAAACGAGCCGCAACTTTTGTTCTGTTTGTATGAGTCGAAGAAGATGGGTTTGTTTGTGACGAATACGGCGCGAGCTATTTCGTTCAGATTCATTGTCTCGGCCATGGATTGTTCCATGGTATTGACATCGACTTTGTATTTGATTTGGTCGATGTGTACCCGAGTCGTGTTGGTCGTTTGTTTGATGAAGTATTGTTGGTCGCGCTGCATGGGTTTTTCGTCCATCCACACGAGCATGGCTTCGAAATTCCGACTGATATGGGGTAGATTGTCGGGGTGGACGAGCATTTCACCTCGTGAGAGGTCGATTTCGTCTTCGAGGGTGATGGTGACCGATTGGGGCGGGAATGCCATGTCGAGCTCCCCGTCGTAGGTGACAATCGATTTTACGCGCGACTTTTTTCCCGACGGGATAGCCATGACCTCGTCGCCTTTGTGCACGACACCCGATGCGATACGACCCGAGAATCCCCGGAAATCGAGATTGGGACGCAACACATATTGTATGGGGTAACGAAAATCTTTCAGGTTATGGTCGTTGGCAATGTGTACGGTTTCGAGAAAATCGAGTAGGGAGGTTCCTTCGTACCACGGCATTTTCTCTGATTTCTCGACCACATTGTCACCATGGAGGGCCGAGAGAGGAATGCAGGTTATGTCGGGGATTTGCAGCGGAGCTACGAATTTCTTGTATTCGTCGACAATTTTATCGAAGGTGGACTGGTTGTAATCAACAAGGTCCATTTTATTGACAGCCAGTACGATATGTTTGATTCCCAGCAGAGAGACCAAGTAGGTGTGCCGACGGGTTTGGGTGATGACACCGGTGCGGGCATCGACCAGAATGATGGCCAGGTTGGCTGTCGAACCGCCGGTAATCATGTTCCGGGTATACTGTTCGTGCCCCGGAGTGTCGGCGATGATGAATTTCCGTTTGTTGGTGGAGAAGTAACGGTAGGCGACATCGATGGTAATGCCTTGTTCGCGTTCGGCCTTCAAGCCATCGAGCAGGAGGGCATAGTCGATGTTCTCTCCGGCATTGCCAACGCGTTTGCTATCGCGTTTGAGAGCGTCGAGTTGGTCTTCATAGAGTTTCTTGCTGTCGAAAAGCAGTCGGCCTATCAAGGTCGATTTACCGTCATCGACCGAGCCTGCGGTCAGCAGTCGCAACTGGTCTTTTTTCTCGTCTTGGTCGAGAAATTCTTTAATGTCCAGTTTATTTTCGTTTATATCGTTCATGTTGTTTTGTGGCTTAGAAGTATCCTTCACGTTTTTTCTGTTCCATACTGGCTTCCTGGTCGAAGTCGATGACGCGCGTAGTGCGTTCGCTTTTGGTGGTGGTCATCATCTCTTCGACGATTTTTTCTATCGTGTCGGCCTCGGATTCGATGGCTCCGGTCAGGGGGTAACAACCGAGGGTGCGGAAGCGAACTTTCATCATCTTGGCTTGTTTCCGGTAGACTTCGGGCATACGGTCGTCGTCGACCATGATGAGATTGCCGTCGATGTTGACGATGGGCCGTTCTTTGGCAAAATAGAGGGGGACGATGGGGATATTTTCGAGACGAATATATTGCCAAATGTCCAATTCGGTCCAGTTGGAAAGCGGGAACACGCGTATCGACTCACCCTTGTGCACCCGGGTGTTGTAGATGTCCCACAACTCGGGACGCTGGTTTTTGGGATCCCATTGGTGGAAGCGGTCGCGGAATGAGAAAATGCGTTCTTTGGCACGAGACTTCTCTTCGTCGCGACGGGCACCGCCGAATGCGGCGTCGAATTTATATTTGTCGAGGGCATGGAGCAGGGCTTGCGTCTTCATCAAGTCGGTATGCACCTTGCTGCCATGGGTGTAGGGACCCACACCGGCCTCGTATGCTTCTTTGTTGTACTCTACAATCAGATTCCAATCGTGTTCCTTGGCATATTTGTCTCGGAACTCAATCATCTCTTTGAATTTCCATTTTGAGTCGATGTGCATCAAAGGAAACGGCACTTTTCCGGGAGCAAAGGCTTTTTCGGCAAGTCTTACCATGACCGACGAGTCTTTGCCGATGGAGTATAACATGACCGGATTTTCAAATTCGGCAGCCACTTCTCGTATGATATGAATCGATTCCGATTCCAACTCTTTCAAGTGGCTCAGTTTGTATTCTGACATGATGTTTCGTTTTTTTCGGATATTCTCGTTGTTTGGAGCCGCAAATGTAACCAATTTATTTTTAAGGAGGGAAATACTACATGGGCTTTATTTGGGGCATGATGATTTTTTTGAGCAAATTTATGCTTTCTTCGAGTGTGTGTGCCGATGTGTCGATGGTGACGGCCGGGTTGCTCGGTGCTTCAAATGGTGCCGAGATACCCGTGAAATTTTTTATCTCACCTTGTCGGGCTTTCTTGTAGAGCCCTTTGACATCTCTTTCTTCGCAGACTTCGAGCGGTGTGCTTACATAGATTTCGAGAAAATCATCGGAACCGATGATGTTGGCGGCCATTTGCCTGATTTCTTCGGTTGGACTGATAAAAGCCGCTATCGTTACGATACCGCAGTCGACGAAGAGTTTGGCCACTTCGGCAATGCGGCGTATGTTTTCGATGCGGTCGGCTTCGGAAAATCCTAAATTGTTGTTGATGCCTGTGCGAATGTTGTCTCCGTCGAGGATACGGCACAAGATGCCGTTGTTGTATAATTCTCGTTCGAGAGCGACGGCCAAGGTGCTTTTACCGGAGCCGGACAGCCCGGTGAACCACAGCATGACACCTCTTTGTCCTAACAATTTTTCTCGGTCGCTACGTTGCAGCATGCGGTCGAATATGGGATATATGTGTTTTTCCATTGTTGTTATACGATTTTATTCTACGATAAACCAAGGGTTGTGAAGATCTGCTTTATTGTATCGAAGCGGTGTCGACCTGTCGGTGTGGAGAATTTCTTTCCCGATGGCACGGGCTATGGCATGGCCGGCTGCCGTGTCCCATTCCATGGTCGGGGCAAAACGGGGATATATATCGGCCGCTCCTTCACACACGAGGCATATTTTTAGCGAGCTTCCTATCGAGACGGTTTCGAGTTCGGGGTGGGCTTTGCGCAGGTCGTTGATGAAAGTCTCGGTTTCGGGCGAGAGATGAGAGCGCGAAGCCACAACCGTGAACGGCCGTCTGGTATCGGTGGAGAGTGGCAATGCACACGATGCGGCGATAATATCAGACAAGGTGCTGTCTTCGGAAAGGCGGGTTATATCATCGGCGCGGAAGGCTCCCATGCCTACGCATCCGAAGTAGAGACGCTCTTTGACGGGGACATAGATAACGCCGAGCATAGGGATTCCCTTCTCGACCAATGCTATGTTTACAGTAAATTCCCCGTTTCGTTTGATGAATTCTTTGGTCCCGTCGAGGGGGTCGACAATCCATAACTTCTCCCAATTTTTCCTTTCGTCAAAAGGTAATGCTTTTTTCTCCTCAGTGAGAATGGGATAGGGGGTTGTTTCGAGCATCTGTCCGATAGTGGCGTCCGATGCTTTGTCTGCAATCGTCAAAGGTGAGTGGTCGGCTTTGTATTCGATACCGAAATCGCTTTCGGACTTGTTGTAGATGCGGCGAATATCGTCTCCGGCCTTTAATGAGGCGTGTATAGCCAGTAATAACAAATTTTCAGCTGTCATGTCAATGGACAAAATGCGTCATACAATTTTGCAAATATACGAATTATTTATAGACCGAGGGACATTTCTGCATGAAGAGAGTAATTTTTTTCATTAAAAGCCTTGCAGGGTATCGAGCAAACATGTAAATTTGCTTCCAAACAAAAAATGTCCTTTCGGATTTAATGTATAATGCAAACAATCCCTTCTTTAAAGAGAAGGTAAAGGGTGTATTGTGAATTGTAGGTTTATATTTTTAATCTCAATAATTTTATTCATGTCATCGTGTACCATGCGTGATAAAAGTCATACCTATGTGTCGATAAAGACCGATATGGGAGAAATCGTTGTGAAATTATATAACGATACGCCTCAACATAGGGATAACTTTGTGAAGTTGGTGAATAGTGGATATTATGACGGTCTGTTGTTTCACAGAGTAATAAAAGACTTTATGATACAAGGTGGAGACCCCGATTCCCGACAGGCAAAACCTCGACAGGCGTTGGGCTCTGGCGGGCCGGGCTACACGATTCCGGCAGAGTTCGTCTCTGCTCATTTCCATAAAAAAGGAGCTTTGGCCGCAGCCCGGCAAGGCGACCATGTAAATCCCGAAAAAAAATCGTCAGGTTCGCAATTTTATATTGTCACGGGTGCAGTTTTCTCCGAAGGTCAACTTGCATCGATGGAGCAGCAACTGACTCGACGGAAGGAAGAATCGGTATTCCAGTCGCTGGTCGCTGCACATCGGGAAGAGATTATGCAGTATCGCCGTTCGAAAAATCAGCCGGCACTGGTTGAACTTCAAGAAAAGCTTCTGGCCGAGTTGAAAGACATTATGCGGAACGAGGGTGGCTTCCATTTCTCCCAGGAGCAGAAAACGGCCTATACGACTGTCGGGGGCGCACCGCATCTCGACGGAGATTATACCGTATTCGGGGAGGTGGTTGAAGGGCTCGATGTCTTAGATCTTATAGAGGCGGTACCGACTCAAGACGGAGATAGACCCGAGCATGACATAAAAATGAGCATGAAAGTGCTGGATTGAAAATAAGTGATAGAGGTAAATAAATATCAGTTTCCCAATGGATTGAGGTTATTGCATCATGCCGATTGCAATACACAGATGGTCGCCTTGAATCTATTGTACGATGTGGGGTCGAGAGATGAGTCGCCTGACCGTACGGGATTTGCCCATTTGTTTGAGCACCTCATGTTCGGAGGGTCGCTTCATGTGTCGGATTTCGATGCCGAATTGCAGCAGGCAGGAGGCGAGAACAACGCATGGACGAGCAATGATATTACAAATTACTATACCATAGTCCCTCGGCAGAATGTGGAGACCGCCTTTTGGTTGGAATCGGACCGTATGTTGGGATTGGACTTTTCGCAGCGTAGCCTCGACATCCAGAAAGCAGTTGTCATTGAGGAATTCAAACAGCGGACATTGAATCAGCCTTATGGTGATATTCCGGCTTTGATACGCGAAATGGCATATCTTCGTCACCCATATCGCTGGCCGGTAATAGGTCGTGACATAACTCATATCGAAGGGGCTACTCTCGATGAGGTAAAATCGTTTTATTATAGCCACTATGCACCGAACAATGCGATATTGGCTGTCGCCGGAAATATTTCGTATGAAGAGACTTTGAGACTGGCCGAAAAATGGTTTGCCCCTATTGAGAAGAGGACGATACCGTCTCGACATATTTTGCCCGAACCTCAACAGCAGGCCCCTCGCCAAAAGGAGGTAGAGCGAGATGTCCCGATGGACGCTATCGTGAAAGCCTTCCACATGGAAGGTAGGGGCGGAGAACATTACCAAACGTGTGATCTGATTTCAGATATACTTTCGAATGGCCGTTCATCACGTCTTTTCCGACACTTGGTCATGGAAAAGCCCCTTTTTACGGCCATAGATGCCAGTATCACCGGAGATATAGAAACCGGCCTCTTCTTGATAAACGGACGATTGAATCGGGGCGTATCGATGCAACAAGCCGATGAAGCCATAGAAGAGGAACTCGAAAAGTTGTGCAGTGAACCCGTTCCAGAACCGGAAATCCGCAAGATGGTTCATAAATTTGAGACAAACTATCTTTTCTCAAATTTGAGTTATGTCGACAAGGCAGCCAATTTGGCTTATTTCGAGTTGCTCGACCAAGCTGAAGCCATCGACCATGAAATAGAAAAATATTATCGCATTACGCCGGAAGCGTTACAAACGACGGCCCAAGCGATATTTAGAGCGAATAATATGTCGACGTTGTATTACAAAGCCCAAAACAGCTGTTGAGGTACGCGTTAAAAAAAGGATTTGATGAAAAAGTAAGATAAAACTTACAAGTAAGGAGGAATAAGAATTATGCGATTTAAGTTAGTGCTATCTGTACAGGCCGAACTGGCGGGGAATGTACTGCCGGTAAGTTATCAGTATGAATTGTCGTCGTGTGTGCATCGAATTTTGACCGAAGATAGTGGAGCGTATGAGCAGTGGCTGGGCATCAATGGCTTTTTGCCGGAGATGAATACCCGATATAAATTGATGTCGGTGTCGAACCTATATATACCGAAAATCAAAGTCGAGGAAGACCGATTGTATGTTTTGGCCAAAAAAGTACAATTATGGATTTCGACCCTACCCGAGAGGGGCAGTGAAGAATTCATTCGAAATGCCTTCGAGGGGCGGGAGGTATTGGTCGGTGACCGAAAATCCCAAGTGGCATTCAAGATAGAAGAGATACACAAAAGCGAGCCGGTGGAATATACCGAGACGATGACCTACCTGTCGTTGTCGCCCATTGTGGTCTCTTGTATGAGATCCAATCGCAGTTTTGAATATATAGGGCCCGAATCGCCCGATTATGAAGAAATGTTGTTGCGTACGATTCTCGAAAAATACAACTATTTCTATGGGAAAGAATTTCCCTATGAGACCAATTTCAAGTTTGAACTGATTGCGCCCCCCAAACGAAAGGGAATATTCATCAAACGGTTTACGCGAGAAGAATCGAAAGTGATAGGTTATATGTGTAAATTCAGACTCACATTACACCCCATCTTGCAACAACTTATACATAACACGGGATTGGGCGACAAGATAAGCCTGGGATTTGGTTGCATTGAATTATATGAATAAAAGTGAAACGCTGAAAAAACATAAAATGCCGCTCTTCGCGAAAAAATGCGGAGATTTGTTATGAAGAAACGAAAATTTTTCTTTGTTTTGTGAGATAAAATTATGCCTTAATTAAAATTTTGTATAATGATGGAGCCTCAAAATATTCTTTCTCCCGAAGGTAAAGCCGAGGAGAAAAATACGATTAATGTCGCCGGGAATGGCGAACCTGTTGCTAAAACGGACGAACTTCCTGTTCCCGAAGCTGTGGAATCGGTTGCCGAAACATCGGTTGCTGATACACAGGTACAAAACCCTTGTACGCGTGAGCAAATTGTTGAGCGCATCAAGGAACTGTTGGCGATACCTGTCGAAGAAGTGAAAGACGAAATCGATGCTTTGAAGCAACAGTATTACAAATTGCGGAAAAACGAAATCGAAGAGGCTCATCGGGCGTATGATGAAATGCCGGAAGAAAACAAAGGCGAATTCCAAATTCCTTTCGATTCTCTCGAAGAGACTTTAAAAACGCTTCTCAACAGCTTCAAGGAAAAGAAAGCCGTCTATATCGAGCAGCAAGAAAAAGAACGTCAGGACAATTTGGCTCGCAAACAAGCTATTCTCGATGAGATAAAGAGCTATACCGAGGATCCCGATAACATCGGCAAATATTACAATGACTTCAAGGAACGCCAGCAAGAATTCAAGGAAATCGTAAATGTGCCGGCATCGGCGGTCAGCGACCTTTGGAAAACGTTCCAGACATACAGTGAGAATTTTTATGACTTGCTGAAAATACACAAGGAGTTGCGTGATTATGATTTCAAAAAGAATTTGGAACAGAAGACCGCCCTTTGTGAACAGGCCGAGGCGCTTGCTGCCAATGATGATGTACTGGACGCTTTCAAGACCTTGCAAAACTTGCATGAGGAGTGGCGAGGCATAGGTCCGGTATCGAAAGAGATGCGCGAAGAGATATGGAATCGTTTCAAAGAGGCTTCGACCGTCATCAACAAACGTCACCAGCAATATTTCGAAACGATAAAAGCAAACGAGTTGGCCAACGAAGAGGCCAAAACCGCATTGTGTGAAGAGATAGAGGCTATCGACCTCGATTCGTTGCAATCCTTCTCGGCATGGGACGAAAAGACCAAGAGCGTGTTGGATATGCAAGAACGTTGGAAAGCGGTGGGCTTTGCCTCTCGCAAGGTAAACACGCAGTTGTTTGAGCGTTTCAGAAAATCGTGTGACCTCTTTTTCTCGCGCAAGGCCGAATACTACAAGACCGTAAAAGACGCCATGTCGCTCAATCTCGAAAAGAAACGCTCTCTCTGTGAGCAGGCCGAGGCTTTAAAAGAGAGTACCGATTGGCGAGCTACATCGGAAAAATTGACCCAACTCCAAAAAGAGTGGCGCACCATAGGCGCTGTACCTCGCAAATATTCCGATGCCATTTGGAAACGCTTCACCGAGGCATGCGATTACTTTTTCGACCGCAGGAAACAAGAATTTGCTTCGAAGAAAAACGAAGAACAAGATAATTTGCAAGCCAAGCAGGCAATCATAGAGAAGCTCAACGCCATCGATGAGACTCTCGATAAGAATGCCGGATTGACACAAGTCAGAGCCTTGATGTCGGAGTGGGCTGCCATCGGTCATGTCCCGTTCAAGGAAAAAGACAAGTTGCGCAAGCAATACCAAACGGCACTTGATGTCCACTTCAAGCGTTGGAATATGAAGGAGGCTCGTAACCGCTTAGATGCATTCAGCAATACGGTCGAGGAGTTGGCCTCTTCCGAGCAGGCCCAAAACAAACTCTATCGCGAGCGTGAGCGCCTGATGCGGGCCTATGAGAGCATGAAAAACAGCTTGCAGACCTACCAAAATAACATGGGATTTCTCAATGTCTCTTCCAAATCGGGGAATAAGATGGTCGAGGAGTTGGAACGTAAAATCGACAAATTGAAAGATGACATGCAGTTGCTCGTCCAAAAAATCGAATTGATTGACGAAAAATTGCGATAATAAATACAATAAACTTTCAATTTTTCCGTTATCTTATCATAAACGCGGTTGTTATGGTAAGGAAAGGTTATGGACATTTGATCAGTAAAATAATAACCTTAGGCGACTTTGTGTGTCTCAATGTCGCCTTTTTATTTTTACTGATGCTCTTTCCCGAGATGTTGCCCGATGGCGATTCGCGGAAGCTCGTGTGTCTGTTGCTGAATCTTTCATATTTGCCCATCGCCTTCTTTTTCAGGTATGTGCATAACATGCGCATCGTGTATGTCGACCGTTTGTTGCTGATTGCGTCGGAGTCGGTGTTTTTCGGCTTCCTGCTCTTTTTGGCCTGCATGGCGTGCGTCAAGGTCGATGTTGACTCGATGGGATTGCTGTTGTTGTTCCTCTTCTTCTTTTGTTTCTTAAACCTGTGGTGGTTATTGTCGAATCGTCTCCTGCGATACATTCGACGTCGTGGATACAATTTCAAGCGGGTCATTATTGTCGGCGCCGGTTCGTCGGGAATGTCACTCTATAAAGAGTTGCAATCCGATGCCGGATATGGGTTCCGGTTTATGGGCTTTTTTGATGATGATACCGCCCCGAAGTGTGAGAAGGAGCAGCTGCGGGGAACAATCGATGACGTGGCGGCATTTTGCATCGAAAAACATATCGACGAAATTTATTGCGCATTACCCAATACTCAAAATGCCGAAATCGTCGATTTGCTTTATTTCTCAGAGCAGAACGGCATACGTTTCTTTATTTTACCCGAAATATCCCAATACATACCTCGGCGCCTGCATTATCAAATCATGGGGAATACCCCGTTGCTGTCGATATGCCGTGAGCCGTTGCAACGATGGACGGGACGTTTCGTGAAAAGGGCGTTCGACTTCTTGTTTTCGCTTTTTATGATCCTATTGGCGCCGATATGGTATCTGCCCATTGCTCTTTTGGTGCGGTTCTCTTCTCCCGGTCCGGTACTTTTCAAACAGAAACGAACCGGATATATGGGGCGCGAATTTAGTTGCTTGAAATTTAGAACCATGCGGCTGAATGCAGAGGCCGATAAGTTGCAGGCGACGGCCAATGACCCGCGTATTACACGCATTGGCCATTTCCTGAGGAAAACCAGCCTCGATGAGCTGCCTCAGGTGTTTAATATCTTTAAGGGCGAGATGTCTTTTGTGGGGCCTCGCCCGCACATGTTGAAACATACCCGGGAATATTCGGCCATTATCGACAAGTACATGGTTCGTCATTTTGCAAAGCCGGGGCTTACCGGTTGGGCCCAAATCAATGGGTATAGAGGTGAAACCCGTGAGTTGTGGCAAATGGAAAAACGGGTCGAATATGATATTTGGTATATCGAAAATTGGAACATCTTATTGGATTTGAAGATAATATTTCTCACCTTTGTCTTATTATTCAAGGGCGACGATAATGCCGTATAGACCACGATAACGATATGAAGATAGCGATAGTAGGGACCGGTTATGTAGGATTGGTCTCGGGCACATGTTTTGCCGAAATGGGCGTAGACGTAACCTGCGTAGATGTAGATAAAGCAAAAATCGAAGGGTTGCAACAGGGTCAGGTACCCATATATGAGCCGGGGCTTGATGAAATGGTGCTTCGGAACACTCGGGAAGGCCGACTGCATTTCACGACCGATTTGAAGGAATGTCTCGATGATGTGGAGATTGTGTTTTCGGCCGTAGGCACGCCGCCCGATGAAGACGGAAGCGCCGACCTGCAATATGTCTTGGCCGTAGCCCGGACATTTGGCCAGAACATCAAAAAATACACCATACTGGTAACCAAGAGCACGGTTCCGGTCGGAACGGCCAAGAAAGTAAAGGCGGTCATAGAAGAAGAGTTGGTCCAGCGGGGCGAGAAAATCCCGTTCGATGTGGCCTCGAATCCGGAGTTTCTGAAAGAAGGGGCGGCCATCAAGGATTTCATGTCGCCCGACCGTGTCGTAGTGGGTGTCGAGAGCGAACAGGCACAAGAGAAGATGAGCCGGCTTTACCGTCCGTTCCTGTTGAATAATTTCCGCGTCATCTTTACCGACATACCCTCGGCCGAGATGATCAAGTATGCGGCCAATTCGATGTTGGCCACGCGCATCTCGTTTATGAACGACATTGCCAACCTCTGCGAACTGGTGGGAGCCGATGTCAACATGGTGCGCAAAGGCATAGGCAGCGACAGCCGCATCGGATCGAAATTTCTCTATCCGGGTTGCGGATATGGGGGCAGTTGTTTTCCCAAGGACGTAAAAGCGCTGATAAAGACGGCCGAGAAAGCCGGTTACCCCATGCGTGTATTACAAGCCGTAGAAGAGGTGAATGAAGCACAAAAGACAATATTGTATAAGAAATTGAGTGCTTACTATGACGGAGCCTTGCAAGGGAAGAAAATCGCCTTGTGGGGATTGTCGTTCAAGCCCGAGACCGATGACATGCGTGAGGCGACGTCGTTGGTGACCATAAAACTGTTGCAGGCAGCCGGGTGTGAGGTGAAAGTCTATGACCCGGTAGCGATGGACGAGTGTCGTCGGCGGATAGGCGGGAGTGTGGAATATGCGACCGACATGTACGATGCCGTACTCGAAGCCGATGCACTTTTGATGCTGACGGAGTGGAAGCAGTTCAGGTTGCCGAGCTGGGGCGTAATCAAGAAGACGATGCGGACGCCGTTGATTATCGACGGGCGCAACATCTACGATGCCGAAGAGTTGCGTAAAATGGGATTCACCTATCTTTGTATCGGACGATAATTTGTTGGTAAAAATATTAAAAAAGTCGAATAAGACGAATTAATAGTATATCTTTGCATAAGAACGATTAAATCCATTTTCTTATGTTAAAAGATGTAATTAAGAAGAATCGAAAGTTATTGTATATTGTAGCGTTTGTATATAATGTCTTACATCGCAATAATAGTTGGAAATACATAGGCTCAAATAAAATATATAAAAAAGGAGTATTCCTCAATAAGGTGAAATTTAATATTAGAGGTTCTAATAATAAGATTATTATAGGGAATAAAGCTCGATTGCATAATTGTGAGATAGTCATATTGGGAAATAATTGTATCTTAGAAATAGGCGGTGGTGCTACCATCGTGTCGAATACTCAATTTTGGTTGCAAGATGATACCAGTTCCATTATTATTGGAGAAGATTTTACTATTGAAAGTGGCCATATTGCCTCGACAGAAGGCCAAAATATCACGATAGGAAGCGATTGTATGTTTTCTAATGATATAGAAATAAGAAATGGCGACAGTCATTCGATTATAGATAAAGATACTAACAAACGCGTAAATTACGCTCAATCCGTTATTATTGGGAATCATGTATGGCTTACTGCTCATACAAGAGTATTGAAAGGTTCTCAAATTCCTCATTCTTGTATTATTGCCAATAGTTGTGTCGTATCGGGAAAATTGGAAAACAGTAATGCCCTATATGGAGGAATTCCGGCAAAATTGTTGAAAGAAAACATTGATTGGAATAGATACAAATTGCCATGAAAGATATAGGCGAGGATTTTTCCTCGCCTATATCTTTTATTCATATGATGTGATTATATACAACAATATGAGCTGTTCAAGGGGAACCCCCGAAGTAGTTCAGCAACGGGGAGTCTCTTTTTCCCGGGCAGTTGTAGCGACACGATACGCAGGGCATCTTGTCCGCATTTGATTTCGATGTAAGATTTCCCATCGGTGGTGATAGTCCCGGCCGGCCGGTTATCGTGGAGGGACTCTTTTATTTCTGTCTCAAAAATCTTGATGGGAGAATATGTATTGGCACCCTCTTTCCATTCGCACCAGGCAGCCGGATATGGCGAGAGTCCTCGCACGAAATTGTGAATTTCTCGTGCGGAGCGAGACCAGTCGATACGGCAATCTTCCTTAAAGATTTTGGGGGCCGGACGCAGCGGAATTTCGGTCATGAGGCTCTCTTGTTCGATGCAGGAGATATTACCGTCGAGAATGGCATCGACAGTGTCGGTCACCATTTCGGCTCCCATGGTCATCAATTTGTCGTGTATGGTGCCGGCGTTGTCGTTGGGAGCAATGGGCAAGGAGCGTTGCATGATGATGCGACCGGTATCGATTTCATGGGAGAGGAAAAATGTTGTCGCACCGGTTTCCGTGTCACCGTTTATGATGGCCCAGTTGATGGGTGCGGCGCCCCGGTATTGCGGCAGGAGAGAGGCGTGCAGGTTGAAGGTGCCGAGACGGGGCATGTCCCACACGACTTCGGGCAGCATGCGGAAGGCCACGACGATTTGCAAGTCGGCGTTCCAAGCCCGCAGAGCGGTCAGGAAATTCTCGTCTTTCAGCTTTTCGGGTTGCAAGAGGGGTAATCCTTGTGACAGGGCATATTGCTTGACAGGTGAGAATTGTATCTTGTGACCTCTGCCGGCAGGCTTGTCGGGCATGGTAATGACCCCGACAACGTGATAGCCGTTTTCGACCAGCCGTTTGAGACTTTCGACGGCAAAGTCGGGAGTGCCCATATATACGATACGCAAGTCTTTCTTATCCATGATGATGTGTTTTTAGTCTTGTGAGAAATGTACCAGTACGCGGCGATAGGAGTTGAATATCTTCGATTTTGAGACAAATCCTACATATTTGCCCTGTTCATCGACGACAGGCAGATTCCAGGCATTGGTTTCGTCGAAGATTTTCATGACTTTTTCCATCGGCATGCCTATCTCGATTTTTCCGGGAGGAACGGTCATGAACGTGCTCACTTTGAATCGTTCGTAAAGTTCGGTGCGGAACATGATGTTGCGAATGTCATCGAGTAGTACGATACCAAGCAAGATGCCGTCTTTGTCGAGAACCGGAAATATGTTGCGGTGTGAGGCTGAAATTACTTTCACCATATCGCCCAGAGTCATTTCGGGGCGCACGGGCAGAAAGTCGTTCTCGATAACGCTGTCTATTTTGAGCAAGGTGAGCACGGCTTTGTCTTTGTGGTGGGTAATCAGTTCTCCTTTTTGAGCCAGACGCAAGGTGTAGATGCTATGCGATTCAAACAGCCTGATGGTCCAAAAGGCGACAGCCGAGGTAATCATCAGTGGCAGGAACAGGTCGTAGCTTCCTGTCAGTTCGGCTGTAAGGAAGAGGGCCATCAACGGCGCATGCATGACGCCCGACATGACTCCGGCCATACCCATGAGCGCAAAATTGGTCGTCGACAGAGTTATGGCAAACGGGTTGAAATGATTTAAGACAAAAGCGAACAGGAATCCGAAGATACACCCCACATAAAGGCTCGGGGCGAATGTTCCGCCCACGCCTCCGCCTCCGTTGGTTGCTGCCGTAGCAAAGACTTTGAAGAGTACGATTAGGGTAAGGAAGAGGGCCAATACTCCGAAATTATCTTTCCATGCATAGAAAAGGCTCCCGTCGGTAACAGCTTCGGCTTGTCCATTCAACAACTTCAATATCGAATCATAGCCTTCGCCATAAAGGGGAGGAAGGAAAAAGATGGTTATACTCAGAATAAGAGAACCCAATAAAAACTTCCCTATCGGACGTTTCAATTTCTTGAAAACCCCTTCGAGGAAGTATATCATGCGGGTGAAGTAGAGCGATACAAATCCACAGCATACGCCCAGCAAGATGACATAGGGTATGCGGTCATAGGCAAATGCCTGGGAGTGGTCAATCGCAAATTGCGCATCTCCCCCCGAGACGACATAGGTAATGGTAGCAGCGGTTGCCGAGGCAACGATGAGCGGCGTAATGGAGGTCGCCGTGAGGTCGATCATCAATACTTCGATGGTGAACAGCAATCCGGCAAACGGCGCTTTGAAAATGCCTGCTATACCGGCTGCCGCACCGCACCCCACCAGCAACATGAGTGTCCGGGGGTCGAGGCGGAACAGTTTTCCCAAGTTCGACCCGATGGCGGCTCCCGTGTAGACGATAGGAGCTTCGGCTCCAACAGATCCACCAAAACCTATCGTGATGGAACTGGCCACCACCGAGCTATACATGTTATGGGGTTTCAATCGGCTTTTGCGTTGTGAAATGGCATAAAGTACCCTTGTGACACCGTGGCTGATGTCGTCTTTGACAACATAACGCACATAAAGCCATGATAGACCGATGCCGATAATAGGATAGAGCAGGTAGAGGTAGTTGGCTCCGTCGATAGAAAAATGGTCGGTGAGGAGGTTCTGTATCAAGTGTATCGCCTCTTTCAGTATGAGGGCGGCAATGGCTCCGAACAGACCGATAAAAAAGCTCAGTATCAAGACGAAATCTTTCTCCTTGATATGCTTTTCCCGCCATACGAGAATTTTCAGAAACAAGTCTTGTTTCATTTATTTTAAATACCTTTCCCGGTAAGAACCGTCTTTATTGTGTATATTATGATTTTCAGGTCGAGCGTCAGAGAGATGTTTTCGAGATAAAGCATCTCATATTTGAGCCGCTCCGACATTTCGTCGATGTTGCGTGCATAGCCATATTTTACCATGCCCCAAGAGGTAAGGCCGGGGCGTAACTGGTGTATGAGGTGGTAGTGGGGAACCTGTTGCAGAAGTTGCTCTACAAAGTACCGGCGTTCGGGACGCGGGCCCACAAGCGACATGTCGCCTTTGAGTACGTTCCAGAATTGGGGTAGCTCATCGAGACGATATTTTCTCAATACTCTGCCCAGCGGGGTGATGCGGGGGTCGTTCTCACTCGATAATACCGGAGTCCCTTCCTTTTCGGCATCGGTTACCATGCTTCTGAACTTGTAGAGGGTGAAGTCTTTTCTTCGTAATCCCACGCGCGATTGTTTATATAGGACTTTGCCCGGCGAAGATGCCTTAATGGCAATGGCTATGATGGTAAATAACGGGGAGAGCACGATAAGCGCCAAAGCCGAGAAAATGACATCACACAGCCGTTTGATGTTTTTCTGGCTCTCGGAGAGGGCGCAGGTTGTAATATCGATGAGCGGTGTGCCGAGGATATTGGTCATTTTTGCCCGGGAAAGCAGCGAATCGTAGAGGTCGGTCGGAAGCAGTATGGGAATGTCGTACCCATACAAGGCATTGGTCTCTTTCTGCAACGAACGCCAATCATGGCGGTCGAGGGCGACGATGAGCCGACGGATTTGCTTCTCTTGAATGAGCCGGGAGAGTCTGTCCGGCGCGAAACGAGGCAGCTCATCGGCTTCATTTTGCGGCGAGTCACATTCGGTTGTTACATACCCCACAATCTTGAATCCTGTCGATTGCTTTTGGTTGCGCATCTCGTGAGCCAAAGCGTATCCGTTTTTACCGGCTCCGATAATCAAGGTGTTGTATCCCCATCGGCCGGTATGGATTTGATGTGTGGCATAGCCGGTAATCATGGCTCGCATCGGATAGACCCATATAAATTCGATGGCAAAAATACCGATGAACGCGCTGTAACTGTAATCTCCGTAAGAGAGGTCGTTGATGATGGCGATGAAAAAGATGATGATGGTACCGATGAGCAGCGAATAGAAGGTCGTGAAAAACTCTTCGAGCCGCGATTTCAGGAACGGTTGGTTATAATATCCCGATAAGTAGAATATACCCATGAAAAGCAACGGAAAGAGTATCTGTCCCTCGATGACCGTGTGGTAGGAGAGATATCTTGCCAATGAACCAATATCGTTGTTTATCGGTAACAGGTAGTAACGGAATATGTTGAACAAAAGCCACCCTATATTAGTCGATATAAAATCGCTAATGACATATTTGGCAATTTGTTGTTTCGGTTTCATTTTCAGGGTCGTAGTATTTTTATGACACCTCCGTCACCAATGGCGATGACACTCGATGGTGCGGGTTTCGTCGGGTCCTCCTGACGGTAGGTGACGATGTAATCGACAGCCTGTTTTATCTCGTCGGAGATTTCGGCAAAGCATGCCGGGGAGGGTTGGCCGCTGATGTTGGCCGATGTCGAAACGATTGCTTTCCTGAATCGTTCGCACAGTTTCCGAGAAAATTCTTCCCGGGTGATGCGTATGCCTACGCTGCCATCTTGCGCCAAGACATTCGGTGCCAAGTTGCGGGCGTGAGGATACACAATGGTCAGTGGCTTGTCGGCCACCTCGATAAGGTCCCAAGCAATCTCGGGAACCTCGCGTACATAGAAGTCGACTTTGGCCGGTTTGTCGACCAATATGATCAGTGCCTTGCTGTCGATGCGGTTTTTTATTTCATATACCCGTTTCACGGCCTCTTCGTTGGTGGCATCGCAACCGATGCCCCAAATCGTGTCGGTCGGATAGAGAATAAGCCCGCCTTTCTCCATGACTTCGCAGGCTTTTTTTATGTCATCTTCTATCATATTTCGAGCTTTTTTATCGAAAACAAAGGTAGAAAAATCGTTTGTCATACCCAAACGAATCTTGTTTCTTTCCTAAAAAAGAAAAATTGAGAATTGCAAAGAGAAAATTTATGGCGTAATATTTGACGTAATTGATGTGGTGACGTTTGGCAAAAGAAATATTTCTTCTTATATTTGTTGAAATGTATAAGTATTTTAATCGTTAGATGTTGTTATGAAAAAGTTTTATTTCATGGCCGCAACGGCCATTTTGATGATGTTGGGGGCCTGCTCCTCCAAAAATGTTTCGCTGGAAGGTTCGTGGTTGATTGAGACTGCCTACGGACAGCCTGTCGTTGTGGTCGATACGGCCATAATCACGTTCGATACCCAGGCCATGCAGGTGTCGGGCTGTAATGGTTGCAACCGCTTCTTCGGACCTTATTCGGTTTCGGAAAAACAGACCCTGTCCCTTAAAAATCTGGCAACAACGATGATGGCGTGCCCCGATGCGTTATCGGAGGGTGAAATCATGCGTGCCTTCAACGAAACAAACACCTTTGATGTGAAAGAGAAGAAAGACAAAACGTATCTCTACTTTTACAATGACAAGAAAGAAGAGATTATGTCGTTGGTATCAGTATTATAAATATTGCCAAGTATGAAAAGAAAGAATTTAATTGGCCTTATGAGTCTGGCCATGGCTGTGGCCGTAGTATCATGTTCGCCGGCACCGCAAAACAACGAAGTTGCCGCAAATGAAGAGAACCTTGTGGTTAAAACCATCATGGAACGTCGTAGCATACGCAAGTATCAGGAGAAACCCGTTTCCCGTGACACGTTGCAAATTTTGACCGAGTGTGGCATCAACGCTCCAAGTGCTGTGAACCGCCAACAATGGCAGGTGCGGGTTGTCGATAATCCCGAATATATCAATGGCATAACAGCCATCTATCTCGAAGCCAACCCGAAAGCGGGAGAAGACCCCAATTTCAAAAATATGTTCCGCAACGCTCCTGCCGTGATTTTTGTGGCATCGCCCAAAAGCGGAGAGGCACAATTCGATTGTGGATTGCTGAGTGAGAACATCATGTTGGCAGCCCAGTCGATGGGATTGGGTACCTGCTGTCTCGGGAGTCCGATACGCTTTATGAAAGAAAGCAAAGAAGCCGCCGTATATGTCGAGCAACTGCAACTCCCCGATGATTATGAACTGCTCTATGCGATTGCCGTGGGTTATCCCGATGAAGCACCCGCAGCCAAGCCCCGTGATGCTGGCAAAGTGAAATTTATCGATTGATAATTTATGTGGCGTCGTGGATTGACAATCGTCTTTATGGCGATTGTCCTGCCTTTTTTCGAGGGGAGTAAGGTCTCGGCCGTGAAGCCTCCTGTGAGAGTGGTTATCGCCTTCCTTTGTACCGGCGGTTATGCTTCGACCTATCATCTCGACAAAGAGTGTCCCTCTCTGAAACAATGCCGTGGTCGAGTAAAGGTGTACTCGGTCGAAGCCGCCGAGAAAATGGGTCGAAGACCTTGCATGATATGCTCGTCGGAGAAATAATGGCAGGCGGCTGTCGGGAATTATGCAGATTATAAGTCCCGATAATCCCATAAACAGTCGGAAAATAGAAACGGGTAGATAATCATATCGATTATCTACCCGTTTCGTTGTGTCGGGGTGGCGAGATTCGAACTCGCGACCCCCTGCTCCCAAAGCAGGTGCGCTAACCGGACTGCGCTACACCCCGTTTTTCACGGCCACAAAGGTAGTATATTTTTTTGTTATTGCAAATATAATTTCAGCATGCCGTGAGAATCTGCTCTATGTGTGTCGCATGCAAGATGTTGCTGCTTAAACCTCATTATATGATAAAGGTCGACAGCCTGTTGCTGCCGACCTTTATCGGTATGGGACAATGAGAATTTAGATTCTTTTGTTTGCGGTACGGCGCACAAAGAAATATATGGCCGAGGCCGCTGTGATAATCAATGAGATGACAATCGAGTTGGTGTAGGAGAGTGCTATGCCCGAACGGTCGAACAATATATAGGTGAGTACGACAGTCATCATGAAAAGTGCCGGTATGAGTGTAATCCAATAGGGTTTCCCTTTTTGTGAAAGATAAATGGTGATAGCCCACAATGTGAAGACCGCAAGAGCTTGGTTGCTCCATGCAAAGTACCGCCAAATCTTTTCAAATCCGGCCGGGTCGGAGAGATTGTAAATGAGAATGACGATGGCTACCAAGAAGAGCGGTACAGAAATATACAGCCGTTTGAGAATGCTGCGTTGCTCGACATGCAAAAAGTCGGCGACAATGAGTCGTGCCGAACGGAATGCCGTGTCTCCCGACGTGATGGGGGCGGCAACCACTCCAAGTATAGCCAGCGCTCCACCCACAATGCCCAACCAACCTTTGGATATGAGGTCGACGATGATGGCCGAGTTCCCGTTTATTTTGTCAGGCTCGGTTACGTTGAAGAATGCCTGGCCTTCGGGGCTGAAAAAGTAAGTGGCAGCAGCGGCCCAAATCAGTGCGACGATACCCTCGGTGATCATGGCTCCGTAAAATATGCCGCGTCCTTGGCGTTCGTTGGTCATGCAGCGTGCCATAAGTGGCGACTGTGTGGCGTGGAATCCCGATATGGCACCGCAGGCGATGCTGATAAACATCATGGGGAATATCGGGTTATTGACCGGATCGGCCGATTTATTGGAGAGACCATCGGTAATCTCAGGTATGTCGGGGAAGGTGACAAGCAACATAATCAGAATGCCGATGGCCATGAATATGAGCGCTACGGCAAAGATGGGGTAGATGCGTCCTATGATTTTGTCGATGGGGAACATCGTTGCCAAAATGTAATAGGCAAAAATGACATAAATCCAAAATGTCGAGTCGAGATGCTCGGGGGTAAGCATGGCCAGCAAATCGGCCGGTCCGGCAACGAATACGACTCCTACCAGAATCATGAGAATAACGGTGAAGCATCGCATGACTTGCTTGGCGGTGATACCCAAATACCGACCAATGGTTTCGGGGAGGCTTTCACCGTTGTGGCGGAGGGAAATCATGCCTGCCAGGAAGTCATGTACGGCTCCGGCAAAAATGGTACCGAAAACAATCCACAGGAAGGAGGAGACCCCGAATTTAGCTCCCATGATGGCACCGAAAATCGGGCCCAGTCCGGCGATATTTAGGAACTGAATCATAAATATTTTCCAACTGGGTAGTGGAACGAAATCCACCCCATCGGGATTGGCAACGGCCGGGGTTTTTCTTGACGGGTCGATGCCGAAAATGCGCTCAACAAATTTTCCATAAACAAAGTAACCAATGAGCAAGGTTGCCAATGCAATACAAAAAGAGATCATAATGAAATGTATTAATTATGTGATTGATACTTTTGGGCAAGTGCTTCGGCGCATCGCTCTCCGTCAATAGCTGCCGAGACGATGCCTCCGGCATATCCGGCACCCTCACCACAAGGATAAAGACCTTCGAGACCAATATGGTTCAATGACTCATTGTCTCTGGGTATGCGCACGGGCGAAGAGGTGCGGGTTTCGACGCCTATCATAAGAGCTTCGCGTGTAAGGAATCCGTGGGATATTTGTCCGAAGTGGAGAAATCCTTGACGAAGTCGACGCGTGATAAATTCGGGCATCCAAAAGTGCAATGGCGATGACAGGACGCCGGGAGCGTATGAGGAAGAAGGTAAGTCGGCCGATATTTTCCCGTGTACGAAGTCGGTCATGCGTTGAGCCGGGGCCGTCTGTCGGCAGTTCCCGTTGACAAAGCATTGCCTTTCGATTTCTTCTTGGAACTTGATGCCGGCCAAGACATCACCGGTTTCATAACCGGGAAGGTCTTCGGGACGTATCTCGACCACCATGCCCGAGTTGGCCCAGCGCGAACCTCGGTTTGAGGGAGACATACCATTGACGACCAATTGATTTTGTCCACTGGCAGCGGGTACGACAAAACCTCCGGGACACATGCAGAACGAATAGACCCCGCGACCGTCGACCTGTGTGACAAAGCTGTACTCGGCTGCCGGAAGATAACGTCCACGACCGGCGGGGTTGTGGTATTGTATGCGGTCGATAAGTTCTTGGGGGTGTTCGAGGCGCACTCCAACGGCGAAACCTTTTGCTTCAAGTGCTATATCGTGGGTGTGCAAGTAGTAGTATATGTCCCGCGCTGAATGTCCTGTTGCTAAAATTACCGGCCCGTAAAAAATGTTCCCGTCGTGAGATTTGACGCCAATAACTTTTTGATTGTCAAATATAAGTTCGTCTACGCGTGTCCCAAATCTTACTTCACCTCCTGAACGCAGAATCGTGTGGCGAATGTTTTCTATGACCAACGGCAACTTGTCGGTACCGATGTGCGGGTGAGCATCGGAAAGTATGGCGGGCGAGGCTCCGTGCTGGCAGAGAATGGACAGAATGCGCTCGACCGAGCCTCGCTTTTTGCTGCGAGTGTATAATTTCCCGTCGGAGAAAGCTCCGGCACCGCCTTCGCCAAAACAATAGTTCGACTCGTTGTCGACAATGTGTTCGCGACTGATGCGGGCGATGTCTTTGCGTCGTTGGTGGACGTCCTGTCCCCGTTCGAGGACGATGGGGCGCATACCCAGTTCGATGAGTCGGAGTGCGGCAAAGAGTCCGGCCGGTCCGGCACCTACGACGACCGCCGGTTGTCTGTCAGATACGTCTCCGTAGGAGATGGGTGTGAAGAGGTCGTCTTGCGGCTGTTCGTTGATGTAGATGCGGACGGTCAGATTGATGAATACCTGCCGTTTCCGGGCGTCGATAGAGCGTTTCAATATCCTGACGGCTTGAATCTCATTCTTGTTGAGCGCATATTCCCGACCCAGAAAATCCTTGATTCCGTTTTCCGTTGCGGCTTGTTGGGGTAGTATCCTGATGGAGATTTCTTTGACCATATTATCCAAATAATTGACGGAATGCCTCTTCGACTTTCCGCACCGGAATGATTTCGATTTGAAGACGTTTTGTGTCGAAACCTTTGAGGTTGTGCACGGGAACGAGAATACGGCCGAAGCCGAGTTTCTCGGCTTCGAGAATGCGTTGCTCGACCCGGGTCACCGGGCGTATTTCACCCGAAAGGCCAACTTCTCCCGTCATGGCCACGTTGCGTTCTATGGCCAAGTCCATGTTCGAAGACAAAATCGCACTGATGACGCCCAAATCCATGGCCGGGTCGTTGACTTTCAGTCCGCCGGCAATGTTGAGGAATACATCTTTTTGCGCCAGTTTGAAACCGACTCTTTTTTCGAGCACGGCCAGCAACATGTTCATGCGGCGCAGGTCGAATCCGGTCGCCGACCGTTGGGGGGTGCCGTAGGCGGCCGTGCTTACCAGCGATTGCACTTCGATAAGAAAAGGCCGTATGCCTTCGATGGCTGCCGATATGGCGACTCCGCTTAGCCCTTCCCGGTCTTGGGTGAGCAGCAACTCCGAGGGGTTGCTTACTTCGCGCAGTCCGTTTTGCATCATTTCGTAGATACCCAGTTCGGCGGTGCTGCCAAAACGGTTTTTAATCGAGCGCAAGATGCGATACATATAGTGCCGGTCGCCTTCGAATTGCAAAACCGCGTCGACGATATGTTCCAATACTTTGGGGCCGGCAATGCTGCCCTCCTTGTTGATGTGACCTATGAGCAGCACCGGGGTGTGCGATTCTTTGGCAAATTTCAATATGGCTGCGGCACATTCTCTGACTTGGGTAATGCTTCCCGGGGAAGATTCGATGTTTTGCGTCGAGATGGTCTGTATGGAGTCGATAATGACAATCTCGGGCTTTACCTGGCGTATGTGGGTGAATATCTCTTCGAGAGCCGTCTCGCACACGATGTAGCAATCGGGATTGTTCCCTTGCAGGCGGTCGGCCCGCATTTTCAGTTGGCGAGCACTCTCTTCGCCCGAGACATAAAGGACCTTTTTCCCCGAAAGGCGCAAAACCGTTTGCAGGACAAGCGTCGATTTCCCGATACCGGGTTCCCCGCCTATCAGTACCATGGAGCCGGGAACGAGGCCGCCCCCCAAAACGCGGTTGAGCTCATCGTCGTGCAGGTCGATGCGTTCCTCTTGTGCCACAGAAATGTCGTCGAGCTTTTGAGGTTTGGAACGTCCCGATTCGGAGTGGAAGGAAATATTTTGTGCCGTTGTCGGTTTGGAACTGATTACTTCCTCGACATAACTGTTCCATTCTCCGCATGACGGGCATTTACCGAGCCATTTGGGCGATTCGGCACCACATTGGGTACATACATATATCGTTTTGAGTTTGGCCATATTTTTGCCTTTCTGGAAAGAATGAGCAAAGATAGTGTTTTCTCTATGAACTTTTTTCAAAGAGCGGGTAGAATCTTCATTATCTTTGATATAAAAAACGCAGTGCGATATGCCGCACTGCGTTATATCCCGAGGGGATTATTTTTTCTCTTTTGTGGAGGTTGAAAGTACTTTGTCGTTATCTTTTTTGTCTGCTTTTCGTGGTATCTTTTGCTTTTTTATCTCCATTATCATGTCGGGAGTTCATCCCGTCGGGAATATCCTTTCCCCAAGCAAATGCCGGTATGGCATTCATGGCTGCTTGTTGTTGGGGAGTAAGCAATTTTTTGATGGCTTCGGTCTGTGCTGCATGTTGTGCTTTTTGTTCTTTGCGCATTTTGTCAAATTGCATGTTTCTGACGCTGTCGATCTGATTTCCATGCAGGAGTATGGCATATACTTTCCGGGTCTGTTCATGGGAGAGTTGCAGGAGGGTTTTGAGATCATCGGTCTGAGATTGGGTCATTTCGGCCACCGACATGTTTTTCCCCTTGTGGCTTTTTATGTCATCGGATTTGGAAACGCTGTGCATTGCTTTGGTCGCGTTGTGCCGTTGCGGGGTTTGTTGTGCGAAGGTCGGGATTGAGAGGATACTCAACAAAAACATGAATATTACATACTTTTTCATGACAGGTGAATTTATGAATGAAACTTTATCCATAAAGACGTCTGAAAGAGAAAAAAGTTTGTGTCTGTCGTCCTATTTGTTACTTTTTAACAGGCTTCGAACCAATCGGAGGTGATACCTTGTCTACCGGGTGATTCAATGCCCTATATTGAGGTATGTCTGAAAGAAAATGACATTGGTTTTGGACATAATCGACCTTGCAGCAATAATGCATAATGCCGTTTGATACAATGAGATAGCGAACCTGTAATACGGAGTTGTAACGCACGATTTGGTCGAACACGGCTTGCGTGATCTCGACATGTGGAGCTTTGTATTCGACAATGACAAACGGAAGACCGTATGTGTCGTATATTACGGTATCGCAACGACGTTTGCGGCCGTTCTGAATCAAGGAGATTTCATTCCCTATACGGCCGGCAGGGTACCCTTTTTCCCGAATCAAGTACTGTACGAAATGCTGGCGAACCCATTCTTCGGGAGTAAGGGCGACGAATCGCTTGCGCAAATCGTCGTATATGAAGGTTTTTCCCTCTTCCGATTTGAGCCGGAACGGGTATTCGGGAAGATTCAGTGCAATCATTCGGGTGTAATCATTTGCGCGTCCGGGGAAGATTCGCTAATTTTACCTCCAAAATTATGAAATGTGGCATATTCTGCCAAATAATTCGTTTCGTAAATATGGCCCAAAAAGAAACATCGACGCATGTACCTATAATCTCCGATATTCGGCGGAAGGCGTTCAAACCCGTGTATCTGCTTATGGGTGAGGAGCCTTACTACATCGACTTGATTACCGATGAGATTGTGAAAAATGCGTTGAATGATGATGAACGCGATTTCAATCAGACGATTGTGTATGGAGCCGACACCGACATGTCGGCCATTCTCACGGCTTCGCGTCGCTATCCGATGATGGCCGAGCGCCAGTTGGTTGTCGTCAAGGAGATGCAGATGATGCGAAGCATCGACGATTTGCTCCTTTACTTGCAAAATCCGCAACCCACGACGGTATTGGTACTCAATTACAAGAATGGCTTTTTAAAGAATAAGAAAATTATCGCGGAAATCAATCGACAAGGCGTCGTGTACGAATCGAAGCGTATCTACGAAAGCCAGCTGTCGGCTTTTGTCAGCGGTTATGTGCGCGACAAATACATCGCCATTGATGACCGTGCCAATAACATGTTGTGTGAGGCAATAGGGACAAACTTGTCGCGTATGGCCGGAGAAATAGACAAACTGTGTGTGCTTTTGTCGCTTTCGGGTGAGAAGCGCATCACAGCCGACATGGTAGAGTTGCATGTGGGTATCAGCAAGGAGTTCAACAATACCGAATTGATTAAAGCCATTTCTCAACGAGACCTCCTGAAAGCCAATCGGATTGTGAAATATTACGGTCAAAATTCAAAATCGGAACAACCGTTTATTGCCTTCGGGTCTCTCTTTACGTTTTTTTCCAATTTACTTCTGTTGCATTATTCGACATGTCCCAAAAACAACAACGGCATTGCTGCCGAATTGGGCGTGAACTGGTATGCGGCCGAAGATTATGTCAATGGACTGAGGTTGTATAAAGCCGGTAAATGTGTAGAGGTTATTTCGGACATACGACGTTATGATGCTCGTTCAAAAGGAGTGGAGTGCGCTTCCGATACCTCGATTTGTGATTTGCTGAGAGAGCTTATCTTTAAAATCATGCATTAATTCCCTTTGTGGTGATTTTGCCCTGTAAAATTGCTCAAAGACTTTATCTATCTTCTTTTATAGGAGAGAGATTTTTTTTCATCGTGGGACAAGGCAGAATGATTTATGCGGTATATCCATGTCAATCAGTATGTTATATTGCTATTTCCGCTGTCATAACTAAAAATCCTTGACATATTTGCTTTTGAATGTACCTTTCTCCGTAAAAACGACCGGGAAATATTATTAAATCAAAATCCATAGTTTTTATGATTCGCATATGTTCCTATATACAAACAAATCTCATATTCATAAACGCTTAATTGTTCAATATAATGGACATTTCGCGATGTCTATATGAATTTTCTGCGTTTGTCCATAAATATTTTATCGTTGTGTACAGAATCATATCTTTTGTTGCAGGGTGTTTTATAAGGAGCAGATGAGAAGTTGTATTTCATTGTAAATTTGCTGAAAACGAGTCTGTTTAAAATATTTGATAAAGTACAGTTTTAATAAAATGGGAGAGGAGGCTGTTCGATTGCTCCGATTTTCAAAAATTGCCGGTATTCATGATTATATATTGTTTTATAATGTTCTAATGATGAACATTATGGATATTTTATGTAAAGTGATAAATCAACTATATTGCGCGTTGTTTATAGAGTTGAATTTATGATTATGCCCATTGTGTTTGTAAAAGTGAATTTTGAAATATAAATTGAATTGTATATCTTTGTGAACTTATAAAATCTTTATGGATTTATTTTTATAAACATCAAAAAATGGACGAAATCGAGTTGCGAGATAAGGATTTGAAGGAGCGCATTAAATGGTTGATACGTTACTATCAACTCAACGATGCCATGTTTGCACAGAAGATACAGACCAATCGGTCTACATTGTCTCAATGCCTCAACGGGCCGAACGGGGTCAGCAAGGAGTTAATCATGAAAATACATGATGCCTACCCGACCATTTCGCTCGAATGGCTCATGATAGGAAGCGGTGAGGCATTCAAGTCGGCACAGCCTACATCGTCATTAGACAAGATTTACCAGCCCGAGAATGAGACAAAACGGGCAGATGCTCAGGTCGAGACGGAATATGCCAGGGATTTTGCCTCTGATACCCCCAAAAACCGCTCTTTATTTTCTGAAAACAAGGATTATATGCCTAAAAATATCAATGTGCAACCGTCAGAGGATTCTGGGGTAGAAAACCGTCGTGTCGTAAAAATCATGGTATTCTATTCCGATAACACGTTTGAGACCTATTCTCTCGACAGTGCGAAATAGGTTTTTGGCGCAATTCGTGTTTCCTTGGGGCAGAATCCGTTTTGCCGCTGACCCTTCCCCAAATGGCTGTGACGTGCGATTGATTTTGTTTGGTGTCCCTCTCAGAGGTAGCGCTGCATGAGGTAGTCGGTGGTTGTAAGGACTCTATCCCTGTCAATAATTTCGAAACCGAAGCGTTTGTATAAGGAGACGGCCCGATTTGTGCGGCTGACCGACAGAGAAACTTTTTTTACCCCATTGTTTTTTAATAAATCGAGCATGCTGTTCAGAAGTTGGCTGCCGATACCATTGTTACGATAGGCCGGGTATAGCGACAAGGATATTTCGGGCGTATCGTCGTCGACATATCCACACCCATGCATGTATCTCACCCATATAGCCCCGACAACGAGTGTGTCGCTTTCGGCAACCAGGCATGCGTCGCCTTCGCGCGCCCCGAATGATTCGATATAACACCACAGTGACGGGTGCTGTATGATGGTTCGTGGTAATAAGGGTTGGCCGGCGGGTTGGTCGATGGCTTCATAGAGGAAATCACTCAACAGAGTGATTTCCTCGGGTTTGATGGGTCTGATATTTACAGGAAAACGATGATGATTCATTGAGAGAAATCGTCTGATTATTTAAATCCCGGTGCCGGGAAATGCATTCCGGCCATCGTGAGTTGGTTTTTCTGGGCGTAATCGAGGTAGTAACGACGTGTTTTTATGGCCTCTTCCTTGTCCATGTCGTATGTCGCACACACTTCGGGGTGCGGTATCTGCAAGGCTGCGCCATGAATGATGTCTCCGACAATGAGCAGGTCACCGATGCGATAAACGGTATGTCCCGGTGTGTGGCCAATGGCGGAGAGAGCGATGACCTCTCCGGGCAGTGTATCGCCAAATGCAAACAGATGCAGGCGGTCGTTGTAGGCATTCATGGCCTTTGTGGCCGGGCCGTTGCCCGCTTCCATATCGAGCCATGCTTCATACTCGACTTTCGAGGCATACAGTTGGGCGTTGGGGAAAACAATCGTGTCGCCGCGCATCAATCCACCGATGTGGTCTCCGTGGAAATGGGTCAGATAGATGTATTCAACCTCTTCGGGCGATATTCCGAGGCTTTTCAGGCGGGGCAGCAGTTGGCTTTGAGGGCCTCCCATGCCGGTATCGAAAAGAATCGAAATGGAGTCGTTCGTAACCCAGAAAGCGCTCATCGACGAGGGGATTCCGTCGTTCAGGTCCAGTGCCGAGATAAGGCTGTCTCCGGCATCGGGGAAAAGGGTGACGGGCATGAAATGCGG
Organism: Candidatus Caccoplasma merdavium; assembly: GCA_018715595.1. Taxonomy (NCBI): domain Bacteria; kingdom Pseudomonadati; phylum Bacteroidota; class Bacteroidia; order Bacteroidales; family Bacteroidaceae; genus Candidatus Caccoplasma; species Candidatus Caccoplasma merdavium. Next base: position 216,040 of record DVLI01000026.1, on the reverse strand, counting down.
AGTGGCATTATCTTGTATGGCCGTTGCTTCGATGTGGCCGAGGGTGATGTGTTCCTGTTGGGAAACATTTCCGACCGATTGATTGGACGACGTGTCGGTGCAGGCAACAGAAAATGCCGCAGAGAGCAAAAGAGCTGCATAAAATCGTATGTTTTTCATGGGATAAAGTTTTGAATTTGTCAAGTTTACCAAAAATGGAATGGTTCTCCAAATTTTTATTACAAAACGGAACTCGTTTTACAATATTTGGGCTTTTGTCTTAACCCGGGTATTCTCCTCAAAAAAGGTCGAACCATAGTTTTATATTGCGTTAATTTCTCTTATCTTTGTCCTCAGAACTGAGATATTGCATCATGAAAAAATATGTATTGGATTTGCGGGTGACCGAGAATCAGGCGTTGCATGCGCATTATGTGCTATTGAAAGCAACGACTCCCGATGGTGCGCCGTTGCCCGAAATGTTGCCCGGCCAATTTGCCGAATTGCGTGTCGATGGCTCCGCCACGACATTTTTGCGTCGCCCCATATCGATCAACTATGTCGATACCGGGAAGAACGAGGTATGGTTTCTCATACAACTTGTTGGCGACGGAACGCGCATGTTGGCCACGCTGGAACCGGGGGATACGTTGAACGCCGTACTGCCGCTGGGTAATGGATTTTCAGCTCCGAAATCAGGCGAGAAAGTGCTGCTTGTTGGCGGCGGTGTGGGAACAGCACCGATGCTCTATTTGGGCGATTGGTTGAAAGCCAAGGACGTGCAACCTCATTTCTTGCTGGGAGCCCGTTCGGCACAAGATATTTTGCAGAAAGAGCATTTTGAAACCCTGGGTCCGGTCGATATTACCACAGAAGACGGTTCTTGCGGGGAAATGGGGTATGTCACACAACATTCGCTGTTGCAACGTGAACACTTCGACCGCATCTATACCTGTGGCCCCAAACCCATGATGGTGGCCGTTGCCCGATATGCTCGGGAACAAGGTATCGTGTGCGAGGTCTCGCTCGAAAATACAATGGCTTGCGGGGTCGGTGCCTGCCTCTGTTGTGTCGAGAATACGGTCGAGGGGCATGTATGTGTTTGTAAAGAAGGTCCGGTATTTAATATAGAGAAATTGTTATGGCAGATTTGAGCGTAAACATCGGACGGCTGTCGATGAAAAATCCCGTTATGACAGCGTCGGGCACATTCGGTTATGGATTGGAATTTGCCGATTTTATCGATTTGTCGCGTTTAGGTGGGATTATTGTCAAGGGAACCACATTGAAGCCCCGGGAAGGAAATCCCTATCCGCGCATGGCCGAGACACCCTCGGGTATGATCAATGCCGTGGGTTTGCAAAATAAGGGCGTAGATTATTTCATCGAGCACATCTATCCGCAAATAAAAGACATCGATACCCAGATTTTGGTCAATGTTTCGGGTTCGACCATCGGTGATTATGCCGAGACGGCTCGTCGGTTGGCCTCGTTGTCGAAGATTGAGGCCATAGAGTTGAATATCTCATGTCCGAACGTAAAAGAGGGCGGCATGGCATTTGGAACTTCTTGCCAAAGCGCCGCATCGGTTGTCAAAGCCGTGCGTGCCGCCTATCCGGGTACGCTTATCGTGAAATTGTCGCCTAATGTCACCGATATTACTGAAATCGCTCGCGCTGTCGAGGCCGAAGGTGCCGATGCCGTGTCACTCATCAATACGGTGTTGGGCATGGCCATCGATGCCGAAAGGCAACGCCCGGTTGTTTCGACCGTTACGGGCGGATTGTCGGGACCTTGTGTTAAGCCCATCGCATTGCGCATGGTGTGGCAGGTATTCCACACTGTGCAGATTCCCATTGTGGGACTGGGGGGTATCATGAACGCTACCGACGCCGTAGAATTCCTTTTGGCCGGGGCTCGGGCAATAGAAATTGGTACCGCCAATTTCATCGACCCGCAAGTGACCCTTAAAGTCATCGATGGCATTGATAACTATCTCGACCGGCACGGCTGTCGTTCGGTCGACGAAATCATCGGGGCGCTGAAAGTGTAGAAATTCAATCAAATAAGCAAAATGGGGAGAAAACAAAATCGTTTTCTCCCCATTTTTTTGATGATGTAAATATTTGTTGTTTAGTTGCTTATTCGTTTATTATTGTCCCGATATTTTTCAGCTCTTCATCTGTGAAGATGGTATTTTCCTGCGCGCGAAGGTTGTCTTTCAACTGCTCGACCGAACTGGCTCCAATCAAAACCGATGTGACACGATTGTCGCGCAACAGCCAAGCCAGTGCCATCTCGGCCAATGTCTGTCCCCGTTGGGAGGCTATGTCGTTGAGCCGATTTATTTGAGACATACGTTCGGGTGTGATGGCTTCCCGTTTCAGATGTCCCGTGGGACGGGCTGCACGGGAGTCGTCGGGGATTCCGTGCAGATAACGGTTGGTCAGCAGACCTTGGGCCAGCGGCGAGAATGCAATAAGACCCACGCCTTCTTCTTGCAGGAGCGACAGGAGCTCGGGTTCCACCCAGCGGTCGAACATGGAATATCGAGCCTGATGTATGAGGCACGGCGTGTGATTTTCACGAAGAATGGCGATGGCCCGTCGTGTTTGCTCGGGTTTGTAGTTGGAAATACCTACATAGAGGGCTTTGCCTTGCCTTACGATGTCGGAGAGAGCCTCCATGGTTTCTTCGATGGGGGTCTCGGGGTCGGGACGGTGTGAATAGAATATGTCGACATATTCGAGTCCCATGCGTTTGAGGCTTTGGTCGAGACTGGCCATGAGATATTTGCGGCTGCCCCAGTTTCCGTACGGTCCCGGCCACATGTCATATCCGGCCTTGGTCGATATAATCAGTTCGTCGCGGTAGGCTCCCAGCGATTGTTTCAAGATGCGGCCAAAATTGGTCTCGGCCGACCCGTACACCGGCCCGTAGTTGTTGGCCAGGTCGAAGTGGGTGATACCGTTGTCAAAGGCTGTCAGGGCGATGCGGCTGTATGTCGCATAGTCGTCGACACTGCCGAAGTTGTGCCACAAGCCGAGCGACAGAGCCGGTAGCAACAGACCGCTGCGTCCGCAACGGCGGTAATTCATGGTTTCGTACCGATGGGTATCGGCGATATAGGATTCTTCTGCCATAATAGGTATTTTTTTCTATTTGCAAATATAACAAAGTGTTTGCCGACAGTCTTCTTTTTTTGAATCCTTTTTGGGTGAAGGGAAATGATTTTTTGGCTTTATACTTATGTCAGACAATTAAAAAAGCTGTTCCCCGGGAGGGAACAGCTTTCCGATTTTAGATTATTATGGAGATTTTAGAGCAACTCTACTGAGCGTTTTACAAAGCGACTGAGGGCTTCGCCTTTGAGCATATTGTTGGAGAGGAGTGCCAAGTCGACCAGTTGGCGAACCAATTTGTTTTGTGCGGCATAGTTGCTGAGCAGGTCATTTTCCTGACGGCGCAAGGCAGCCACCTGGTCTTCTTTGTTTTTGAGGTTGTCTTTCTCCTCGGTGGGTATTTCGTCGCTTTTCTTGTTTTTGTTGGCTTCTTGCCACTTGGATATTTCGTCGTTCAACGAGTCGATTTGGCTGCGCAAGGGTGTGACTTCGGCATTGCAAGCCGCTTCGGCCTCGGTCAAGACACGTTGGGTCAACGGGTGTTGCGTGTTGACAATGAGGTTGTAGCTGTCGGGCATGTCTCCATAGAAACTCATGCCCGGTTGCATGGCCGACATATCTTTCATACGGCGCATAAACTCGTTTTGCGTGATGACGATGGGTTGTGCTGTTTCGCCGATGGCCTCGAACATGACCATGAATTCGGCTTTTTCGACTGTCGGAATCTGTGATTTGAAGACTGTGGTCATCATGTCGCGTTGTGCCGGCGAGAGTGCGACTTCGGCCTTCTCTTCCTTGCGTACGAGGTTTTCGACAATGTCGCTGTCGACGCGTACAAAACGGCTTTTTTCGAATTTCTGTTCGAGCATGCCGATAAAGTGAACGTCGAGTTGTCCGTCCATCAACAACACGCTGTATCCTTTGTTCTTGGCCGCTTCGATGTAGTTGTACTGGGCGATGCGGTCGGTGGCATAGATGTATATGAGCATCTTGTCTTTGTCGGTCTGTTCGGCTTCTATCAGCGTTTTGTATTCGTCGAAGGTGTAATATTTGTCGTCGGTGTCTTTGAGCAACGCGAATTTTTGGGCTTTCTCATAGAATTTCTCATCGGAAAGCATGCCGTATTCGATGAAGAGTTTGATGTCGTCCCACTTTTCTTCGAATTGTTTGCGGTCGTTGTTGAAGATTTCTTGCAGACGGTCGGCCACTTTCTTGGTGATGTAGGTCGATATTTTCTTGACGTTTGAGTCGCTTTGCAGGTATGAACGGGAGACATTCAGCGGAATATCGGGCGAATCGATGACTCCCTGCAACAGCATGAGGAAGTCGGGCACGATGCCTTCGACCGAATCGGTGACAAAGACCTGATTGCAATAGAGTTGTATGCGGTTTTTGTTGACGTCGAAATTGTTCCTGATTTTGGGAAAGTAGAGAATACCCGTCAGCTTGAAAGGATAATCGACGTTAAGGTGTATCCAGAAGAGCGGCTCGTCCATGGTGGGGTACAGCTCATGGTAGAATTTGCGATAGTCTTCGTCGGTAAGGTCGGTCGGTTTCTTGGTCCATGCCGGGGTGGTGTCGTTGATGACTTTGTCCTTGTCGGTATCGACATACTTGCCGTCTTTCCATTCTTGTTCTTTACCGAATACGACGGGAATGGGCAAGAAACGGCAGTACTTTTTGAGCAAAGTCTCGATTTCTCCCGCTTCGAGGAAATTCTTGTTTTCGTCGTCGATGTAGAGCACAATATCGGTACCGCGTTCAGGTTTGTCGATGTTTTCCATCGTGTACTCGGGCGAACCGTCGCAAGTCCACATTACGGCCTGAGCGCCTTCTTGATAGGAGCGGGTGCGTATTTCCACCTTTTTCGACACCATGAAAGAGGAGTAGAATCCCAGTCCGAAATGTCCGATGATGGCATTGGCGTCGTTTTTATATTTTTCGAGGAACTCCTCGGCCCCCGAGAAGGCGATTTGATTGATGTATTTCTCGATTTCTTCGGCGGTCATACCGATGCCGTGGTCTGAAACGGTGAGCGTGCCGGCATTTTTGTCGACGGAGACTTCGACGTTCATGTTACCCAATTCACCCTTGAAATCGCCTACGGCGGCCAAGGTTTTCAGTTTTTGGGTGGCGTCGACAGCATTCGAAACCAATTCTCTCAGGAAGATTTCATGATCGCTGTACAGGAATTTCTTGATAACGGGGAATATGTTATCGGTTGTTACCCCAATAGATCCTTTTTGCATGGTTTTTATGTTTATTTGTTATGTTCTGCCGGGGTGAAAACAAAAAAAATGCCAAACCCGAAGGTCTGACATTTTGACTTGTTTATCGGCTTGTTTTGTCAGCCGCTTTTTAGTTTTCTTGCAGTGTGGCAACGATTTTTTTCTGCTCGGCGTCATAGTCGAGACTGATGGTGCCGCCGTTTTTGTTTTCGCTGCGGAGTATGATTTCGGCGACCTCGTCTTCGAGATGGTTTTGTATGGCTCGTTTCAACGGTCGGGCACCGAATTGTATGTCATATCCTTTCTCTGCGACAAAGTTTTTGGCTGCATCGGAGAGCTCGATGTGGTATCCCAAGGCGGCGATGCGGTCATAGAATCCTTTGAGCTCGATGTCGATGATGCGGAATATCGACTCCTTGTTGAGCTGGTCGAATGTAATGATGTCGTCGATACGGTTCAGGAACTCGGGCGAAAATGCCTTGTTGAGCGATTTTTGAATAACCGACCGGGAGAGTTCTTTGTCGCTTACCGCACCGGTGTCGAATCCGATACCGCGTCCGAAATCTTTGAGTTGGCGGGTTCCCACGTTGGAGGTCATGATGATGATGGTATTCTTAAAGTCGACTTTGCGACCCAGGCTGTCGGTAATATGACCTTCGTCCATGATTTGCAGCAAGAGGTTGAAGACATCGGGGTGAGCTTTTTCGAGCTCATCGAGCAGTACGACCGAGTAGGGTTTGCGGCGCACCTTTTCGGTCAGTTGTCCGCCCTCTTCATATCCCACATATCCCGGAGGTGCACCGACCAACCGTGACACGGTGAATTTTTCCATGTATTCGCTCATGTCGACCCGTATGAGGGCATCGGGCGAGTCGAACAGGTATTCGGCCAGTTTCTTGGCCAAATAGGTTTTTCCGACACCTGTCGGGCCTAAGAACATGAAGGTGCCGATGGGTCGGTTGGGGTCTTTCAGCCCGACCCTGTTGCGGCGTATGGCTTTTACGATTTTGTCGACGGCCGAGTCTTGCCCGATGATGATGTTTTTGAGTTCGTTGCCCATCTCCAAGAGCTTTTTGCTTTCCGACGCGGCGACACGTTGTACGGGAACGCCCGACATCAAGGCCACTGTCGCGGCGATTTCTTCGGCGTCGACAACTTCGCGTTGTTCTTGTGACGACTCCTCCCAGCGACGTTTTTCCTCTTCGAGCTCGTTCATCAACGATTTCTCTTTGTCCCTGAAATTGGCGGCCAGCTCGAAGTTCTGAGATTTCACGGCCTCGATTTTCTCTTTGCGGGTATCTTCAATTTGCCCTTCGAGTTCTTCGATGCGGCGGGGCACTACGATGTGGGCGATGTGCACTCGCGAACCGGCTTCGTCGAGGGCATCGATGGCTTTATCGGGGAAGTTCCGGTCGCTGATGTATCGCTCGGTGAGTTTTACGCAGGCTTCAAGGGCTTCGGGAGTGTAGGTGACGTTGTGGTGGTCTTCATATCGCTCCTTGATGTTTTTCAATATCTGCAACGTCTCATCGGGCGATGTGGGGGCAACCATGATTTTTTGGAACCGGCGTTCGAGGGCTCCGTCTTTTTCGATGCTCTTGCGGTATTCGTCGAGGGTCGTGGCTCCGACGCATTGTATCTCTCCACGGGCCAGGGCCGGTTTCAACATGTTGGCGGCATCGAGTGTGCCGGTAGCGCCACCGGCTCCCACGATGGTGTGTATCTCGTCGATAAAGAGAATGATATTGGGGTTCTTGGCCAATTCGTTGAGTATGGCTTTGATGCGTTCTTCAAATTGCCCCCGGTATTTGGTGCCGGCTACAATCGACGCCATGTCGAGGGAAACAACCCGCTTGTCGAACAAGACCCGTGACACTTTCCTTTGCACGATGCGCAGGGCCAAGCCTTCAACGATGGCCGACTTGCCGACGCCGGGGTCTCCGATGAGAACCGGATTATTCTTTTTACGACGGCTGAGTATCTGAGCCAACCGCTCGATTTCCTTTTCTCTGCCAACGACCGGGTCGAGCCGGTTTTCTTCGGCGGCTTTTGTCATGTCGATGCCGAAGTTGTCGAGCACGGGCGTGTTGCTGCCGCTGTCCTTGGCTTGCATGGTCGAGGTCTTGTTCTCTTTTTTCTTGGAGAACGGACCGTCGTTTTCGACTTCATCGTCGTCTTCGTCCGCAAACTCGGGCCCCATCGAAGGAGTCGCGCTGTCGGCCTGGTTGTCGTAACTGTCGGCCGGACGGGAGGTGCCTGTCTTTACATAATCCAGCACGCTCTGATAGGATATTTCTTGGGCATTTAATGCCTGACATGCAATCGAGGACGGGTCACGCAATATGGCCAGTAAAAGATGCTCGGTGTCGGTGATGGGGTTTTTTAACAGCCTCGATTCGAGCAAACTCATTTTCAGTATTTTATCGGTGCTTTTGGCTACGGCGGTTTCTTGCGAAGGGGAGGCTTCGGCCGGAGTGTCGCAGGGGTGAGAGAGGAGCAATTCCTCGACGGCAGTTTTCAATCGCTCGGGTTGTATGCCCAAGTAACGCAATGCCTCGACGGCCTTGCCGGTGCCGTCTCTCAGTATGCCTAACAACAAGTGTTCAGGTCCGATAATGGGGGTGTGCAGGCGTTCAGCTTCTTCCCGGCTGTATCCCAAGACATTACGCACTCGTTGTGAAAAGTTTCTTTCCATAAAATCGGTTATTTATGTTTTAGCCGCTGCAAATATACAACTTTCGGCGCGTATATAAGCAATCTTATTCTTTCCCTGCAAATTGTGTGCCGATTTGCAGAACGATGGGTCGTGCCGCCTTCTTCCTGCCGTTTTGACAGATGGAAATGGGGTGGGGAAAGACCCGTTTTGAAAAATCTTGTTAACAGAAGTTGGGCAAAGTGGGAGAAAAAGTTTTTATGAGTGAAAAATTTTTCTAATCGGGAAGAAAGTTGTATCTTAGTGCTGTTTTTTACATCACTCAAAAAAGATAAAAATTCGAATACATGGCGACAGAACAAGATGATAGAATTTTGAAAATTGATATCGAAAAAGAGATGAAACAATCCTACATCGATTATTCGATGTCGGTCATTGTGGCAAGGGCATTGCCTGATGTCCGGGACGGATTCAAACCCGTGCATCGTCGGGTTCTTTTCGGTATGAATGAACTGGGAAATACATCGAATAAACCTTATAAAAAATCGGCAAGAATCGTGGGTGAAGTGTTGGGTAAGTATCACCCGCACGGAGACTCGTCGGTCTATTTTGCCATGGTGCGCATGGGACAAGATTGGTCGTTGCGCTATCCGCTTGTCGACGGCCAGGGAAACTATGGCTCTATCGACGGCGACAGCCCTGCTGCCATGCGTTATACCGAAGCCCGTCTCTCGCGCATTGCCGAAGAAATGTTGCGTGACATCGACAAGGAGACTGTCGATTTTCAGAAAAACTTCGACGACACCCTCGATGAGCCCGTGGTATTGCCGACCCGCATTCCCAACCTGCTGGTAAACGGCGCATCGGGTATTGCCGTGGGTATGGCTACCAATATGCCGCCTCACAACCTTACCGAAACCATCAATGCGATAATCGCTTTTATCGACAACCGCGATATTACCATCGAGGAGTTGATGCAGCATATCAAAGCGCCAGACTTCCCGACCGGAGGCTATATATATGGATATAATGGTGTCAAGGAAGCCTATGAGACCGGCCGCGGACGCATTGTCATTCGCGCCAAGGCCGAGATTGAAACCGAAGGAAACCGAGAAAAGATCATCATATCGGAAATCCCCTATGGCGTAAATAAGGCCGACCTTATCAAAAGTATTGCAGAACTTGTTGTCGATAAGCGCATCGATGGCATATCCAATGTCAATGATGAATCCGACCGTTCGGGCATGCGCATTGTGGTAGACATCAAGAAAGACGCCAATTCGAGTGTCGTTCTCAACAAATTGTATAAACTCACCGCATTGCAGTCGTCGTTCAGTGTAAACAACATCGCATTGCTCAAAGGCCGTCCCGTCACGCTCAACCTGAAACAGCTTATCGAGGAGTTCTATAACCATCGTCATGAGGTGGTTATACGCCGCACCCGTTATGAGTTGAGAAAGGCCGAAGAGAGAGCCCATATTCTCGAAGGTCTTATAATTGCCTGCGACCATATCGATGAGATTGTACAAATCATAAAAACGTCTCAAACACCTGAGGTCGCTCGCACTCGTTTGATGGAGCGTTTCTCGCTCTCGGAAATACAGGCATCGGCCATTGTCGATATGCGTTTGCGTCAAATCACGGGTCTCATGCAAGACAAGTTGCATGAGGAGTATGATGCTCTCATGAGACAAATCGATTTCTTCCACAAAATACTTTCGGAAGATGCTGTTTGTGTGCAAGTTATCAAAGATGAGCTCATCGAAATCAGAGATAAATATGGTGATGAGCGTAAGACGCAAATCATATATTCCTCGGAGGAGTTCAATGCCGAAGATTTTTATGCTGATGACGAAATGATTATTACCATTTCGCACCTCGGATATATCAAGCGTACGCCGCTATCGGAGTTCCGTGCCCAAAATCGGGGCGGAGTAGGAGCCAAAGGCAGTGATACGCGAGATGAAGACTTCATCGAATACATCTATCCGGCCTCGATGCACAATTACATGTTGTTCTTTACCCAAAAAGGAAAATGTTTCTGGCTTAAAGTGTATGAAATTCCCGAAGGGGCGAAGAACTCAAAAGGCAGAGCGATACAGAATTTGCTCAACATCGATGCCGATGATAAGGTCAATGCATTTATTCGGGTGAAGAAATTACAAGACCCGGAATACAACTTGACACACAATCTGATTTTCTGTACCAAAAAAGGCGTGATAAAGAAGACTCGCCTCGAAGCATATTCACGCCCGCGGACCAATGGTGTGAATGCCATTACCATTCGCGAAGATGACCAGGTGATACAAGTGCGTCTGACGACCGGAAACAGCGAAATCATCATGGCCAATCGCGAAGGTCGCGCCATTCGTTTCCACGAAACGACTGTGCGTGAAATGGGGCGTACGGCAACCGGTGTGAAAGGTATGACTCTCGACGAGAATGTCAACGACGAAGTGGTAGGAATGATTTGTGTGAACGATCCCGAAACCGAAACTATCATGGTCGTGTCGGAGCAAGGTTATGGTAAACGCTCGGAAATAGAGGACTATCGCATCACCAACCGAGGCGGAAAGGGCGTTAAGACATTGAATATCACTCCGAAAACAGGCAAATTGGTAGCCATCAAAAATGTAACCGATGAGAATGATTTGGTGATTATCAACAAGTCGGGAATCACGTTGCGCATCAAAGTCGCCGATATTCGGGTGATGGGGCGTGCCACACAGGGTGTTCGCCTCATCAATCTCGAAAAACGAAACGACGAAATTGCTTCGGTATGCAAGGTCGCTTCCGATACGACGGACGAAATGCCCGAATCGGCCGATACCCCGATAAATGAGATCGGAGATACAACACCTGAATCAGAAAATGAAATACAATAAAAACTCGAACCTAAAATTCAGAAAGATGAAAAAGATTTTTCTATTCGCTGTACTTTGCTTGGTTGGCGGTACGGCGTTTGCCCAGAAAAAAAATGTTTCGCGGGCAAATAACGAACTCAAACAAGAAAAGCCCAATTATGAAGAAGCTCGTCAGTTGGTCAAAGAGGCAAGAGAAAATCCTGAGACGCAAAATGATGCCCGCACTTGGTGGGTATCGGCCGAGGTAGAAGATGCCATTTTCCTTGAAAATGACAAAAAAAGGGTGACCAACCAGTCGTTTGACGATGCCTCGATGTATAAAGCCTTGGAAGACGAGTATGCTTTCCTCCAACAAGCTCTCTATCTCGACTCGCTGCCCAATGCAAAGGGTAAAGTTTCACCCAAATACTCCAAGAGGATAATCGAGCGTATTCATGAACGCCATCTGAGTTTCTGGGACGCAGCTGTCATTTCCTATAAGAACCAGGATTATAAGAAAGCCTATGAAATGTGGAATACCTATCTGCTTATTCCTGAGAAATATGGTATCAGCGAAGCCCGACAGAAACAGCTCGAAGAGTCGGGTACCGTAGATAGCACCTATATTTTCGGCCGTTATTATGCTGCATTGGCTGCTTACATCTCAAAAGACTATGAATTGGCAATTCCGGCTCTCAACCGCGCCAAGGAAAGTGACTATGATGTAATGACTATTTACCAATGTTTGAATGAGTTGTATACAAATCAGAAAGACAGTGCCAACATGTTTGCCATCTCGCAAGAAGCTGTTGAACGCTTGGGTATCAACAAAGATACTGAGAACTTTTTGTTGCAGATGATTAACATATACATTGCAAAGAATCAGATAAATGAGGCTATTGCATATCTCGACAAAGCTATCGCCGCCAATCCGCGTGCCGAATACTATAAGGTAAAAGGCCGTCTCTATGAGGAGATTTCTAATGAAGCCGAAGCCATAGCTTGTTTTGAGAAAGCTCTTGAAATCAACCCGCAGTTGGCTGATGTGTGGAGCGAAATGGGCCGTATCTATTATAATAAAGCCTATGAGGAAAGTCAAGAGATAAACAAGATCAAAGATGACAAGGCATATCTAAAAGCCCGTGAAGAGCGTATTTTCCCGCTTTATCGCAAAGCATTGCCTTATTACGAAAAGGCTTACTCAATCGACCCGACAAATGCCGATTGCGTATTTGCCTTGAAAGGTATATACTATACACTTGGAATGGAGGATAAACTGAAATCTCTTGAAGGTAAATGATCTGAAACCCTAAACTTGAATAATTGAAATAAAGGCACATGGCGAAATGTCTAATAAGCTGTGTGTCTTTATTTATTGCTATTAAAGAAATTGAAATGGAATTTATATTAGACTTTGTCCTGCACATCGACAGATATATGGTGGAAATCGTGAGAGATTACCACACATGGACGTATGCCATACTGTTTTTGATTATTTTCTGTGAAACAGGTTTGGTTGTAACCCCATTTTTGCCGGGCGATTCTTTGCTGTTTGTTGCAGGAGCTATTGCCGCTCAACCGGATATGCCGCTCAATGTTCATATCCTTGCCCTTGTCGTTTTTGCAGCTGCCGTATTGGGGGATTCCTGTAATTATGAAATAGGCCGTTTTCTGGGTGCGAAATTGTTCCGCAATCCCAATTCAAAGATATTCAAGCAGCAATATCTTGACAAAACACATGAGTTTTACAAGAAATATGGAGGAAAGACCATCATCATAGCCCGTTTTGTGCCCATCGTGCGGACATTTGCACCTTTTGTGGCCGGCATGGGTAAGATGCATTATTACTATTTTATTGCATTCAATATTATTGGTGGAGCCTTGTGGGTTGCATTGTTTTGTTATGTCGGTTATTTTTTCGGAGATCTCCCGTTTGTTCAACAGAACTTGAAGGTGTTGATTGTCGCCATTATTTTCGTCTCATTGTTGCCGGCTATTATAGAAGTGCTCCGTGCCAAAATGAAGAACAATAACAAGGAGGCGTAAAAGCATAAGGTTCATTCTTATGATATGCTTTTTTGGTAATCAAGTGATAGGGAATATGTTAATGTATTCCCTATGTTTTTTTACTTAACATAATATAGATTATGGGACAAATATACATGGAGACAATAAGGTGTGATGTTGCATGTTTTACACCGAATAGCTTTATCTTTGCACATGTAAGGATGGAAACTCCGTACGGATAATATGGTTGTGCGTCGTTATAAGGAACTGACGAACTGTGATGTGGCGCGATTGAGAAATATATAAAAGCATATAGAGAATTAACAAAATAACATTAGTCGAAGGATAAAGATGGAAAAGTTTTCCGAGGAATTTTGGCGTTTTGTGAAGGAGCATCAAGATGATGATGTTCATCGGCTTCGATTGAAGTATGCCGGTCGACACGACGAACAGCTTGATTGGGCTATTGATCAAATAGAAGTTCGAAAGAAAGTGGACCGTAAATTGCCTCTGTTTTTCCAAAACGAAACTTTACTTTTTCCTTCGGTATTATCTGCCGAACAGTGTTCGTCCGAAGACACGGCGATTTATAAGCAACATTTGGTTTCGGGACGTTTCGACACGATATGTGATCTCACGGGTGGCTTGGGTATTGACTCATATTATTTGGCTGCTGTTGCGTCGCGACTCACATATATTGAACGTTTTCCCCATTATTGCGATGTCGCCCGGCACAATTTTGAGGTACTACGGCAAAAGAATATTGAAGTACGGAATATCGATTGCCGGGACTATTTGTCGCAACCGCACACTCCTCACGCCCTTTACTATATCGACCCGGCTCGTCGTGGTGTCGGGAATAAACGCCTCTATAACTTGGCGGATTGTGAACCGTCTGTTGCAGAGATACTTCCTATTGTCTTTGCTGAGCATGCCGCTCTCCTGCTCAAAGCTTCGCCTATGCTTGATATAACACAGACAATCAGAGATTTCTCTCACATATCTCAGATTCATGTGGTGGCGGTAAGGAACGAATGTAAAGAAATTCTTTTCTTGTTTGAACCTTATTATCAAGGAATTCCGCAAATATATTGTGCCCATGAAACGACAGAAAGAGATTGGCAAACGTTCACTTTTTCTCTTGAAGAAGAAGCTCTTCTCCCCTCCTCTCCCGATGCTGAGTTGAAAACCTATCTGTATGAGCCCAACAGTGCCATAATGAAGGCCGGTGCATTTAAGTCGGTCGCGGTGAAGTATGGACTTGATAAGTTGGCTGTGAACACCCATCTTTATACCGCAGATCGTTATCTGGCCGATTTTCCCGGACGGATATTCGAGATTATAGAGGTAGTCCCTTTTTCGAAGCAGATTTTGAAGCGTTTGGCGAGCCGATACCCGCAAGCCAACGTTTCGATACGCAACTTCCCCCTTGCTGCGGAAGAAGTGCGTCGACTTGGCGCTATCAAGGACGGTGGAGACATCTATCTTTTTGCAACGACGATAAATGGCAGAAAGACAATGATTTATTGCAAGAAAAAGATGCCGTTTTAGCGTTTGAATGCCCGGTCGATTTGGCGTTTGTCTTCACGTTCTTTTATGGATTCGCGCTTATCATAGATTTTTTTGCCTTTGGCTACGGCTACGACCAACTTGGCCAAACCTCGGTCATTAATGAACAACCGGGTGGGAATAATCGAAAATCCCGACTCTTTTGAGATTTTCTGCATTTTATCCAACTCTTTGTGTGTCAGCAGTAATTTGCGATCACGACGTGTTGAGTGGTTGTTGTAGGTGCCATAAAAATATTCGGCAATATACATGTTCTTTACCCACAATTCTCCATTGTTGAAAAAGCAGAACGTGTCGGAAAGCCCCGCTTTACCCAGGCGTATCGATTTTATTTCAGTTCCGGTGAGAACGATACCCGCCGTGTAGGTGTCGAGCAAGTCGTAGTCAAATGAAGCGCGACGGTTTTTTATATTGATGGGTGCAAGTTTCATTCGTAAAAATAAATTATTGGTTCATACCCGGCATGATCAGGTAAAGGATACGTTCTACAACAATGGGAATCACCAAAACAAGAATGGTGACTATGAGCGTGAAAATTTTTCGTCGGGAGTCGTCGACATGCAGGAAAAATTTGGCTCCCGTCCAAATAACATAGAATATGGCCAGTATGGCATATTCAAGAAACGAGAAACCTTTGGGCAAAATGTTGACGACAATGTCGACGGTCATATACAATGACAATAACGAACCTACAAAGCGCTCGATTACTTCTTTTTCTTTTTTCAGCGAGAAATAAGGCTGAATTTCTTTGAGGATAAACGCCAGGAAATAAAATCCGATAAAGAATTTGACAAATTCTACAATCGCCAGTCGCAGGACATATTCCAAATTGTTGGAATTGAATTCATTCCCTATTAAATGGCAAAAACAAGACAATGCAGCCATACCCATTACCGGATATAAAAACCGGTTAAAAAAAAGTGCATGGGCAGCCTCTCCCTGTTCTGCCATCTTTTGCCAAGTAACAGAGGGTCGGGTTATCAGTTGATATATGCGTATGAGTATATCTTTAAACATGATATGTTGGCAACGATTACATGGGCAAAATTACGAAAAAAACGACTATGTGAAAATTCTTCTTCTCAAATTCGAAGCAATTAATATAATTTGATTTTTTGTCAGACGAGAATCTTTATCCACACAAGTACTACGGATTCCCAATCGTGTGAAATAATGTTAACAAATGGTTTTGGTCGCCTAAATAGGGGGCAGATTTGGTATAAATACCTATTTTTGTAATCGTGTATGCTTGACTTTTTTACGGCTGTGGAATTCTATTCTATACGGAAGTGAGAAACTTTCAAGGTGCAAATTTTTGAAAACGAATTGATTCGCAATCGTTTAAGATGGCGGAAAAAGAGAGAATTGTATAATAAATAAAATAGAATAGAATGAAAAATGGAGGAAAATGAAGAGCGGGTGTGGTTGCCTTTGCAAACCCGATATAACAAAGAACTTCTGATAGCCCAATTCCTCAGAGATCAACAAATAGAGTTTTATATCCCCATGATGTATGAGTTACGAGATGCACGAAGCGATACCTCGCGTAGTGAGCATGTCTTGGTACCGGCCGTTCACAATTTGTTGTTCGTGCATCACACATATGATAAGAATTGGTGTAAGGACTTGATGAAAAGAGCGCCCCACCCTATTTATTTTTTAAAAAAGGAACGTACAGTCGATGATTATTGCATCGTACCGACGAAAGAGATGCAGAATTTCATAAGAGCTACCGACCCTTCCATTCAAGGCACAAGATTTATTGATCCTCATAAACTTAAAGACAAGAGGGTCTCCGAAGTCCGTATAATAAAGAAAGGCCCCTTATTCGGTTTAACCGGGAAATTCCTTCGATATGGCGGTCGTCATTATATAGCTATTGAGGTGAATGGTAGTGCGGCTCTGCTGAAAGTGAGTTACACATGGTGTGAAGAACTTGTATCGGAATAATAATATCAACAAAACGAATCATAAAAAAGTCAATCAATGAGAAAACTTTTTATTCGCGGATTATTTGTAATCCTCTGTGGGGCCATAACCGTACCGGTTTCGGCTCAGAGTATGAGCGACGCCCAAGTATTGGAATATGTAAAACAGGGATTGAGTGAAGGAAAAGATCAACGCGTGCTGGCTACGGAGTTGGCACGAAGAGGTGTGACCGAAGAACAGGCTCGTCGTGTAAAGCAACTATATGACCAGCAGAATAATGCGGCCAGCGACCAAATTTCCGGTACGGCAAAAGCCGAAGCTCGTTTGCGAGAGCAGGTCAGTGACGAAAGTACGGCTATGATGGAAAGCCGGGAAAAACCCCAAGATGTCGCAAGAGAAAATCAAGTATATGGTCGCAATATTTTCAATACGAGGAATTTGACTTTTGAACCGAGTGTCAATATCCCGACTCCGCTAAATTATCGACTGGGTGCGGGTGATGAAGTGATTATCGATATTTGGGGAGCAAGTCAGAATACCATTCGTCAACAAATCTCACCCGAAGGCACAATCAATATCGGGGAACTTGGTCCGCTCTATCTCAGCGGAATGACGATGGAACAGGCTCAGAAATTCCTGACGAAGGAGTTGCGTAAAATTTATTCCGATGCCAACAACCAGATACGAGTTACGTTGGGAAATACGCGCACGATTCAAATCAATGTCATGGGTGAAGTCGTGCAACCGGGCACATATGCCCTATCGGCATTCTCGACGGTATTTCATGCCCTTTACCGTGCCGGCGGTGTAAATGGAATCGGTAGTTTGCGAGATGTGCAGTTGGTGCGTAATGGGAAAAAGGTGGCAACCATAGATGTGTATGATTTTATCATGCAAGGGAAAACACAAGACGATATTCGATTGGAAGAAGGCGATGTAGTCATTGTTCCCGCCTATGAATCCTTGGTGCAGATTGCCGGAAACGTTAAACGGCCGATGCGCTATGAGATGAAGGCGGGTGAAACCCTCGAAAAACTGATTGAATATGCCGGTGGATTTACCAGTGACGCGTATACCAAAAATTTGCGTATGGTGCGCCAAAACGGGAAAGAGTATCAAGTCAATACAATCGATGATGTCGATTATGCCATCTGCCAACTTGCCGACGGTGATGTAATTACGGCCGAATCCATTCTCGACAGATTCTCAAACAAACTTGAAATCCGTGGTGCCGTATATCGTCCCGGAATATATGAACTTGATGAAAACGTGAATACGGTAAAGGCCCTTATTGCAAGGGCCGACAGTCTCACCGACGATGCCTTTACGGCCAGAGCGGTCCTTTATCGCTTGCGCGATAACATGACCCGCGAGGTGCAGCAAATTGATATTGCCGCCCTCATGAATGGCTCGATACCCGATATTGAGTTACGGCGGAACGATGTTTTGTTTATCCCGAGTATTCATGATATCAGTGCTCTTGGTGATGTGCAAATTGCCGGAGAAGTGATGCAACCCGGCTCCTACCCTTATGCCGACAATATGACGCTCGAAGATTTGGTCATTGCAGCAGGTGGTTTGCGCGATGCGGCTTCCTTGGTGCGAGTCGACATTTCCCGCCGTATCAAGAACCCGACAAGTACCGAAGATACCCGAGAGTTGGGCGAGATGTTTACATTTGCATTGAAAGACGGTTTCGTGGTCGATGGTGAACCCGGATTTGTCCTTCAACCCTATGACCAGGTGTTCGTGAGACGCAGTCCGGTATACAGTGAACAGAAAAATGTCGCAATTTCGGGCGAAGTCCTTTATGGAGGAACTTATACCATAACCCAGAAGGACGAACGCCTCAGCGACTTGGTGGAAAAAGCGGGTGGGACAACGCAATTTGCCTATGTACGAGGAGCCAAGTTAATGCGTAAAGCGAATGCCGAAGAATTGAAACGTATGCAAGATGTCATTCTGTTGCTGCGTCGTCAAATTGGAGAAGAAAAAGTCGATTCTTTGGGCATTAAAGTCGATACGACATATTCAGTGGGGATAGACCTTGTGGCTGCCCTGAAATCTCCGGGAAGTGATGCCGATATTGTTTTGCGCGAAGGCGATGTCCTTATCGTTCCCGAATACAATAATACGGTGAAAATCAACGGAGCCGTGATGCAACCCAATGTGGTATCATACAAAAAAGGCAAAAACGTGAAATATTACATCGGCCAAGCCGGCGGCTATGGAGCGTTGGCCAAGAAGAATAAGAAATATATCATATACATGAATGGCCAAATAGCCGTGGTAAAACGACGCGGAAACGGCATGGTGGAACCCGGCTGTGAAATTGTCGTTCCCAACAGGCGGCCGAGACAAGCCAATTGGGGAAATGTCCTGGCGTCTTTGTCGGCCGTGACATCGATAGGAACAATGGCTGCCACTATTGCCAACTTGGCAAAATAAATTACTCATCAAGGAACAAGAGGTTATCTTGTTCCTTGATGGATTGCTTATAAATTAAACACTGGATATAACTATGTCTGAAAAAGAATCCTATAAAAATCCCGATTATATCACGGAAGAAAACGATGAGATTGAAATCGACTGGGCAGGTTATTTGCGAAAACTCATAGCGGCACGAAAAGCGTTGTTGTGGTCGGTTCTTGTAGGTGCCGTATTGGGGGTAATTATCGCATTCAGCATTCCTAAGGAATATACGGTAAATGTGACCCTTTCTCCTGAAATGGGTGACCAAACGAAAGTGTCGGGAGGATTAGCCAGTTTGGCATCTTCGTTTTTGGGTAGTAGCGCATCTTCTAATGGAGCCGATGCCATGAACATCACATTGGCGTCAGATATAGTAGCCTCTACCCCATTCGCATTGAGCCTTTTTGACATGCCGGTACAAACTCTTGATGGTAATATCGATACGACTTTTATGGCCTATCTCGATGAGATGAAATCCCCGTGGTGGAGTTCTGTCATGGAATTCCCGGGAAAGGCAATCGGGTGGGCAAAATCTCTTTTTACGAAAGAAAAAGAAGTCGTATCGTCCGGAATTGGGGCGCAAGGCCCTATCCAGCTGTCGGAAGATGATTTTCAGAAACTCTCTTTGGTCAGAGAAGTGGTAACGGCCAATGTCGATGAGAAAACAGCCATAACAACGGTTTCTGTAACTTTGCAAGACCCTAAGGTTGCAGCCGTAGTTGCCGACTCTGTTGTTAGCAAATTACAGGAATATATCATCAATTACCGCATTGCCAAAGCAAAAGACGACTGTGCCTATCTGCAACAGTTGTTTCAAGAACGGCAGGCTGAATACTATGCTGCCCAGAAGAAATATGCCGAATATTTGGATGCCAATAAAAATTTGGTTTTGCAAAGTGTCCGAGCTGAACAGGACCGGTTGCAAAACGACATGAATTTGGCTTATCAAGTATATAGTCAGGTGGCGAACCAATTACAGGTAGCTCGGGCCAAAGTACAAGAGGCCAAACCCGTGTTTGCCGTTCTCGAGCCGGCTACTGTCCCCCTGCAACCCTCTGGGACCTCTCGTAAAATGATGATTATTGCAGTAACATTTGTATCATTTGTTATAACAATGGGATGGATTTTGCTGGGTAAAGAATATTGGGAGAAATTTCTTTCATATATCAAAGAGAAATAGATTTACAATCATATATTGTCGGAAGTAATCTATTGTCATAAATCATGTCGACAGCATCGCGCGTAGCCCAAAATACCGGGTATCTTTATGCCAAGATGGGCATTACCGTGTTCATCTCGTTGTATACCACCCGACTTGTCCTCAACAGTCTGGGCGATGTCGATTTCGGTATTTTCAATATTGTGGGTGGTGCCATAGCTATGTTAGGATTTTTAAATGTGACTATGGCACGTGTTACACAGCGATATATGTCATATACAGAGGGTGAAGGTAATAAGGAGAAACAGAAACAGATATTCAACATCAGCGTCATATTGCACACAGGCATTGCTATTCTTGTGGGAGTGGTTTTGCTGGTAGCCGGTTACTTTTTCTTTCATGGTATACTGAATATTCCTTCTGACCGTTTATTTGCGGCACAAGTGGTTTACGGTAGTCTAATCGTCAGTACGATGTTTACCGTGATGAGTGTACCTTACGATGCCATGCTCAATGCCCATGAAAATATGCGGTACTACGCCATTGTGGGCATTATAGAGTCTCTACTTAAGCTGGCTGTGGCTTTTGCTGTTGTCTATACCACTGGCGATAAACTCATTGTATATGGTATTCTTATGGCGGCCATACCATTTATTACCCTCTCGATCATGCGAATATATTGCCATCGAAAGTATGATGAATGTATATTGGCTCCTTGTCGTTATTACAACCGAGTCCTTATGAAAGAAATGACAGGATTTGCAGGTTGGAACTTTACTACGTCAGTGTCGGCTATTGGTAGTCAATATGGTTTAGGTATCATATTGAACCATTTTTTCGGGACAACGTTAAATGCTGCGCAAGGATTGGGAAATCAGTTGTGCGGACAATTACAGGCATTTTCAAATAATCTATTGAAAGCCGTCAATCCTGTAATTGAGAAGAGTGCAGGAGAAAAGAACACGGATAAACTTATAAATACATCTTTATACAGCAGTAAAATGGCATATGTCCTTATGGCATTGTTTGGATTGCCGGCTATAGCAGAAATGGAATCGATTATGCATATTTGGATTGGCAATTCAGGACAGAATATTCCCCAATATGCTGCATTGTTTTGCCAAATGCAGATAACGCGCACTTTGGTCGAAAATCTTACGATAAGCCAACAGTCTGCTATTTTAGCTTATGGCCGCATTAAGTTGTTTACACAAGTCAAAGCTATATTATGTTTCCTTCCAATACCATTGACATTCGTTGCATTTCATTTCCATTTTCCACCCTATTGGATGTACTTTATTTGGATATCTTGTTGGGGTATATTCTTGGGTATTGCTACATTATGGATATTGCACCATTATACACAATGTAAAATTTCTCAATGGATTACTATCGTTTTTATCCCATGCCTTCTACCAACGATCTTTTCTTTATTCTGTGGCTATCTATTTAAATTTTATGTGGATACAAACGATAATTATAGATGGATTTTGACATGTTTATTGGTTGGTATAGTATATATTTTAAGTAATTTATTATTTATGTCTCAACAAGAAAAACAAGTGATGAGCAGAATTAGACAAAAATTCATGAAGAAGTAATTATAATATAATTTGATAACAAATAAAATATATCTCTATATAAATGAAAATAACGTTAGTTCCTATTGCTGGGTTATGTAATAGAATGAGAGCAGTTGTATCAGCTATGGCTTGGCAAAAAAACAATCCAGAGGTTGATTTAGAAATATTTTGGGGAAAGGATTTTGATTGTAGTGCCTTTTTTGATGATTTATTTGAGCAGCCCAAGGATTTAGAAATAAAAAGACTAAAAAATTTCTATATGAAAAAAGGGGGCAAAAGAAATTTCTTTATACCAGATATAATAAAGAAATTCCATTATGATAAAATCCTTTATATAGATGAAAATCGTAGACAGTTTTTTGAGAAGGAAATATGTAATGCCACAAATATATACATTGCAGCATATAATTATTTTACACCTTATGAAATAACCAATTCGTTGGCTGAAATATTTGTTCCCATAAAAGAATTGAGGGAAAGGATTTTTTCCATTACAGATAATTATCGAGATAATGTAATTGGGGTTCACATTCGTCGTACCGATAATCTGTCGGCAATAAAAGATAATCCAAATGAAAAATTCTTCACATTGATGGATCAGGAAATCCAACAAAATACTCGTTGCCAATTTTATTTGGCAACCGACTCGGAGGAAATTAAAAGCCTAATGATTCAAAAGTATGGAGAACGAATAATATCGCAAGATCTTTCTTTAACAAGAAAAAATACGATAGGAATGAAAGATGCTGTTGTTGATTTATATTGTTTGGGAGCGACAAAAAAAATTATAGGTTGCACACATTCTACATATTCGATAATGGCATCACAATTGTATAATATTAAATTGATAAAATAGATAAAATAGATGACTCTGATATCTTTATTAAAAAATATCAAGCACCGAACTTTAAAATATCGTTTTTGTGTATTTAAAACGATAATAGCCAATTTTCGTCTATTACCATTTAAGCAGGCAATCCATTTCCCATTGGTGATATATGGACCTACCCAATTGGTGTTGAGTCGCGCCAAAATCAAGTTGAATGTAAAGCCTCGATTCGGGTTGATAAAGTGGGGATATAATCAAGATTTTTTTGTTCCGACAAAAATGCCATCGATGTTGTTTATGATTAATGGCCTTCTGATAATTAATGGTCCTATAAGAGTTTCTCCCGGTGTTGTATTTAGGATCTCGGGAGTTGCAAAGTTTGGCGAACATATTGAAATAGGTGGAGGGTGTAAAATTTTAGCAAATAATTATATTGAAATAGGAGAGTTTACAAGATTTGCTTTTGGAAGTATCGTTTGTGATACAAATTATCATTACGTCGTTAATAATAACATCGTTCAACGAAAAGAAGGAAAAGTTCTAATAGGAGCATCGGTATGGATTGGAAATAGTTGCTCAATAGTGAAAGGTGCAATTATTCCTAATGGTAGTATTGTTAGTAATAAAAGTTTTGTTAATAAAGATTTTTCTGATTATCATAAGATGATCTTATTAGCAGGAAGTCCGGCAAAAGTGATAAAAGAACATTGTACCCATATACGTTCTTCCAAATTAGAGAAAGAGATAGATGAATTTTTTAAAGATAATAATGATATGAGTATATGTGATTTTAATATGACATATTTTGATGATGAAAATTAAACACAATATGCCATGTCATCTGCAATAAGATTTCTATTCATTCTATTCGCTTTTGCGACATTTTTGAAACCGGCATGTTTCGACATTCTGGGTTTTGGTGCGATAAACACGTTTTTTAATGTTTCGCGTGTTTTTGTCGCGATAGTTATATTCATACAATATCTGTTTATTGAGAAAAAAGTCCCTTCAAAGCTGTTAAAAGGCGAATTGATGGTCTTCGCATGTTGGTTTCTTTCAACCATCTTTTCGGGTGAAGGGCTTTCTCGTTTTTTCATATTCAGCGTATCTATTCTATCATTGACCATGCTGATAGAACTATTGATAGAGCACCGGTTGAAATCATTGATCCATGCACTGTTTGTCATTTACTTTATCTTGATAACGGTCAATTTGGTTTACCTCATTTCAATATTCGGATTTACCATAAATATCGAAAAGAATGCACGAAGTTTATATGATTTTTATACTGAAAATGCCATGGTTTCGCTTTTGTCAAGTCCTAATATGACAGCATCTTTTTTATTCCCGGCTTTGTGCAGTGCTATTTTATTGATGCTTTTAACGACAAAAAAGAACCTTTTTGCATGGCTGCTTATTGCAGAAATATTTGTTACAGTATTGATATTATGGTCCGCGACGTCTCTTACAGGAGTATTCTTGATAGTCATGTATGTATTGTTTGTCTATAAAACAAAAAGAGAACGATGGATAAAGCCCAAGTTCCTTATTTGTACCATATTGTTACTTGGAATAGGCATTACTTTCTTCAAAATACAGTATCTTTTTTCATTTATTATCGAAGACATACTGCATAAAGACCTGACGATGACGGGACGCACCAATGTATGGAATATTGGTTTTGACGGTTTCTTTTCTTCACCTATATTGGGGTGTGGTTTTATATCAAAAACGATTGACAACGGATATGTGCAATTACTCTTTATGGGCGGGATTATAGGGACAATAGCCTATTTTACGTTTTTATTCTTAGCATTGAAGGCGTTTTGCAAAAATAGAATCATACACTTGGAAAGATTCTTTTCTTTTGTAGTGGCTGTGATTCTGTTGATGTTTATAGCCGAGTCTTGGCCTCAGTTTATGGGGTTATATATCATTATAGCCTTGGCATGCAATGCCTCGAAAATCGAAGTAAAATTATCTGCTACAAAACAACATGAAAAAAATTGCCGTATTGCTTACCGTGCACAACCGAAAAGAGAAGACTCTTCGGTGTCTGCATGATTTGTTTGCACAGGAACCAGTAGATGGATATGCCATAGACGTATGGCTTACCGACGACGGTTGTACCGATGGTACAGCCGAAGCCATTGCCAAACATTATCCCGAGGTACATATCGTTCAGGGCGATGGAAATCTCTATTGGAATCGGGGTATGTACACAGCCTGGCAAGCTGCTGCGACATATTGCGATTATGATTTCTATCTGTGGCTCAACGACGATACATTCACCTATCCCTTTATGTTACAAGAGTTGTGCCGGGCTGCTGAGAACACCAACAATCACGCCATAATAGTTGGTGCCACGCAGAGTTTAGCTCATGATAGGACTACATATGGTGGCCGAAGAAATAAAAAAATTCCCGCTCTTGACGGGACACTACAAAAAGTTGATTTTTTTAACGGAAACATAGTTCTAATACCGAGATATGTGTATAATAAAATCGGGAATTTAGACTATTATTTTTCTCATGGCATTGGAGATTTCGATTACGGTTTGCGGGCAGTCAAAAGCGGCATTGAGATATTCCAAGCAGGAAGATATGTCGGTGAATGCGATTTACATGAGAGTATAAATAAGTGGTGTAATCCGGAAATACCTTATAGAGAACGTCGGAAGATGTTACACAATCCGGTAGGACTCATACCCAAAGAAATATTTTATTTTGAGAAGAGGCACTATGGTTTGATAAAAGCGATTTTTCATTATTGCACGATATATGTTCGGTGTATGTTTCCCAACATTTGGGTCCGGTTGAATAAATACGAAAAAAAATAAAAAGTCATGTTGGTAGTAAAGTTGAGCGACCAATTAGGGAATCAGATGTTTGCATATGCATCTGTCAAAAGTATTGCCTTAGATAAAGGTTTTGAATTTGGTGTATATAACGAGTATGATAATCAATTTCTGAAAAATGATACGGATAAGAAGTTTGGGAACACATTGACGTCTATTTTTCCACAAATACGAAAAGAGGTTGTTTCTGACGTTCAAAATTATAGTGTTTTTCAAGAAATAACTGATTCTCATTCAATAAGTTCAATTCAGAAAGAGGCATATGAGGTATCAGACAATACATTGATGCGGGGACATTATATATCCCCTAAATATTTTTTGCATCGTATTGATGAAGTAAGAGAATGGTTTGCATTTCCCTCTGATATTCAGAATAAGGCAGAGAATGAATTGACTAAAATCAAAGCGCAATTTGCTCCTAATACAAAATTTTGTTCCATTCATTTCAGAAATGCTCTCGATTATCGTGTCAAAGGATTCATGCTAAATAAAAATTATTGGTACCATGCGGCGAATAAGATTCTTAAAAATAACGAGGAGAATGGGTCGATAGTCTTTCTAATTTTCTATGATAAGTTGACACCTTTGGTAAAATCTTTCTCAAAAAGATATACAAGTGTATTGACACATAATTCTCTTTTGGTTGATTTTGAAATGATCTCCTTGTGTGATTACCACATTGTATGTAACAGTTCATTTAGTATTATGGCAGCATTGATGGATCCAAATACAGAATTCAATACCCTTTGTCCATCAACTTATCCTATACCTTCTGGATACTTTCCTTCGGATTGTTATTTATCTAATTGGATAAAAATAAAATCACATAAAGATACATTATCTCACTTATGTAGCTATCTAGCGCCATTACTATCAAGATTTAAACATCTAATTAAACAAAACCGTTAAGTGATACAATGAAATATAAAGAACTCAAAGAATTAAAATGGAACCAACTGTATGGAATAATTTTATTTATAATAGTGTAGCTGTTGGAATACCGGCAAAAGTCATATCGGATAAAGGGCAAGAATATTTTAATTTGGTAACCAACCGAATAGATTAGAAAAAAGAGATTATGAAAAAACTTTTGATTTTTCATTCGACCGTCGCACCGTATAGAGTGTCATTTTTTAATGACCTATATAAGGCTTTTGATACAAAGATATGTCTGCGATACAAAAATCTTCGTTCACAGAAATTTGACTATGAAAAGATTTCCTCTCAATTTCTATTCTCTCCTACCTACCTGAAAGAGTTATTCCAATGGAAAGGTAGAACATTCAATTCCGGATATTGGCGAGAGTTAAATGCGTTCAGACCGGATATCGTTTTTGTGGAGGAATTTAGCATTGGTGCCATATGGGTGTTATTGCATCGATTTTTTACTAGGAGAAAGTACAGGGTAGTTTCTATCTGCGATGATAGTTATAATATGGTTGCAGAGAACAATGATTTCTCTGCGTTCCATAAATATTCGAGAAAACTTCTTGCCCATAAATTGGACGAAATCATTCTTGTTGAGCCCAAAGTCGTAAAATGGTATAATGAAAAATACCAACGCGGATTTTGGTTTCCCATTATAAAACCCGATAATGCGACCCGAGAAGAATATGCCCGTGTTTTACCGACAAGTAATCAGATCATTTCAGAGAATCATTTGGAAAACAAATGTATTTTTCTGTATGTAGGCCGATTGGTAAAAATTAAGAATATAGATACCATCATTAGGGCATTTTCTAAATTGGACCAAAACAAAAATGCGTTGATTATCGTTGGTGATGGTGAAGAAAAAGTATCGTTAGAGGATTTAGCCCACCAATTGTCTGTTAATGTATTGTTTACTGGTCGTTTGGAAGGCGATGCGTTAAACGCGTGGTACAATATAGCCCATTGTTTTATTTTGGCCAGTTATAAAGAACCTTTTGGAGCAGTTACCAATGAAGCCCTTTTAGCCGGTTGCATATCTATTATATCAAACAAAGCCGGCTCTTCTTGCCTCATCGAAGAAAATAAAAATGGTTTTCTCTTTGATCCGATGGATACTGAGCAATTGACAAGAATCATGCGACAAGTCTCATCTGTGGTAACAATAGATTATCCGGTGAAATTGAAACCCAACCAGATGACATATCAATATCAAGACTTCATGCAATCACTTATAGAGCGAATCGATACTTTATGAGAATCAAGACACTGACGACATATAATGTCTATAATTACGGGGCTTCGTTGCAGGCGTATGCTCTCATGACCTATTTGTCCCGCCAAGGACATGATGTCGAGATTATAAATTATCAACCGGAGTATCTCACCCGCAAATACAACTACAAGTGGGTCAACCCCGAGTCAAAAATGAGTCGCTATGCTCTAACCCGTGTTGTATATCGTATCTTGAAATTTCTACAACGACAAACGACATTGGCCAATAAGCACCTATTCGACGACTTTACTCACCGCATGTTGCACGAGACCAGACAGGTCTATTACACATTTGAAGAGTTACAGGAGAATCCGCCCGAAGCTGATTTGTATGTTGTGGGAAGCGACCAGATATGGAATGTCTTTTACGAAGCTGGCCGTGACCCGGCATTTTATCTCGAATTTGTCCGTTCAGGGAAACGGGCCTCATATGCTGCCAGTTTTTCTTATATTGATATAGATGATGAAAACCGTAAACGCATAGCTTGTTCGCTTAAAAAATTTGATGCCGTTTCGGTAAGGGAATATCATGGAATTGACATACTGCGGACCATGGGAATAGAAGGGACCTGGGTATTGGATCCTGTATTCCTACTATCCATCGAAGAATGGAAAGAGATAATGGTTCCTGTAAAAACAGGTATAGAACCCTATCTTTTGATATATGACTTTGAGGGGAATAACGAATTGAAAGATTTTGCCGTGCGGTATGCCAAAGAGCAAAATTTGAAGATATATTCCATATCAGACAGAGCCTATCAGACTCGTTATGCCGATAAACATTTTACCAAGACCGGGCCATGTGAGTTTATTTCGCTTATATATCATTGTAGCGCATTCGTTTCCAACTCATTCCACGGAACCGCATTTTCTATCATGTTTCACAAACCGGTCTTTGTTTTCGGACGGAACCGGCATAAAGTGAACTCTCGTATGGAAAGTCTGCTCTCGATGTTTGAGCTATCTGACAGGTACATTCGGACAGATAAAGAGAATAGTTCTCCGGCAGAAATTGACTGGAATAGAATAGAGTCGATAAAAGACCGATTCTTGAACATCTCGGAATCGTTTATTCGTAAAGTCTTGGATTAGTATGGAAAAAATTTGTGACGAAAAAGATTGTTTCGGTTGTGCGGCATGTATAGACAAATGTCCGGTATCGTGTATTCATTTTGAGCAAAACTCCATAGGGCATTTTATTCCAAAGATTGATGCGACAAAATGCATCGATTGTAAATCGTGCGTTAAGGTCTGCCCGGCCAATCATATACCTGAAAGGAAGATGCCTCATACGGTCTATGCTGCATGGCGCAAAGATGAATCGCTTCGCATACAAAGTTCTTCCGGCGGCATCGCTACGGCATTATCTGAGCATACCATCAAACAGGGTGGTGTTGTGTATGGGGCCGCTTTTGTGCCAGGCTTCAAATTTAAGCATACCCGATGCACATCGCTCGACGATCTCAATGCAATAAGGGGTTCAAAATATGTTCAAAGTGATATGCGGGACATATACAAGCAGATGGCTATCGACTTAAAAAATGGAGTAAAGGTCTTATATATTGGCACACCTTGCCAAGTTGTGGGGGTAAAAAATACATTCCAAGACAAATATGATAATTTGACTACTATTGATTTGGTCTGTCATGGAGTGCCTTCAAATGCCATGTTGATAGACAGCCTTCCTCATGATGTTTTATTTCAAGAGGCCGACCGGGTCGATTTCCGCGAAAATAACAAATTTCTATTTTCTATAAAAAAGGAACATAATATACTCTTTTCTCGTCCATTAAGTAAAGATTTTTACTACAAAGGGTTTTTCACGGGACTCTTTTATCGAGATAGTTGCTATTCGTGCCCCTTTGCTCAGGCGGCTCGTGTTGGCGATCTTACCTTAGGTGATTTTTGGGGTATCAATCGTGCTATGATACCTATTGATCCACAAACAGGAATATCGTTATGTCTTGTTAATAGTAAGAGTGGCGCTTGTTTATACAATCAAATTCAATCGGAGATTGACGCCATTCCCCGCCCCTATGAAGAGGCTCTAAAACACAATGAACAATTAAGAAAACCCAAAACTCTTTCGTTCAGAAGTCGGATATTTCGCCATTTCTATCCTAAGATTGGATTTAAATGGAGTATCAGATTTTCTATTCCTGAGATTGTGATAAAAGGCTGGTTAAAATCTCTGTATAAATAAGGATTGTCTTATAAATCAACGCTAATAAACAGTATGAGACTGCGGGTTCTTTTTATTATGCATATGCCGCCGCCGGTGCATGGGGCTGCGATGGTGGGAAAATATATCCACGATAGCCGGTTGGTGAATGAGGCGTTCGATTGCCGGTATATCAACTTGGCTACGGCGGCCAATCTGGAAGATATAGGCAAAGTGCGGTTGTCGAAACTGACCGACTTTTCTCGTCTGCTTGGCCGTATCCGCAAGGAGTATCGCTCGTTCCGTCCCGACTTGGTATATGTAACGCCCAATGCCAGCGGAGGCGCTTTCCTCAAAGACTTTGTCGTGGTGCAAATGCTTAAATCACTGGGGGCTCGTGTTGTGGTTCACTATCACAACAAAGGGGTATCGAACTATCAACAGAAACCGCTTTTCGACTTTTGTTATAAGAGGTTTTTCAAAGGGGTGAAAGTCATCTTGCTGTCGGAGCTTCTGTATAGCGATTTTTCCCGCTATGTCGAGAGAAAAGATGTTGAGGTCTGTGCCAACGGCATTCCCGAACTTTTTACCGATGAGCCTGCTTTCAACCGGAAGAACGACAAGGTGAATATTTTGTTCCTCTCGAACCTGATTGCTTCGAAAGGCGTGTATGTGTTGCTCGATGCTTTGCAGATACTCAAAAAACAGGGATATGCGGTGTCGTGTACGTTTGTCGGCGGAGAGACCCAGGAGATTTCGGCAGCGACTTTTGCCCAGGCCGTAGCGCAACGCCACCTCGACGAGAGTGTCGTCTATGCCGGAAGCAAATATGGTAAGGCAAAAGCGGCCTGTTTTGAGGGGGCTGACATCTTCGTCTTCCCCACGTTTTATCACAATGAATCGTTCCCGCTGGTCAATCTCGAAGCCATGCAATATAAGTTGCCGGTCATTTCGACCGATGAAGGCGGCATAAGAGATATTGTCGAAGACGGGGTTACTGGGTTTATTGTCCCGAAGGAAAATGCAACGGCATTGGCCGAAAAGATAGCGATTCTTATCGATGACGGTGAGATGCGCCGAAAAATGGGTGAAGCTGGTTACAAGCGGTATAAGGAGCTCTTTACATTACCGATTTTTGAAACTCGTTTTGTGCAAACGCTCCAAAAGGTGTGCGCACAGGAATAATTCACGTTAGATTTTTATCGCTCTAATATAATTTCAAAAATGATTCGACTGAAAACAGTTTCTTTATTGAGGCATAAGTCCGAATTGGCGACGCTGCCCGATGGCAAGTTACTGATTAATACAATCAATGCGCATTCGTATAATAATGCGCAGAAAGATCCTCTCTTTGCCGAAGCCTTGCTGCACGGCGGGGCATTGATACCCGATGGAGAGAGTATTGTCCTGGCTTTTCGCTGGTTGCGGCACGAACATATCGAACGGATTCCCGGGTGGGACTTGTTTGAGTTTGAAATGGGACGTCTCAATCAAAAAGGGGGTACCTGTTTCTTTCTCGGTGCCAGTGAAAAAACGCTTCAACTGATCAAAGAGAAAGCGCGCGAAGTGTATCCGAATATCGTTGTCGAGACCTATTCCCCGCCCTATAAACCCGAATTTTCCGAGGAAGAGAATCGGGAAATGATTGCAGCGGTAAATCGTGTAAAACCCGACCTTTTGTGGGTAGGCATGACGGCGCCCAAACAGGAGAAATGGGCCTATACCCACTATGACAAGCTCGATGTGCGAGGCCATATCGGGACCATCGGTGCGGTATTTGACTTCTTTGCCGGTACCGTGGAGCGGGCTCCGGAGGCGTGGCAGAAACACGGAATGGAGTGGGCCTATCGTCTGCTGAAAGAACCCCGACGTATGTGGCGGCGCTATCTGCTGGGGAACTTGATATTTTTCCGTTATATGATGAAGGAGAAGACCGAGAAGTAGTCTGCCCCTGTTGGCGGAAGCTCATGAGATGGTAGACTGGTTCAAGGAATCGAGCGATAGGCAAATCGTTTCGAAGAGTTCTCCCCTATCGATATAGAAAGATGATGCGAAAAGTCGGGATCATTGACGACTTTTCGCATTTTTGTTTTTTAATCTGCGCTTTTGTGCAATTTTTTCCATAATTCTATTACCTTTGCCATTCAATATATAATGAAAAATTCCTATTATGCCTAAAATATCCGAGCGGGGAAAAATCATGCCCGCCTCCCCTATTCGCAAACTCGTCCCGCTGGCCAACAAGGCCAAGAAACGGGGCATAAAAGTATATCATCTGAATATCGGGCAGCCCGACCTCCCTACGCCCGAAATAGGTCTTGAAGCGGCTCGTCATATCGACCGCAAAGTCTTGGAATACAGCCCCAGCGAGGGTATTTACAGCTTCCGCGAAAAACTGGTCGGCTACTATGCCAAATTCAACATCAATGTAAATGTCGAGGATATTATCATCACGACGGGTGGTTCCGAAGCGGTGCTGTTTGCCTTCATGGCATGTCTCGACCCGGGCGATGAGATAATCGTGCCTGAGCCTGCCTATGCCAATTACATGGCCTTTGCCATATCGGCCGGTGCCATCATCAAAACGCTGCCTTCATCGATCGATGAAGGATTTGCACTCCCGCCCGTAGAAAAATTCGAAGAACTCATAACCCCCCGCACCAAAGGTATCTTGATCTGTAACCCCAACAACCCGACGGGATACCTCTACACGCAGAAAGAGATGAACCAGATACGCGACATCGTGAAAAAACACGACTTGTTTCTCTTCTCCGACGAGGTGTATCGGGAATTCTGCTATACCGGTGCCGCGTACATCTCGGCTTTCCATCTGAAAGGCATTGAGAACAATGTCGTGCTTATCGATTCGGTATCGAAACGTTATAGTGAATGCGGCATTCGCATTGGTGCGCTCATCACCAAGAATGAAGAGTTGAAAAAGAACGTGATGAAGTTCTGTCAGGCCCGGTTGAGTCCTCCCTTGATAGGTCAAATCATTGCCGAAGCCTCTCTCGATGCGTCGGCCGAATATATGTCGGAAGTCTACAATGAGTATGTCGAACGACGTAAATTCCTGATTGACGGAATCAATCGCATACCCGGTTGCTATTCGCCCATTCCCATGGGAGCTTTTTATACCATGGCCAAATTGCCGGTCGACAATGCCGATGATTTCTGCGCTTGGTGTCTTGAACATTTCGAATATGAAGGACAAACGGTGTTCATGGCACCCGGCTCGGGCTTCTACACGACACCCGGTTTGGGTATCAATGAAGTGCGAATGGCCTATGTCTTGAAAAAAGAAGATTTGGCCAAGGCTTTGATTGTCTTGCAAAAAGCGCTCGAAGCCTATCCGGGACGCACCTTATGAATGTAGAATTCTTTATTGCCAAACGCATATATGCCCGAACCGGGGAAAAAGGTTCGGTACAAATACCTCCGGCCATACGCATTGCGACATGGGGTGTCGCATTGGGTATGGCCATTATGATATTGGCTGTTTCTATTGTTATCGGGTTCAAACGGGAAATCAGCGAGAAAGTTATCGGTTTCGGAGCCCACATACAGATTACCGGAGCTGCCTACCAGAACAGTTATGAAACGGCCCCAATTGCCCTCTCTCCTGCCTTGGATACCTTGCTTTCGACCTTTCCGCAAATCGAATCATATTCCTGCTATGCCACAAAACCAGGGATATTGAAAACCGATACCGATTTCCTCGGCATCACCCTCAAAGGCGTGACGGCCGATTATCCGACCGAATTCATCGCGGGGTATCTGACCGAGGGGCGATTGCCTCGACTCGACGGCGAGACTCCCGGTAACGAAATACTCCTATCGCGCTATATGGCCGATAAGTTGCAATTACATGCCGGCGATGCCATCTATTGTTATTTTGTCGACGAGAGCGTGCGGGCTCGAAAATTCATGGTTTCAGGAATTTACCAAACCAACCTGACCGAATATGACCGGTTGTTTATCTTCGGAGACGCCCGCCAGGTGCAAATGCTCAACCGATGGGCCGGCGACCGATATAGCGGTATAGAGATACGCTTGAACGACGGCGATGCCATGACTCCGGTCAATGAGCAGCTCTATCCGCTTCTTCTTCCGATGAAAGACAAATATAATGCGCCGTATTTCACTCATACCGTTCGGGAACTCAATCCACAGCTATTCAATTGGCTCGACTTGCTCGATATGAATGTGTGGGTCATTCTCATACTCATGTCGCTTGTGTCGGGTTTCACGATGATTTCGGGACTACTTGTCATCATTCTCGAACATACCCGCATGATTGGTGTTTTAAAGACTTTGGGGGCCAATAATCTGTCCATACGCAAAACTTTTCTTTATGTCGCGGCCTTCCTTGTGGGGCGTGGAATGATTTGGGGAAATCTTTGTGGAATAGCGCTCTGTGTGATTCAATATTATTTCCATGTCATCAAACTCGACCCGGAGATATATTACATTCCGGCTGTGCCCATTTCATTCCATGTCGGATACCTTGTCTTGCTGAATGTTGCCGCATTCCTCGTTTCGTTGCTGATGCTTGTCGGGCCCTCTTATATAATTTCGCGCATTCGTCCGGCCAAAACCATTAAATTTGAATAAAAGCCTCGATATTACAAATCCAAGGTCTATCATTTGTATCGTAGAATTTAATCCGTATATTTGTAAAAATATATAAGATTCGGTACAACGCAGGTTTGGACTGGCAAATTCCGTGTCTCGCTGTTATATTGTAATAAAAAATTTTGCTATGGAAAAACAAACCTTACAATTCAATGAGACCCTTGTCGACGGTATCACATATGCCATAATGAATTTTTTTCAGTTGGTAGGATGTTTGATTCTTTATCTTCTGACGATATGGATTCCCTATGTGAATATAGGGACGACTATTGCCATGTCGTATCTTCCGGTAAAAATAGCCAAGGAAGAAGCCATATCTCCCACTCATATTTTTAATGCCGGTTACAGAAAACATATGAGCCACTATTTTGTATTGTTGGGTATCATGCTGATTTCGCTCATTCCATCGTTGTGCTTCTTCGTCGTTCCAGCCATCGTGCTGTATTGGGCCTGGTCGCTGTCGTTCTATTTTCTTCTGGAAAAAGGGAAAAGCCCCATCGAGGCACTCAAAGCTTCGTATGATGCCACAGATGGCAGCAAATGGTGCATTTTCGGAATATATGTGGTAATAGGCATTGCATATTTCATTGTCAACCTACTCATGCGCATGTTTATTTCACCCTATTGGATATTCACCATTTTGAATATAATCATCGTCTTGTTTATCATGACTATATCATACGGACTTGCCGCCTCGATGTGGAAGCAACTGAAAGATAACGTCGAATAGCAAATTCTTACCAAACAAATGCAACAGGGGAACATTCTTTCAACACACTTTTAAGAATCTGTTTCCCTGTCGTTTTTATCTCATATTTAACAGATGAAACGCATAGGATTGTTGTCGGACACTCACGCTTGGTGGGACGAGCGTTATAGAGAATATTTTGAGTCTTGTGACGAGATATGGCATGCCGGAGACATCGGTTCGCTCGACGTGGCACGCAAACTCGAAGCCATAAAACCGTTGCGAGCCGTATACGGGAATATCGACGGGCAAGAAATAAGGACAATCTATCCCCAACATCAACGATTTACAATAGAAGGAGCCGATGTGTGGATAACGCATATCGGCGGTTATCCGGGAAAATATGATGCTCGTGTCGTACCCGAGATATTTCGAAACCCTCCACGTCTGTTCGTTTCGGGACATTCACATATACTCAAAGTTATGTATGACAAGAAGTTGCAAATGTTGCATATCAATCCCGGAGCGGCCGGAAAATATGGGTTTCACAAGCAGCGTACGCTGGTGCGGTTTTCCATTGCAGATGGCTGTTTCAAAGATTTGGAAGTGATAGAATTGGCAGAAAAATAGATATATCAAATTACCAATAAAGAAAGGAAACAAGATGAAAGAGTTTTTTAAATTTACGTTTGCGACCATTGTCGGACTGTTGATTACCGGTGCGATAGTCAGCGTGTTCGGAATCATCGTCTTGATGGGAGTAGCAGCAAGTTCGGATGCCGAGACGACGGTAAAAGAAAATTCGGTATATGTTTTAGACCTTGAAGGTGTAGTCTCGGAACGCAGTCAGGAAAATCCTTTCGGACGATTCTTGGGTAACAGCACAACCGTGCATGGTCTCGATGACATTGTCGCCTCCATCAGAAAGGCCAAAGAGAACAAAGACATCAAAGGCATCTGCCTCAATGCAGGTGGTTTCTCCTGCTCTTCCGCTTCCATGCAAGAAATACGTCGTGCCCTTGGCGATTTTAAAACGAGTGGAAAATTTATTATTGCCTATGGCGACAGTTACACTCAGAGCTCATATTATTTGGCAAGTATCGCCGACAAAGTGATTCTGAATCCTTCGGGCAGTATATCATGGCACGGCATGGCAAGCCGTCTCATGTTCTACAAAGACCTCATGAAAAAGGTGGGTGTAGAGATGCAGGTATTCCGTGTGGGAACTTATAAATCGGCTGTTGAACCCTATATCGCCAACGAAATGAGTGCGGCAAACAAAGAGCAGACTCGCGCTTATGTGCAATCGATATGGAACCAAATCCTAAATGATGTTTCTGCTTCGCGTCATATATCGGTCGATTCCTTGAATATACTGGCCGATAGAAACATGGATTATGCTCTTGCCACCGAGTATGTTCGCTGTGGCTTGGCCGACACGCTGATGTATAAAGACCAGTTGCATGATTATTTGAAGAAGTTGACCGGTATCAAGGACGAGAAAAAACGTCCCAACGTCCTTACAATGTCTGAAATGATGCATGTGAAAGAGACAAAAGAGGCATCTAAAAGCAAAAATAAGATAGCCGTTTATTATGCCTACGGGGCGATAGACGACGCCATGGACGCTTTTGGCTCCGAAGGCATACACTCCGAAAAAGTGATGATCGACCTCCGGAAACTTCGTGAAGACGACAATGTAAAAGCCGTTGTCTTGCGTGTGAACTCGCCCGGAGGAAGTGCCTATGGCAGTGAACAGATATGGCGCGAGGTTTCTCTCTTGAAAGAGAAAAAACCGGTCATCGTTTCCATGGGCGATTACGCCGCTTCGGGGGGCTATTATATTTCATGTGCTGCCGATTGGATTGTGGCCGAGGCGACCACTCTCACCGGCTCCATTGGGATATTCGGTATGATACCCGACCCGTCGAGACTGCTTACCGAGACATTAAATCTGCATTTCGATGGCGTGAAGACAAATCGTCTTGCCGACATGGGAGCCATGGGGCGGCCCCTAAACACTGAGGAACGCGCCTTGTTCCAGAACATGGTAAACGACGGCTATGAACTCTTCACACGTCGCTGTGCCGATGGCCGCAAGATGCCGGTTGAAGAGATAAAGAAAATCGCCGAAGGTCGTGTGTGGACCGGTGAAATGGCCAAAGGGTTGAAGTTGGTCGACCAGCTTGGTGGGCTCGACGATGCCATTGCGGCCGCAGCCGACCGTGCCAACCTCGAAGATTACCGCGTTGAGCGCTATCCCGAGCAAATGGATTTCCTGACCTCTCTCCTCTCGAATGTATCTCCCGACCGTTATATTCAGGAAAAAGTGAAGTCGATGTTCGGCAATTTCGGGCAGACCTTCCTTTTCCTTAAAAATATCGACAAGGTAGACCGTTTGCAGGCTCGAATGCCATTTGACATCATGTTTCAATAATAGACCTGTAATTTGATGATTCCGCCCGGTGGTATGGCTCCGACAGAGTCTCCATCGGGCGTTTTGTGTGGTTACAAGCCGTGCAAACGCAAAGGAACAGGCTGAATAGTGAAAAATCACTATTCAGCCTGTCATTGTCATTCTGCGATACACGGTCTTATTACCGTAGACTCATTGTCCGAGCAATTATCTCTTTCTGTAACCACATTTCGGGCATACACCGTCCTTGTTAAGAGCTACACCGCAGAGCGGGCAGCGCTCGATGTTGTTCTTGGTGTCGAACTCGGCAGAGCCTGCATTCACACCGCTTGTGAACGTGATTTTGGCTATGTTCAGTTTGTCTTTGAGTAAGTCATAGACAATCTTTATCATGCCCTCGACGGTCATTGTCTCTTTCGTCACCACCAGGCGTGCATCTGGATATGCGGTGGCCAGCTCGGTCTTAAAAGCCTCTCCTTTCATCTTGTTCTGCGGGTGACCGTTGCGGATACCTTGTTTTTCATACACGTCGAGTATGGCCGGCAACAGCGGATCATCTTCGCGGAGTATCAGGGCATGGTCGAAATTTTTCAACACCTCCCATGCCACCTTTTGGATTTCGTTACACGGATAGACCATGTTCACGCCTTTTTCAATCGTATCTTCTACCTCTATTGTCAGAGTCCCGGTATGACCGTGAAGATACTGTGCTTCACCTTGGAAACCATAGAAACGATGAGCATACTGCAAATCGAACGTTGTGATACTTCTCATTTTTTTAATATTTAGGGGTTAGACTTAGGTTCATTTATAATTATTTGCACCTGTACTTTTTCGATGTCTTCCGATGCAAAATTCTTATTTTTCAAGTATTTTCTTATCATGGCAGTCAGTTCGTCGTCCATGTAATCCATTACCTGTTCACCTTTGAATACATGATGATGTTCAGCGACGGTGATGTCGTAATAGCTTTTGCCTGCATCAGGATTGAAGATGTTCGATAACAGATTGGCCGTGCAGAATGAGTTGAGTATGCGATATATTGTCGATACGGTCATTTCACCGTCTTTTGACTGCACTTTCTTTATTATTTCGTCTATGCTCGCATGGCGCAACTCCATCATCGCCTCATACACAGCCTTGCGTTGTGGGGTTATTCTCAGTCCTGCCAGCTTTATGTTGTCGATTGTTTCCATTATTCTTTTATTTTCGATTCAATATTAATGCGAAAAATTCGCATCTGCAAATAATTCGCATATAAATATTGTTAAACGCGGAAATTTTCATGAATGATTATAGTAGAGAAGTTCGCAATCATCACAATCCTTGCTGTATATCAAGAATGTCCATATTTGGTGATTCTCGGCACAAGATATAAGGAAAACAGCTGTATGGAACAATTTTATTCTGAACAAGGCTTTTATTTCTCATATAATATGCCTATATTTGGATAATCCGCATTGAGCGGAATAACCTTAAAAACTTATGAGCCATGGGGAAAAAGAATTTTGTCTTAGACACCAATGTTCTCCTGCACGACCACAAGTGCATATTCAATTTCGAAGAGAACGATATTTTTATCCCGATTATCGTATTGGAAGAGTTGGATAAATTCAAAAAGGGCAATGAAGAAATCAATTACAATGCTCGGGAATTTGCCCGCCAACTCGACAAATACACCGACAAAGACTTCTTTGAAAAGGGGGCTCAATTAGGGCCCGATTTGGGACGTTTATCGATTATCGTGAATTGTTCGTTGAACAAACGTGTCAAAGAGGCTTTCCACGAGGACAAGCCCGACCATCGCATTTTATCGGCAGCCATAGAAGTTGCCGAGCAACACAAGGATATGCGCACCATCTTCGTGACCAAGGACATCAACTTGCGTATGAAGGCTCGGGCATTGGGTATAGAGACAGAAGACTATACCAATGACAAGGTGAAGGCCATAGACTTGTTCGAAAACGAACATCGAACCATTACCGATGTGTCGCCCGATGTCATCGACGCCATTTACAGTTCGAAAAGCGGAATTCCGGTAGAGCAAATCGGCACGAAATTGCGCACCAATGAATGTTTTATCCTCGATAGCGGCAATTCCTCGGTACTGGCTCGCTATGTCACCGCCGACGGTATTGTGAGAAAAGTCACCAAAGAGAAGAATTTCGGCATTGAACCGCGCAATGCCGAGCAGGCTTTTGCCTTTGATTTGCTTAATGATGACCGCATCAAACTCTTGGCCATCACCGGTAAGGCCGGTACGGGAAAAACCCTGTTGGCCTTGGCCGGTGCCTTGAAACAACATGGGCTCTACAAGCAGATACTCCTCGCCCGCCCCATCGTGTCGCTATCGAATAAGGACCTCGGATTCCTGCCCGGAGATGAAAAGCAGAAAATAGCCCCTTATATGCAACCGCTATTCGACAATCTTAATGTCATCAAGCGCCAATTTTCCCTCGACAGTAACGATTATCGCGCATTGCAGGAGATGCAGGCCGGCGGCAACCTGGTCATTGAAGCCTTGGCCTATATTCGCGGGCGCAGCCTTTCCGACACATTCTGCATCATAGACGAAGCTCAGAATCTGACACCACATGAGATAAAAACCATTATAACCCGAGCTGCCGAAGGTACCAAGATGGTCTTTACCGGCGATGTGTACCAAATCGACTCCCCCTATCTCGACACCCAATCAAACGGGTTGGCCTACATGATAGACCGCATGCAGGGACAAGAGATTTTTGGCCATGTCAATTTGGTGAAAGGCGAGCGTAGCAAGCTCTCCGAATTGGCCAGCAATTTACTGTGACAATCCATTTGTTTTCATGCAGCAAAGCCTACTTGTCGATGCGACAGGTAGGCTTTGCCGTTTATCCACTTGTGGAACATCAATGTATCCATCGATTTCCTATGTATC
This sequence comes from Candidatus Caccoplasma merdavium, assembly GCA_018715595.1. Taxonomy (NCBI): domain Bacteria; kingdom Pseudomonadati; phylum Bacteroidota; class Bacteroidia; order Bacteroidales; family Bacteroidaceae; genus Candidatus Caccoplasma; species Candidatus Caccoplasma merdavium. Next base: position 175,791 of record DVLI01000026.1, on the reverse strand, counting down.
TGCCGGGTGATTTATACGAAACGATTTTGGCGGGAACCCCCCGGCTACTGTCGCGTTCTCCGGCACATCTTTCACAACGACGGCACCGGCTCCGATTGTGGCATTATTCCAAACTTTTTTCCCAACGGTTCATTTCCTATTGCTCGGTTTTTTACCTTTGACAACAAAGATAACAACTCCGGCCGTACCTGTCAATATGCCGGCCTTATTTGATTGCTTATTTTCTTTCTTTTACTTCTTTTGGTAAATATAATATTGTATTATTCGTTTCTGCATCGTATCTTTGCAAGGTAAATGTGTAAAAGGTTAATAAACTGATAACAAACAAATTATACGACTATGAATTTTGTTACGAACGAAAAACTCACCATTGTTGGTGCTGCCGGCATGATCGGCTCCAATATGGCACAAACTGCCATCATGATGAATTTGACTCCCAACATCTGTCTTTACGACCCCTATGCACCCGGGTTGGAAGGTGTTGCCGAAGAGTTATATCATTGCGGTTTTGAAGGGGTGAACATCACCTATACGTCTGATATCAAAGAAGCCCTCACCGGTGCCAAATATATCATCAACTCGGGTGGCGCTGCCCGTAAGGCCGGCATGACTCGTGAAGACCTGCTCAAAGGAAATGCGGCTATTGCCGAAGAGTTCGGACAAAATGTCAAGAAATATTGCCCCGACGTAAAACATATCGTCATCATCTTCAACCCGGCCGATATTACCGGTCTTATCGTTCTTCTGCACTCGGGCTTGAAACCCTCTCAGGTTACGACGTTGGCCGCACTTGATTCGACCCGTCTGCGCAGTGAACTGGCCAAATATTTCCACATCTCGATGGACGCAGTCGAGAACTGTCGCACTTATGGCGGTCATGGCGAACAAATGGCTGTCTTTGCCTCTACGGCCAAAGTAAACGGAAAGCCGTTGACCGAGATTATCGGTACAGAAGCTTTGTCGAAAGAACAATGGGCCGAAATTCAACAGAAAGTAACCAAAGGCGGTGCCAATATCATTGCCTTGCGCGGTCGTTCTTCATTCCAAAGTCCGGCATATGTATCGGTCGAAATGATTGCTGCCGCCATGGGTGGCAAACCGTTCCGTTGGCCGGCCGGAACCTATGTGTCGAACGATAAGTTTGATCACATCATGATGGCTTGGGAAACCGATATTACAGCCGACGGCTGTCATCTCAAAGCAGTCAAAGGTACTCCCGAAGAAGAGACCGCTCTCGAAAAGAGCTACGAGCACCTATGCGCTCTCCGTGACGAAGTAATCGCCATGGGTGTGCTGCCCGCCATCAGCGAGTGGAACAAAATCAACCCCAACATTCGATAATATATTTATCGACAAATACAAAGGCTGCGCCGAAGGTTGCAGCCTTTTTTACTTTCAGACATCAGACAACAAGAACAGGCATAATGTCATCTTCTTTGAGAAAAGCGGAAAAATAGAAAAGGGAATGCGAAAACGCATTCCCTTTTCTGTTTTATATGTATGGACATTCATTACATCATGCCGCCCATACCTCCCATGCCGGGAGCCATACCGGCTGCGGCACCGGCAGGATTTTCTTCTTTCTTGTCGGCAATCACACACTCGGTGGTGAGGAACATACCGGCAATCGAAGCGGCGTTTTCAAGGGCTACACGGGTAACCTTGGCCGGGTCGATAACACCAGCGGCAAAGAAGTTCTCATATTCACCCGTGCGGGCATTGTATCCGAAGTCGCCTTTGCCGTCTTTTACTTTTTGTACTACAACGGCACCTTCTACACCGGCATTGGCTACAATCTGACGCAACGGCTCTTCGATGGCACGTTTGACGATTTCGATACCGGTGGTTTCGTCTTCGTTGTCGCCTTTGAGACCTTCGAGCGAAGAGATGGCACGGATATAAGCCACACCACCACCCGGTACGATACCTTCGGCGATAGCGGCGCGAGTGGCACTCAGGGCATCGTCAACGCGGTCTTTCTTCTCTTTCATCTCAACTTCCGAAGCGGCACCGATGTAGAGAACGGCAACGCCACCGGCGAGTTTGGCCAAGCGTTCTTGCAGTTTCTCGCGGTCATAATCCGAGGTTGTCTTTTCGATTTGAGCCTTGATTTGAGCTACGCGGGCAGCAATAGCTTCCTTGTCGCCCAGACCGTTGACGATGGTCGTATTCTCTTTGTTGACGGTAACTTTCTCGGCACGGCCCAGCATATCGATGGTGGCCGATTCGAGTTTGAGACCTTTTTCTTCGGAGATAACGACACCACCTGTCAATACGGCAATATCTTCGAGCATCTCTTTACGACGGTCGCCGAAGCCGGGAGCTTTTACGGCACATATCTTCAACGAACCACGCAGGCGGTTTACGACCAAAGTAGCCAAGGCTTCACTGTCGACATCTTCGGCAATGATGAGCAAGGGACGTCCCGACTGAGCCGAGGATTCGAGGATAGGCAGCATCTCTTTGAGCGAGGAGATTTTCTTGTCGAAAATGAGAATATAGGGATTCTCCATTTGGCATTCCATCTTCTCGGTATCGGTTACGAAATAAGGTGAAATGTATCCGCGGTCGAACTGCATGCCTTCAACAATTTCGACCGTCGTGTCGGTACCTTTGGCTTCTTCGACGGTGATGACGCCTTCGCGTTTAACCTTTTCCATGGCTTCGGCGATGAGTTTACCGATTTCGCCATCGTTGTTGGCCGAGATGCGGGCAACCGATTCGATTTTGGCCATATCGTCGTTCACCTCTTGTGCCTGCGATTTGATATTTTCCACAACACAAGCAACGGCTTTGTCGATACCACGTTTCAAGTCCATGGGATTGGCACCGGCGGTTACGTTTTTCAAGCCGACATTGACAATGGCTTGTGCCAATACCGTAGCAGTGGTCGTTCCGTCACCGGCATCATCGCCCGTTTTGGAGGCAACCTCTTTTACCAGTTGGGCACCCATGTTCTGGAAAGCATCTTCGAGCTCAACTTCTTTGGCTACCGATACACCATCTTTGGTGATGTGGGGAGCACCGAATTTTTTCTCGATGATGACATTGCGGCCTTTGGGGCCAAGGGTTACTTTCACGGCGTTGGCCAAAGCGTCTACGCCTTTTTTCAGCTCTTCGCGAGCTTCGATATTGAATTTGATTTCTTTTGCCATAGTTGTAATGATAAATGGTTAAACCAAGTTATAAGTTAGAGAATTGCCAAAACGTCGGACTGACGCATGATAAGGTATTTTTCACCGTCCAATTCGAGTTCGGTACCGGCATATTTGCCATACAATACCGTATCACCGGGTTTTACGACCATTTCTTCGTCTTTCGTCCCTTTACCTACGGCGATAATTTCACCTCTTAGGGGTTTCTCCTTGGCAGAATCGGGAATGATGATTCCGCCGATCGTTTTCTCTTCTGCGGGTGCAGGCTTGATCAATACTCTGTCTGCTAACGGTTTAATGTTCATTTCTTTTTATTTTTAAGTGAATTATAATTTCAATTCCTCTTTCTTTTTTAGAAAGACACTTTCCTTAGTGCGAAATCCATGCCAAACTTTTTTTTAGGAAAAAACTGCCAAAACGACAGATTACACCATATCTCCTGACACATCAAGACTGACAACTCCCCAAGTTAAACGATGGAAGCAGGTGTGTAACGCGATCGAGGAATAAAAAGATTGATTATAATATTTACCATAACAGGTAGAGGTAAATATCTTCTTCTTTTTTTGCTTTCGACAAATTTATTGATTAGATTTGGAACGTAGGAACGTAGCAAGTTATCTTTGATTCTTAGTGAGATCTTCTGTTCTTGTGCTGGCTATACGAAAGTAGAGATATAGTTTATAGCAAAGGGAGCTTATTTCTATGGAACTAATGTGCATGTTAAAATAAACGGGTGAATATGAAGCAATTTTTTTTACTTTTTCTTGCTTTTCTGCTGGTCGCATCCGCTACCGGACAGGAATTGAAACGGAAAGAAAACGCGTCAGGAAAATGGGGATTTGTTGACGTCCATGGCAACACAATGATTCCCTTCCTATATGACTATGTAGGAGCTTTCAGCGAGGGTTTGGCCTCGGTCCAATTAAACGGAAAGTACGGTTTTATCGACAAGCAAGGCAATATGGTGATTCCTTGCAAATATGACAATTCAGGATATTTCAGCGAGGGCTTGGCCTCAGTCCAATTAAACGGAAAGTATGGTTGTATCGACAAGCAAGGCAATATGGTGATTCCTTGCAAATACTATGCAATATGGCCTTTCCAAGATGGTTTGGCGAGGGTCATATTAAAAGGTAAAAGGGGATTTATCGACAAGTATGGCAAGGAAGTAATACCCTGTAAATACGACAATGTATGGCAACACTATGATGGGGTGGCTATGGTCGAATTAAATGGTAAGAGAGGTTTTGTAGATAAGCAAGGTAATACGGTCATTCCGTGCAAATGCGACGGTGCACACTACTTCAGAGAGGGCTTGGCTGCTGTAATATTAAATGGAAAATGGGGCTTTATCGACCCACAAGGTAATGTCGCCATTCCTTGCCAATACGACTATGCAGGGTATTTCTTCGAAGGTCTGGCCGCAGTCCAATTAAATGGCAAATATGGCTTTATCGACAAACAGGGTAATACGGCAATTCCTTTCCTATACGACAAAGCAAACTCCTTCAGAGAGGGCTTGGCTCGGGTGAAATTAAATGGCAAGTATGGCTTTATCGACAAACAGGGTAATACGGCGATTCCATGCAAATACGATTATGTATACGATTTTAATAAAGACATCGTAGAGGTTATATTAAATGACAAGCATGGATACATTGATCGGCAAGGCAATACGGTTGTCCCATGTCTATATGAGGAAATAGAAGATTTCTATGGAGGCTTTGCAAAAGTCTCATTAAATGGGAAATGGGGCTATGTCGATGCCCAAGGTAATGCCGCCATTCCTTGCCAATACGACTATGCATGGTATTTCTTCGAAGGTCTGGCCGCAGTCCAATTAAATGGCAAATATGGCTTTATCGACAAGCAGGGTAATACGGCAATTCCCTTCATATACGATTGGGCATACCCTTTTGATAATGGCTTAGCTCGGGTTCAATTAAACGGCAAAGAGGGCTATATCAACAGCCGGGGAGATTGGTTTGATACCAAGTATGACGGGCAAAAGTGATTATAGCAGACTCTCTTTTTTGTAATGTAGGCCAAGTTTCATACAGTAAAGTGTATCAATGTATGGCATAGGAAAAGAAGATTGAGAAAATACGCGATTGGCAAACGCGTGACTCACAGACGAAATGTGTAATTTAAAGTTATCGAGTGACGCGCAAACATCAGTAAGTTATCGCAAAAAATAGACACTGATTGTGTTGCTATTCAAAGAAGATGTGTTGACAAAAATATTATTTCCCGTTTGATATATAAATCCATAATCGTCTTTCATAATACGCAGGTAAGAATAATAAGGGTACATAGAAATATTTCTATCATGTCTCTGCGTTTACCTTTTCGCTATCGTATCAGAAGACAGGCGGCTTGGCATAATCAAACTCGAAAACTTCTTTTTCTGTTTGCTTCTGCTCTCCTCTTTCGTTATCTTTGTCAAAGTATGCAGCGATGCCTGAACAGATTGTGGTCAGGCGCTGATGTGTCGTCGTCATGGAGCAACAGATTCACGAGATATTATACCGATATTGGGGGTATGAGACCTTCCGACCCTTGCAAGAAGACATTATCAAGTCGATTCTTGAAGGGAAAGATACGCTTGCCCTGATGCCAACGGGTGGCGGAAAGTCGATTACATACCAGGTGCCCGGTTTATATCTCGACGGGACTTGTATCGTGGTCACGCCTTTGATTGCCTTGATGAAAGACCAAGTCGACACGTTGCGTGGGCTCGGCATAAAAGCGTCGTATATCCATTCGGGAATGACCTATCGAGAGATGATTACCACACTCGACAACTGCATACTGGGCAAGTATAAGTTCCTCTATGTATCGCCCGAACGGCTCTCGACAAGTTTGTTTCAGGACAAACTCAAAGACATGTCCATCTCCTTATTGGTCATAGATGAAGCCCATTGCATTTCGCAGTGGGGATATGATTTCAGACCCGACTATCTGAAAATCGCTGAGTTAAGGCAGAAAATCCCGCAGATTCCCGTACTGGCAGTGACGGCAACGGCAACTCCCGAAGTGGCGAAGGACATTCAGGAAAAGTTGCTGTTCAGAGCCGAGAATGTCTTCCGGAAGAGTTTCCGCCGTTCCAACCTTCGTTATGTCGTTCGTTATAACGAAGACAAAATGCAGCAGTTGGTCTATATCCTTTCGCGCATACAGGGCAGTGCCATTGTCTATGTCCGCAGTCGCAGGCAGACCAAGGAGGTGGCCGAACTGCTCTACCGCGAAGGCGTATCGGTGCAATTCTATCATGCCGGTATCGATCCCGAGGAGAAAGAGGCGCGGCAACAAGCCTGGAAAGAGGGCCGTTCTCGCGTGATGGTGGCAACGAATGCGTTCGGCATGGGAATCGACAAGCCCGATGTGCGTCTTGTGGTCCATCTCGATATGCCGAGTTCTCCCGAAGAATATTATCAAGAAGCCGGACGCGCGGGACGAGACGGGAACACGGCCTATGCCGTACTGCTCTACTCGCCGACCGACAAGTCGAAGTTGCACAAGCGGGTTGCCGACATGTTCCCGGAAAAAGAGTTCATAACGCGCGTGTATGAAGCCTTGTGCAATTACCTGCAAATAGCCGAGGGCAGCGGCATAAACACCGTGCGGGATTTTGACTTGAATCTCTTTTGCAGCGTTTTCAAATTCCCGATATTACCCACCTACCATGCCTTGAAGATTCTTGAACAGTCGGGTTATATCGAGTATGTCGAAGAGGCCGAGTCACAATCGAGGGTCATGGTTACGGTGCAACGTGATGAGCTTTACCGGCTCAAAGTCGATGATGCCGATACCGATACGGTACTGCAATGCCTGTTGCGTTCCTATACGGGGCTGTTTGCCGATTACATTTTTATCAAGGAGTCGCTCATCGAGCGGCGTACGGGATTGCCTTCACAAACGATTTACGAGAGTCTCATCTATTTGGGAAAGCTGCACATCTTGCATTACATTCCGCGCAAGAGAATGCCATTTATCTATTTCTCCCGTTCGCGCACAGCCTTGAAGTATCTCGAAATTCCCCGTTCGGCCTACGAGGAGCGGAAAAAGCGTTTTTCGGCACGCATCGAACGCATTTTACAGTATGCCATGTGCGACAATGTGTGCCGGGAGCGGTTGTTGCTCGAATATTTCGGCGAAGAAAATACCGGGGATTGCGGTGGTTGCGACGTGTGTCAGAAGAAAAAAAATGCGACCCTCTCGCCTACCCTGTTCGACCAGATTTGGGCTTCGGTCAAACTCCTGCTGCAAAAGGATTCTCTGAGCATAAACGAGATGTTGGAACGGTTGCCATATACACAAGACGCTCTCATTGAGGCCATTCGGTATCTTGTCGATGAAGGTTTCCTACGGGAAGAGAACCAAAAGTATTTTCTTGGAAAGAAATGATTGGAATTTGGTTTCGAACAACCGTTCTTGTGGCTTTGTGATAGGCCAGTAGTCAATACCAAAAGCCAATAGACGTCATTACCGAATCATTTGCACCCAGTAGGGCAAGAAAATAATCAGTCCCACGACAACGGCGGCCATGGCACACAAGAGCACAGCTCCTGCCGCAACATCTTTTATTTCTTTGATACGTTGGTCTTTCTGCTGAGAGACAAAATTGCAGAGATACTCAACGGCTGTATTGACGGCCTCGGCGGCAAGTACCACCCCTATTGTCAGGGCGATGGCCACCCACTCCATCGGCGACACCCCGACGAAGAACCCCATGCCGATGGTGACTATGGCTACAACAAGATGTATGCGGACATTGTGCTCGCGGGTGAAAAACAATTTCAACCCATTGAAAGCATAGACGAAACTATGCAGGCGTTCTTTTATCGAGAAAGGGTGTTGTTTCATAAGGCAAGATAACAGGAATGAAAAATCATGCTCAGTCCGATTTTCAGCACGGGAACATCGTAATACGGTAATTTATTCTTCGGGTACGGAAATTGTCAGTCCGTCATACGCAAAAAGCACATTCGAGGGTAACCTTTTCTCCTCAATGGCATGCAATCCTATCTGATGGCTCATGTGTGTGATATAGGCTTGTTTCGGAGCAAGTCGAGCAATAAACGCCAACGCGCTTTCGAGATTTTGATGCGAAAAATGCGGCTTATGGCGCAAGGCATTGACAACCAGTGTATCAAGATTAAACAGCCGGGGATATTCCTCTTCGTCCATCGTGAGCATGTCGGTTATGTATGCGAAATTGCCGATGCGGTAACCGATGATAGGCAAGCGGTAATGCCACACCCTGACCGGGTTTATTTCAATATCGAAAATCCGGAACGGAGAGAGTGCCTCGATGGGATTGAGCGACAGGTGGGCTACTCCGGGCTTGGGTTGCTCCGAGAAACAATAAAAGAGCCGCTGGTGAATGATTTCGAGGACATTCGGTTCGGCATATATCGGGATAGGATTGTCACGGGAAAAATTCCGAAGTTCGTCGAGCCCCGACGTGTGGTCATAATGCTCGTGGGTAAGCAGCACGGCATCGATGTGGCCGATGCCGCTTCGCAGCATCTGTTGGCGGAAATCGGGGCCGCAATCTATCAGGATATTTTTGTCGCCGATGGTTAGGCACACCGACGAACGCAAACGATTGTCTCGGGCATCGGTCGAGCGGCACACTTCACAATTGCAACCAATCATCGGCACGCCGGTCGATGTTCCCGTTCCTAAAAATTGTACCAGCATTTTACTGAATATAATTTACTTCGGGTGAAAGGTCGATGTCATATATTTCTTTTACCGAGCGGCATATCTTGTCGGCCAATTCGGTTATGTCCCGTGTTGTGGCATCACCCCGATTGACCAATACAAGGGACTGTTTTTCATAGACACCTGCGCCGCCATGAGTCTTTCCCCGCCACCCGGCCCGGTCGATAAGCCAGCCGGCCGGCAACTTCACCCGTGCTTCATCGACAGGATAATGCGGCATGTCGGGGTAGCGTTTTTTCAGGCGTTCGTAATGAGCTTTGGGAACGACCGGGTTTTTGAAAAAGCTACCGGCATTGCCTGTTTCATCGGGGTCGGGTAATTTCGAGCGACGTATTTCGATGACCACTCTCCGCACATCGGCCAACGTCGGATTGGAACACCGTGCCACAGCCTCCCTCAAATTCCCGTAATCGAGATGGAACGTCGCATTTTTTTGTAACCGGTATTGTACCGCCGTCACGATGTATTGACCGCGATATTCGTTCTTGAAAATGCTGTCGCGGTAACCGTATTTGCATTCTTCGTTGGTAAATATGCGCGGTTGGCGGGTATGAATGTCGATGGTCTCGACTTTCTCTATCACATCTTTCACCTCAACGCCATAGGCCCCGATATTCTGCACGGCCGACGCGCCGACCTCTCCGGGTATGAGCGAGAGATTTTCCACTCCTCCCCAGTTGTTCTCGACACAGTATTTGACAAAATCGTCCCATACGACGCCGGCTCCTGCTCGCAACACCAGCGAATCGCCGTTTTCCGACACCTGCTCGATGAAACGTATGGCCGAATGCAATATAACGCCCGGATAATCGTGCAGGAACAAGAGGTTGCTGCCACCTCCCATGTGGTAGCATGGGTATTGTTCCAACAACGGAGATTCACTGAGGAATGAACACAACTCATCGATATTGTCATACTCGACGTAGTAACGGGTTTTCACCGGCAGATGGAATGTGTGAATCTCTTGTAACGGGTAATGTTCTTCTATTTTCATCGTCAAAAACTTTTATCGGTAACGCGACAATTTGCCGTCTTCAAAAAAAAGATAGGCGCCGGTGCGGTAATACCACTCCTCTTTCAGCCCGCTGTATGTGGGTATTTCGCGGGCATTTTGCGGGTTCCCCAATGAGAGCCGGCACTCTTCTTTGGTCATGCCTTCGGTAACCCGGCCATAAGTAATCAAGCGCCAATGTTCGTCGGAGATGTCTTCATGAGCCAAACGCGGATTGTCAAAGGTGAACAGCCGATCGAAAGTGGCGGCCTGCATACGCGACGTTTGTGTCAAGGACCCGAAAATGCGATAGGTCGACGAGTCGGCATCTCGAAAGACAAACGCTATCGGATAGATGCTGTTCCCGGGTTGAATATCGATGATTTTTACCGGGCAATACCGCCGGTTGGCAGAGGTGTTCCCGACCGAGTCGACCCAGGTTGCGGGTCGGGTGTAGAGTGTCTTTCCCACCAGCAGGAGCTGCGCTTTACACACATCTTCGTCGGCGACCAACATGGGCAACAGCGGGGTGTAGGTCGTATTCTGAATCTCTTCGCGGCTTTTCCCCGTTTTGAAAGTGTATTTATGGCCATCGCAGGAGAAGAGCAAGTTTACGGTACCCGTACGCCATGGTGAGGCTTCGGCCATACCTTCGTAGAGAAATATTTTCCCCCTGTATGAAGAGTCACTTGTCGAAATATCCCGGGGTTGTATCAGCGGCGAGAGTTCGTTATCGAGGTAGATAAACCGTTTCCCCTTCTCCCACTCCCGGCATGGACGCTCGGGGAAATACGTTTCCATGAAAATCGTCTCTTTCGATTTTTGCGGAAGCGGGTCCCGCTTTCTTCTCGCATCGGCCGGGAGGGACAAAGAAAGAAGTCCTGAGAGAAGAAGCAGGCAAGAAATATAACGGTATATCGGCATCATGCTTATCGGAACCTTTTTTGTAGTTCATCGTCGCTTACAATCGAAACGACGATTTTTCCGTCGGGAGTGTAATTGGGCGCCGTTGAAGAGAAAAGGTCGCTTATGAGTTTTTCCATTTCAAGGGGCGACAAGATTTGTCCATAGGGGATTGCCGCCGATTCGGCCAAGGCCAAAGAAATGGCTTCGTGCACATCGACACTTACATCTCCCCCGCGTTGGGTGGCGGTTTCGAGCATTTTATCGACCAAGGTCGGGACATCGAGGCCATCGATACCGGCGGGCACGGCATTCACGGCAAAGGAGCCTCCCCCCATGTCGGAGATGTCGAATCCCAGCGCTTCAAAATCTTCGCTGACCGAAAGCAGCTCTGCTCCCTGAGACGGGGAGAGATGAATCATTTCGGGGAAAATGAGCCGCTGCGAAACGCCTTTCTTGTCTTGTATGTGCGACATGTAGCGGTCGAAGAGAATGCGTACATGAGCTCGGTGCTGGTCGATAATCATCAATCCCGACTTCACCGAAGTCAATACATATTTTCCCTTGATTTGCAGATGCTCGACACCCGTATCTATCGGGTAAGAGGGCTCTTGCATGGGTATCGTCAACGGTATGGCATCGGCCGTCGTTTCGAGTTCGGGCTGTTCGGAGAATGTCGACGTTTGCCGATTTATCTTCGAGGGGATTTTCACGTCTTCCCCCTCGGCATCGGTCCTGGTGGGCATCTCTTTGTTGGCCTGAAAATCCTGATAAAGTTGTGTCCAGTCATAATCGACCCGATGGGAATGGCCCGATGCTTTCGATGACGATGTAAAGGGATTATAGTCGGGCGTGTAGGAAACTCGGGGTGGCGCTACTTGCTGCCCTGTGTGCAGAATGGGTATTTCGGGAGCACCTTCGGTATCGAAATCGATGGTCGGTGCGGCATTGAATTTGCCCAGAGTCTCCTTCACGGCTGCTGAAAGAATTTGCCAGATAGGCTGTTCGTTTTCAAATTTAATCTCTGTCTTCGTCGGGTGAATGTTCACATCGATGGTCGACGGGTCGACTTGTATGTGCAGGAAAAAATGGGGCAATTCACCGGCCGGCAACAGCTGCTCATAGTTGGAGACAACCGCTTTGTAGAAATATGGGTGACGCATATAGCGCCCGTTGACAAAGAAGTATTGCCAGGCATTGCGTTTGCGCGCCGAATCGGGGTGACCGATATATCCGGTTATCGACACCAGGGAGGTCTGCACATCGACCGACAACAGATGTTGGTTGAGATTCTTCCCGAACAAGGCAACAATACGCTGGCGGAAATTGGATGGTGGTAACTGGAAAAGTTCTACATCGTTATGTACCAGTTTGAAAGATATATCGGTATTGATGAGTGCCGTACGCTCAAACTCAGATAGGATGAGACCGAATTCTACTTGATTTGATTTCAAGAATTTTCTTCGAGCCGGTACATTGAAGAAGATGTTCTTGACCATGAAATTAGAACCCGCAGCGCACGAAACATATTCTTGCGACTCCACCTTTGAGCCCGAGATGAGAATCGATGTTCCGATTTCGTCTTCGGGGCGACGAGTCCGCAGTTCGACTTGGGAGATAGCCGCAATAGAAGCCAAAGCTTCGCCGCGGAACCCCATCGTACGCAGTGAATAAAGGTCCTGAGCCGAACTTATCTTCGAGGTGGCATGCCGTTCAAACGACAAGCGGGCATCGGTCTCGGACATGCCTTTCCCGTTGTCGACAACCTGAATCAAGGTGCGACCCGCATCTTTGATGTAGATTTGTATCTCGGTCGCTCCGGCATCGATGGCATTCTCGACCAACTCCTTCACCACGGAAGCCGGTCGTTGAATGACCTCTCCGGCGGCAATCTGATTGGCTACCGAGTCGGGTAAAAGATGGATAATATCGCTCATAGGTCTTCTTCGTCTTCAAAAAATTCTTCGGTATGACGCACTTTCTTTATCTCCGATCGGGGACGACGAGTCTCTCTGAATACGTCGGCTTTGTTTTTGGGCCGATAATTTTCGTACCACTTATAATCGGGTAAGAAAATCATGTCGGGTTTTAGTTTCGAAATGGGAGTCATCGTACCGTCTACGGTAGGCCACATCTTCAACTTGTCCATCTGACGATTTTTCATATACATGGTCAAGAAACTGGTTTCGGCCTTGTTCATTCCCGTAAAGGTCATGTCCGACTCTTGGGGGTAAAAAATTGTCTGGACGTTTCCACTGACATCGACACGCGTAATGTCGCCATTCGTGAAATAGGCTTTCAGGTCTTTCCCCGACAGTTGGTCGAAGAATGCGGTGTCTTTCTGCTGGGTGGCAAAGGCAAAGGCCGGAATGTGGGCCCAGTCGATGGTCGAATCGTTCATATACACCTTTATCGTGTCGCCGAAAATCTGATAATCGAGATTCCACATAATCGGGCCGTCCATCATAACAAGTACCGAATCTTCGACCTTGTATATGATCGAGTCGCAAATGGCCTGCATGTCATTGCGAAATATGCGCACATCGTGATAGGCCAGCAACACGCGTTTGATATTGTTGAGTTTGAGCGACTCCAACGTATCGGCATGCAGGTATAGGGTGTCGGGCTGGGAGTAGTCGATCATGAGAGCCGAATCGGTTGCAAAAGACTCTTCCCGCCGTTCATTGTAAAACCCGTAATGCCCGTGCATCTGCATCATACGCAGTGTGTCGTCGACGACCATGTGCCCAAAAACCTCACCAAAACCGTTGTTCCGGTCATAGAAGATGGTGTCTCCGGTCAGTTTCTGACTTTTCGAGACAATGAGAGAACGGTTGTAGAGTTGTGCCACGTCTTCGGCCGTATTGTAGAATCCCAGCGAAGAGTAGATGGTGTTACTGTCGGAGACAATGACCGAAGGTCCCAATATGTCGGCGACCTTGGTCGTGGTGTTGTATTCGAGCGTGTCGGAGTATAGGGTAAATTGGGGGTTGAACAATTTTACATCGTAATTAAATACGGCATTTTTGGTGTCGGGTGAGTATTGACCGTAGAACGAATTGAGCCGATTGACGGTGTCGGCCACCTCTCCTCCATTGAAATAGTAGCCGATGTTTATCTCCATGTCGTAGTTGAAGCTGTCGGTCGTGAGCACGACATCGCGGTTTATCATGCGCACATTGTGACGGATACGAGCTAGTTGGGTCTCACCATCGTAATAGAGTTCATCACCATAGATAAACAGCGTGTCGCCTTGCTCCATGCGCACATTACCGAAGGCATCGAGTGAGTTGGTCTTTTCATAGAAATAGGCACTGTCGCAAAACATATACATACTGTCTTTGCGAAACCGAACATCACCTCGTAATATTTGGAAATCGGGCGTAATCAACTCGTTGAATTCCAATTCATTGGCTGCTTCGAGAAAGACCTTGTCTTTCGATGTCGCCATCGTGCGGTCGGGCTCGCGACGCTCGGGCGGCTGCACCTCGGTTCCAACAGCCGTTGCATCGGGTATGATGAAGAAGAGCCACAGCAATCCGGCGACATACGGGAACAGATGCCGGAGTGACACTATTTTTTTGCCTTTTACCTGCATCGACATTATTTCTTGATCCAACCATCGTATGTGAACTCGCAATCGTCCCACCCTTCCTTGATGCGGATATAGGTCTCTTTCTGTTTTTCGCGAATCCAGTTATCAATCAATTCATTACGTTTATGTTCCTCGACAATGCCCTTCAATATCTGAAAATCGTTCGACACATTTGCCTTATGGCCGGGAATGCGCGCTTTCAGTTTCACCATGGCTACCACTTCTTTGCCGCGTTTTTGGTCGATCATGGTGAAGGGTTGAGAAATCTCTCCCACCTCCATTTTGTCTACGATTTTTGCAATTTCCTGCGGGAGTTGGTCCATTTGGAATTTGGTAGTCGATACGCCGGTTTCGGACATATTCACCATAAGACCTTTGTTATTGCGGGTCTCCTTGTCTTGCGACACATATTGGGCAGCCTCTTCGAAGGTGATTTTGTTGTCGACAATATCTTGTCTGAGGGTATCCATGCGGGCCATGGTTTGGTTGAGTTCTTCACTCGACACCCTCGGTCTTAGGAGAATGTGGCGGCAGTTGATGCGGTCGCCTCGTTTCTCTATCAACTGTATGATGTGATACCCAAATTCCGTCTCAACAATTTTGGAAACTTTCTTAGGGTCATTGAGCGAGAAAGCGACGTTGGTAAATTCAGGAAGCATATCGGCCCGGCTGAAAAAGCCTAATTCTCCTCCTCGGCGAGCCGACATGGGGTCTTCGGAATACAAGATGGCCAATGTCGAAAATTCGGCTTCACCCGATGTGATCCGTTCGCTGTATTCACGCAGGCGGGCTTTTATATCATCGATTTCCTGTTGGGGAATGAGGGGGTCGACCCGTATCAGTTGCACTTCGACTTGTACCGGGATATAAGGAAGACTGTCTGTCGAGTAGCTGGCATAAAAACGGCGCACATCGGCCGGAGACACTTTTACTTCCGCAACCAATTTCCGTTGCATGGCTGATACCGTCAACTGGTCGCGAACGGTCGATGACAATTCCTCCCGTAACTGAGGTATGGTCGCGTTGAAATACTCTTCGACCTTTTCTTTGGAGCCTATCGAGTTGATCCAGGTATTGATGCGCTGTTCGACATTGGAGAAAACTTCCGACTCGGTAACAAATACACTGTCGAGACGAGCTTGCGTCAGAAAAAGTTTCTGTATGGCGATTTGCTCGGGAATGACGCAATAAGGGTCTCCATTGATGCGCTGTCCTTGGCTTTGCATGGCACGGTATTGAGCCTCGACATCGGAAAGCAGTATGGCTTCGTCACCGACTATCCACACGATTTCATCGACTACACCGGGGGTCGGAGATGGCGATTGGGCAAAAGTCATGTTGCCGGCAATAAGGCAACTTATGAGTGTTGTGAGAAATAAATTCTTTTTCATAGATGTTCGTTATCATTAGGGGCCGTAAGGTCAATATACCCGGCCATAATACTTTATCTTTCGATTTTCGAGAGCTTCTTGGTAGAGTTCGTTATTCATTTGATGCAAGAAGTCCATGCGTTTTTGGTTCAACAAAATCTCTTCGATTTGCGTGCGGGCGAAATCGAGCGGCATATTTGCTCCTGCGGGCAGATAGTCGCTGATGTTCAACAAATACCAATAACCGTCTTCATTGACCTCGATATAGGTATGGGTTTGCAAGAAACGGTTGGCATCGCTTACTTGATATGGGATTGCCCCCAAAACCTCATCGAACGAGACCCACCGGTCATAGAAATAGTCGTAGTTGATAATGTTGTGGAGCGTATATTTCTCGATATTTTCTACGGCGCCATGGTCTTTGCTGCGATACCATTTTTTCAGGTTTTTCAGCTCGGGTGACGTCTCTGCGACTTTTAAGAAAAGACCTTTGATGATAGGGGTTTTCAATACAAACTTGTCGAGATGGGTACGGTAATAATTCCGCACGGCATCATTTGATATTTCGTTATCGAGTTTGGCGCTGAGTATTTGTTTCTGATATTCATGCACGAAAAGTTCCCGGCGATATTTATCGACCAACATATCGATTTTCTCCACATCGGGTA
Source organism: Candidatus Caccoplasma merdavium (assembly GCA_018715595.1). Classification (NCBI taxonomy): domain Bacteria; kingdom Pseudomonadati; phylum Bacteroidota; class Bacteroidia; order Bacteroidales; family Bacteroidaceae; genus Candidatus Caccoplasma; species Candidatus Caccoplasma merdavium. The sequence continues at coordinate 159,376 of DVLI01000026.1, read as the reverse complement.
TGTTCTTTTGGGCGGCATCATACACGAGCTCGTCTTCGGCCCAATGGCGCACATACGCGTCGGCAAAGGCACTGCTGTCGCGGGGCGAAAGACCGTTGGGAATAACTTGTGCAAGCATCTCACGGGTGAGATATCGGTCTCCCACACTGACGATGGCTCCCGGGATCTCTTTCTTATCGAGGGTACATGCCGAGAAGGAAAGCAGCAGCGCGGCGATTGTGGTTGGTAGATAGCCTGGACGCATAGGTCTGGTCGTTTTATGATTTATTCGTCAATCGGTTTTACCGAAGCGAGAACTTCATCGTTTACCGTGATGGGGTATTTCTTGCGCAATTTCCGAACCCACTTTTGTTCGAGATAATTTTGGTAATCCGAAATTACCGGGCCTTTCACCTCTTCGTATGATTCAGGGGTACCGATTAACTTCCCGCAAACAGCTTTGACAGGCAGAGTTGTTTGCACCGTATCGGCATTCCCGGCCATGAAGATTCTTGTATCGACAACGGCGTTCATTCCTTGCTGATACAGTCCTTTTTCGATGGTGATATGGCGCGTGCTGTCGTTATATTCTTCATATAACTCGGCTATTACGGCATCTTCTTGGTCCTGTTTGACTTTTGACAATCTTTTTTGGGCCTCTTTTACCATCAATGAATCATCACCCGATATGACATACCCTTTGTATCGCGGTGTGTCCCAAGCATATTTTTTCTTGTTCTTGCGGAAATATTTTTTCAAGCCCGACTCATCTTCCAGAGCTTTGTTCCACACTTCGCGGTTGCTGACCTCAAACAGGAGCATTCCGTCACGGTATTCCTGCAACAGATACCGAAACTCGTCATTGGTGCGGCACAACTCGGCCGTTTCGTATTCAATCAGTGCATCATCGACGTATTGGTCAATCCATTTCCGCAATTCAACCATAGAGATGTTGTCGGGTGATTTCCCGGCCTTGGCATATCGAAGTAATCCTGATGCCGGATATGATTTCCCTGCAAACGAGAATAATGGCTCGTCCATTTGTGCCAGTCGGCCGTAAAAAGCCGTATCGGCTATGCTTTTCTCAATTTGATTTTTAACGGCATCGTTCCAAGCAAAATGCTTCTCTGCTTTCAGATTCTCCACAAACATCTTGTGACCGGCATCGGAACGCTCGTCTCGGGCCATGCGACGGACGATGAATTCGCGCATTTTCTCGTATGACTCGGGTCTCTTCTCTCCCAACAGTTTGATGATGTGCCAGCCAAATTCGGTACGCACCGGAGTCGATACTTCTCCCACTTTTGTCAATGCAAAAGCTGCATTTTCGAAAGACGGTATAATCTGTCCCGTCGACAACAATGGCAAAAGACCTCCGTTTGCAGATGATGACGGGTCTTCGGAATATTGGCGTGCCAAGGCCGCGAAATCTTCGCCATTCTGTATTCTTTTATAGAGAGCCCAAGCTTTTGCTTCTTGTGCTTTTTGCTTCTCTTCGGGCGCGTTTTGTGACACCTTCAACATGATGTGAGAGAGTGAAACGGCCCGGGTGGGGCGTCGCCCCGTTACCTTGATGAGATGATAACCGAATTGTGATTCGACCGGCATGGATATTTCTCCAACCGGTGTCTCATACGCCGCTTTTTCAAACGGGTAAACCATGTAAAAGGCTCCGAAATACCCCAAATATCCCCCATTCCTTTGTGCCGAAGGGTCTTCGGAATATTGTCGGGCCAAGGAGGCAAAATCGGCTCCTCCCATTGCCATGTTTCTCACCTCCATGGCTTTCTGATATGCCGCTTTTTTCTCGGCCTGCGTAGCTGTTGGCGCTACCGTAAAGAGTATGTGGCTGGCCTCGACCTCCTCGAGCAGACGGTCGTAGGCTTCATGGGCCAGTTTCTCCTCGGCACTTGCATCGACCATATAGGGTTTTACCAATTGATTCCTGTACCCTTCAAATTCGGCAAGGAATTGCTGCGTGGTATCTATTCCTTGGGATTCGGCCTCAGCTACCTTCAATTTATAATTCTCAAACAGCGTAACATACTCATCAAGGGGTGTCTTATCGGATTGTTGCTGGATATTTTTCCGGTATGTATATTCAAACTCTCCTTTGGTTATGCTTTTCCCGGCTACTTGCATAATCTCGCTGTCGGCAGAGACCTGTGCGTAAGACAACATGGGGAAAAACAGGGTTGAAGCCAATAAAATATGCGGAATTTTCATCGTATTGTTTTTCTTTGATGACATGATATAAAAATACACCTGTTTTAACGGCTCAAATATAATAAATTTATTATATCGAACACGTCAAACAGGTGTATAAACTTATTAAAGTATGGTAAGAGACCTACTGTTGTCCCCGGCTGTAATTGGGCGATTCACTCGTAATGGCTACATCGTGGGGGTGGCTTTCGGCAACACCGGCATTGGTGATGCGGGTAAACTTGGCCTCATGCAGGGTTTCGATGTCGGGGGCACCACAGTATCCCATGCCGGCACGCAAGCCGCCTACCATTTGATATACGACCTCATAAAGTGAACCTTTGTAGGGAACGCGAGCGGCAATACCTTCGGGTACAAGTTTTTTCACATCGGTTTCGCCGGCTTGGAAGTAACGGTCTTTCGACCCTTTTTCCATGGCTTCGAGCGAACCCATACCACGATAGGATTTGAATTTACGTCCGTTGTAGATAATCGTTTCACCGGGCGACTCTTCTACACCGGCCAACATACCACCCAGCATGACCGAATAACCACCGGCCGCAAGAGCTTTGACAATGTCGCCCGAATAACGGATACCTCCATCGGCAATCAAGGGTATACCGGTTCCTTTCAGGGCTTTGGCAACATCATATACGGCTGAGAGTTGCGGAACACCTACACCGGCAATGATGCGAGTGGTACATATCGAACCCGGGCCAATACCTACCTTGACGGCGTCGGCTCCGGCATTAACCAGATATTTGGCAGCTTCTCCTGTTGCAATGTTTCCTACAACCACATCGATTTGCGGGAATGCGGCTTTGACATTCTTCAATACGTTTACCACGCCTTTGGAGTGCCCGTGTGCGGTATCGATGACAATGGCGTCGACTCCGGCTTCGACCAATGCCGAGGCACGTTCCATCGAGTCGGCTGTGACGCCTATGCCGGCAGCTACGCGCAAACGGCCGAGCTTGTCTTTGCAGGCAAAAGGTTTGTTTTTGGCTTTGGTAATATCTTTGTAAGTAACCAAACCCACCAAGTGGAAGTCTTTGTCCACAACGGGCAATTTTTCGATTTTGTGCTGTTGCAGAATGTCCGTAGCCTGTTGCAGGTCGGTCGACTGGGTCGTTGTTATCAGATTGTCTTTTGTCATGACCTCGTCGATGGCCCGTTTCTCGTTCCGCTCGAAACGCAGGTCCCGATTGGTGACGATACCTACCAAACGGCCGTCGTTGTCAACGACAGGTATGCCTCCGATATGATATTCGTGCATAATGGCCAATGCATCGGTAACCGTGGCTGAGCGATTGATGGTTACCGGGTCATATATCATTCCGTTCTCGGCACGTTTCACACTGTGCACTTGCTTGGCTTGTGCTTCGATCGACATATTTTTGTGTATGACACCGATGCCACCTTCCCGGGCAATGGCAATAGCCAATTGAGCCTCGGTGACGGTATCCATCGCTGCCGAAACAAAAGGTATGTTCAGTTGTATGTTTCGTGAAAAACGGGTGGTGAGATTGACTTCGCGCGGAAGCACTTCGGAATAAGCAGGGATCAACAATACATCGTCAAATGTCAATCCGTCCATTACGATTTTATCGGCAATAAATGACATAGTTGTTAGGCTTAAAGAAATTTATTGCACGCAAAGATACGCATTTTTTTGCAAGAATCATGGGTTAAAAAAATCTTTTTTCTCTTTTAGGGCTTTTTTATTTTTCGGTATACAAAAAAAGAGCGGGTTATCCCCCACTCTTTTTGATTGTTGTTGTGACACTTTGGTCAATTTCCCATTTCTGAGAGGAATTTGATACGCACCAGGCGTATCTCCTCTTCGGTATAATCACGGCCCAACTCTTCGATGGCCGCTTCGAGATCGTCACTTTCGGCCTCCTTGAAATATTCAAAGATGTCTTCGATGTGGTCTTCATCGATTACCTCTTCGAGGAAATAATCGATATTGATTTTGGTGCCGGAATATACGATGGCCTCCACTTCGTCGAGGAGGTCGGAAAATTCCAAGCCTTTCGACTCGGCCAGTTCGTCCAATGCTATTTTGCGATCGATGCCTTGTATGATGGAGACTTTCAGCTTGGACTTGTTGGCGACGGTGCGTACGCGCAAATCTTCGGGACGTTCTATCTCATTTTCGTCGCAATGCTTTTTGATGACCTTCACAAATTCTTCCCCGTATCGTTTGGCTTTCCCCGCTCCCACGCCGGGGATATTTTGCAGCTCTTCAAGCGTTACGGGGTATGTGGTGGCCATGGCTTCCAGCGACGGATCTTGGAAAATGACATAGGGCGGGAGTTCCAGTTTTTTTGCGATTTTCTTGCGCAAGTCTTTGAGTATGGCATAGAGTACCGGGTCTACGGCACAAACGCCACCGCCTTTCATGGGAGCTTCTTCCTCTATTTCATCGAAATCATTGTCTTGTACGATTTTGAACGATACAGGGTGTTTCAAAAATTCATGTCCTGCTTTCGTCACTTTCAGCAGTCCGTAATTTTCGATGTCCTTGTCCAAATATCCGGCAATAAGGGCTTGCCGTATGACAGTGGCCCATTTTTTCTCGTCTTCACCTTGTCCGCAACCAAATACTTCGAGTTCATCTTGGTTATAGGAGAGGATTTCTGAGGTTTCTTTGCCCAAAAGCACGTCGATGACGTGTTCGGCTTTGAATTTTTCTTTTAAGGCTATTACGGTATCTAATACCGCACATAACATATCTTGTGCTTCCACTTGTTTCTTGGGGTTCAAACAGTTGTCACAATTCCCGCAATTATCTTCGGTATACTCTTCCCCGAAATAGTGCAACAACAATTTGCGGCGGCATACCGACGACTCGGCATATGCTTTCGTTTCGATCAACAGTTGTTTTCCTATTTCTTGTTCGGCGATGGGCTTTCCCTGCATGAATTTTTCCAGTTTCTCCAAGTCTTCTTTGACATAGAAGGTTATGCACTGGCCTTCGCCCCCGTCGCGTCCTGCACGGCCGGTTTCCTGATAGTAGCCTTCGAGGCTCTTGGGTATGTCGTAATGAATCACAAAGCGCACGTCGGGTTTATCGATGCCCATTCCGAATGCAATGGTTGCCACGATGACATCGACTTCTTCGAGCAGGAAAGCATCTTGGTTATGTGTGCGTGTGTTTGAATCCATTCCGGCATGGTAGGGCAGAGCATTGATACCATTCACTTTGAGGGTTTCGGCCAGTTCTTCGACCTTTTTACGGCTCAGACAGTAAATGATACCCGATTTTCCGGGTTGGGACTTTATATATTTGATAATTTCTTTATCGATATTTTTTGTTTTGGGGCGTACTTCATAATACAAATTGGGCCTGTTAAACGACGATTTGAAGACTGCGGCATCGGTCATTCCCAAGTTTTTCTGTATATCGTGCTGCACCTTGGGTGTGGCTGTTGCCGTGAGGGCAATTACCGGCCGGGAGCCTATTTCGTTGATGATGGGACGAATGCGACGATATTCGGGGCGGAAATCATGTCCCCACTCCGATATGCAATGTGCCTCGTCAACGGCATAGAACGATATTTTTACCTGTTTGAGGAATTCGATATTTTCTTCTTTGGTCAATGATTCGGGGGCGACATATAGGAGCTTGGTTTTACCCGAGAGAATGTCTTCCTTGACCAAATCAATCGACGCTTTGTTTAACGAGGAATTTATAAAATGCGCCACCCCGTCTTCTTCGCTGAAATTCCGCATGGCATCGACTTGATTTTTCATCAAGGCTATGAGTGGCGATATAACAACTGCGGTGCCTTCGGAGAGTAGTGAAGGCAGTTGGTAACAGAGCGATTTACCTCCTCCCGTAGGCATCAACACAAACGTATCGTTTCCGGCAAGCAGATTTTTGATTATCGCTTCTTGGTTTCCCTTGAAAGCATCAAACCCGAAATGCTCTTTCAAAGCTGCGGTCAAATCGTTTTTCGTTGTCATAAAGTTCTCATTTATAGTCGGTTTTCAGCACGCATAATCTGTGATTATGAACAAATTTATGAATTTTCTTTCACTATACAAATTTATCCTCCTATTTTTTAATGTAGTGTGTGCATATTTGCTTTCTTTATTTTCTCTTCGGCATAGGCTCTCGTAACGTGAAGTGACTTGCAATCGGTCGATGGAAGTTCAAACATGGCATCGATCATGATTGCCTCGACGATGGAACGCAGCCCTCGTGCACCAAGTTTGAACTCGATGGACTTGTCGACCATGAAATCGAGCGCTTCTTCATCAAAGGTGAGTTTTATACCGTCCATTTCAAACATTTTTACATATTGCTTGATAATGGAATTTTTGGGCTCGGTCAGGATTTGACGCAAGGCTTGGCGGTCGAGTGGATCGAGGTATGTCAATATGGGCAGACGGCCTATGATTTCCGGTATCAAGCCGAACGACTTCAAATCTTGCGGCGTGATATATTGCAAGAGATTTTCCCGGTCGATGGTATCGCGTTTTTTGTCTACCCCATATCCTACGACCTTGGTGTTGAGACGCATGGCTATCTTCTTTTCGATACCGTCGAACGCACCGCCACAGATAAAAAGAATGTCTTTTGTATTGACCGGAATCATCTTTTGCTCGGGGTGTTTACGGCCTCCTTGCGGGGGAACGTTCACGACCGAGCCTTCAAGGAGTTTGAGCAGTCCTTGCTGTACGCCTTCGCCACTCACATCGCGTGTGATGGACGGATTGTCGCCTTTGCGGGCGATTTTATCGATTTCGTCGATAAAGACGATTCCCCGTTCGGCGGCATCGACATCATAATCCGACACCTGCAACAAGCGGGTAAGAATGCTTTCGATGTCTTCACCCACATATCCGGCCTCAGTAAGAACGGTTGCGTCGACTATCGTAAAAGGTACTTTCAACAATTTGGCGATGGTCTTTGCCAAGAGGGTTTTACCGGTACCGGTGCGTCCCACCATGATGATGTTCGATTTTTCTATTTCTACATCATCTGTTTTTTTCCCTTGTTTATATTGCAACAAGCGCTTGTAGTGGTTGTAAACAGCTACCGAGAGATAACGTTTGGCATCGTCTTGACCGATGACATACTGGTCGAGGAAGGCTTTTATTTCCTTGGGTTTGGGCAGCTCTTCGAGCCCGAGTTTCAGATCCGAGGCTTTCTGCTTGATTTCGCGGGCTGCAATAGAGGCTTGTTCTGCGCATTCGACACAGATATATCCGGCATATCCCGAGAGAAGCGGATAGCCGACTTCCCGTTCGCTCCGTCCGCAAAACGAGCAACGGCATTCTGTTTCTTTCTTTCCCATTATTTCGTTTTTACGCGTACTAATACATCGTCGATCATGCCATACTCTTTCGCCTCGGCAGCGGTCATCCAGTAATCACGGTCCGAATCTTTTTCGATTTGTTCATACGGTTTGCCCGAATGGTTGGCAATGATGGTGTAAAGTTCTTTCTTCAATTTCTGTATTTCGCGAGCCGTAATTTCGATATCGGAGGCTTGCCCTTGGGCTCCCCCCATCGGCTGATGAATCATCACGCGAGAATGTTGTAAGGCAAAACGTTTGCCCGTTGTCCCGGCCACCAGCAAGACGGCACCCATCGAGGCTGCCATACCCGTGCAAATGGTCGAGACATCGCTCGAAATATATTGCATCGTATCGTAAATACCCAACCCGGCATATACGCTTCCGCCCGGGGTATTGAGATAGATGGAAATGTCCTTACCGGGGTCGGACGAGTCGAGATAGAGCAGTTGAGCCTGTATGACATTGGCAGCATAATCGTCGATCTGTGTCCCCAAGAAGATGATACGATCCATCATCAAACGGGAGAAAACGTCCATTTGGGCAACATTCATCTGACGTTCTTCGATAATCGTCGGAGAAATGTAACTGCTTGTTATGTCGATGTATTTGTCGAGAGCAAGGCCATTCATTCCCAAATGTTTGGTGGCATATTTTCTAAAATCGTCGTTCATAATCAAAACGTTTTTTGAGGTTTCTGATTTTTTCTTCAAACAAAGATAGAAATAAAACCATTATCCCGCAAATTTTGTTTTTCGCGGGAAATGTGGAGAGTAACGATATAAAAAATCAGCCCGGACTGGGGGCTGATTTTTTATGTGGAAAATGTCTGTCGGATTATTTGCTTTCAAACATTTTATAGAAATCTTCGACCGAAATGTTCTTTTCGTTCAGAGAAACATGGGATTTGATTGTCTCGATGATTTTTTCTTCGGTGGCACGCTCGGCAATGTTGCTGACGATTTTCTTGTCTTTCAGCATATCGGAAGCATATTTTTCGAGCAGGTCATCGGGCACATTGGCCATACCGTATTGGGCGAACTGTGCGCGAGTTGCTTTCTTGGCCATTTCGAGCATATCGGCGTCATCGACTTTGATTTCGTATTTTTTCACGATTTCTTCCTTGATGAGTTGCCATTTCAAGTCGGGGACCATTTTGGGATATTCCTCTTCTACCGACTCGGCCGTGCGGTTTTCACCGGTCACAACCAGCCAACGTTTGAGCAGGTTGTCGGGAAGTTCCACCTCTCCCACTTTGGCTTCCAATGCGGTGCGGGCATCGAGGGCAAACTTGTAATCGCTCTCGGGTTGCAACTGCGAGGCGAGCATTTCGCGGATTTTTGCGGTAAATTCTTCTTCACTCTTTACGGTATCTTTACCGAAAGCGTTATCATAGAGTTCTTGTCCCACTTCGGCGGGTTTGAATCCGAGAATAGAAGTGATTTCGACTTCGAAGTTCGATTTCACATCGGCCGATTTATCTTTTCCGATGTGCAGCATGGCTGCAATTTCGGTGTCATTTTCGCCACAAGCAACAGACGGATTGAATACGACCTTGTCTCCGACTTTCTTGCCGACGAATTTATTTTTCTCGGCTTCGTCTTTGAGATAAGCCGGGGTGAGAAGCGACTCAACCGAGATGCCGCCTTCTTTGGGCGCGTTGTTCTCGTCGAGTTCTACGAACTGGCCTTTTACGATGTCTTTCTCGCTGGCTTCTTCGACAGGTTGTTGCACGCCGAAACGGCTGCAAAGAGCCTCTTTCTGCTTGGCTACCATGTCATCATCGATGTCGATGTGGTAATAGTCGATTTTGTCTTTGTCAGTAAGGGTGATGTCGATTTCAGGTGCCAAAGCCACGTCGAACAGGAAAGTGAAATCCTCTTGTTTGTCGAAATCGATTTCTGCTTGCGATTCCGAGGGCAGAGGCTCGCCCAGGATATTCATCTTATTGTCTTTAATATAATTGTAAAGACTTTCCGAAACCAATTTGTTTATTTCTTCGAGCAGGATCGATTTGCCCACCATTTTCTTGATCATACCCATCGGCGCCATACCTTTACGGAAACCGGGGATATTAGCCTTCTGACGATAAGTACGCAAAGCCTTTTCTACTTTTTCTTCATAATCGGCTTTTACGATGTCAATCTTTATCAAAGCCGAAACTTTGCTTGTGTTTTCTTGTGAAACGTTCATTCTTGCGAATCTATTTGGTTATTATCTATGTTATTTTCAGTAGATTATGTTTAAAATCGAAGCACAAAAGGAGCTTATTTCGCACATGCCCGCAATTTTAATGGTGCAAAAGTAATTGTAATCTTTCGATATTCAGCAAACTTTTATCGAAATTTTTCACCTTATCGACACCACCCTTCCTTTATTAAGGTATATCCAGTCTCACTTTCCTTGTGGGCCCGAATAACGGCAAGTGAATTTATGGACGGGGAATTATTTCAGGGAAGGTTTGCTATAAAGAAGAAGAAATCGTACCTTCGTCGTGCTTAAATTTTGATGTTGACATGATAGACCAAGCCACCGTAGATAAAATCCTCGACAGCGCCAATATTGTCGAAGTCGTTTCGGACTTCGTCACCTTGCGAAAAAGGGGCGTGAACTATATTGGTCTGTGCCCCTTCCACGACGAGAAAACCCCCTCGTTCAGCGTTTCCCCGTCGAAAAACATCTGTAAATGTTTTAGTTGTGGGAAAGGGGGCAGTGCCGTGCATTTTATCATGGAACATGAACAAATGACCTATTATGAGGCATTGAAATACTTGGCCAAGAAATACAACATCGAAGTTCACGAACGGGAACAAAGCGAAGAGGAAAAACAGCAACAGAGTAAACGCGAAAGCATGCTCATCGTGAATGCTTTCGCGCAGGAATATTTTTCAAACATTCTTTTCAATCATGCCGAAGGGCGCTCTATCGGGCTTTCTTACTTCCATGAACGGGGATTTAGAGATGACATCATCAAGAAATTCGGATTGGGATATTCGCTCGATCAACGTGATGCCCTCTACAACGAATCCCGAAAGCGTGGATATAAGAAAGAATATCTTCTTTCCACGGGCCTTTGTCTTGAAAACAGTGACGGACAAATCAGCGATCGTTTCCGTGGGCGAGTCATATTCCCGGTTTACAGCCTATCGGGGAAAGTGTTGGCATTTGGTGGCCGCATACTGAAAAAGAATGAGAAGATGGCCAAATATGTCAATTCGCCCGAATCGGACATATATCACAAAAGCCATGAACTCTATGGCATCTATCAAGCCAAACAAGCCATCGTAAAACAGGACAACTGTTTCTTGGTCGAAGGCTACACCGATGTCTTGTCGATGCACCAGTCGGGTATTGAAAACGTCGTGGCCTCATCGGGTACTTCACTTACTCCGGGGCAGATAAGGCTCATACACCGTTTTACCAACAATGTGACGGTGCTATATGACGGCGATGCCGCCGGCATAAAGGCTTCGTTGCGAGGCATCGACATGCTCCTGAAAGAAGGTCTGCACATCAAAGTCGTCCTTTTGCCCGACGGTGATGACCCCGACTCTTTCGCACAGAAACAGAGTGCTGCGGCGTTTACTCAATACATCAATGAACATGAAGTCGATTTTATCCGATTCAAAACCGACCTCTTGCTCGAAAGTGCCGGTCAAGACCCCATCAAAAAAGCGGCGCTCATCACCGATATCGTACAAAGTATTGCAGTAATCCCTGATAGAATCGAACGTTCGGTTTATGTCAAAGAATGTAGCCGTGTCATGGAGATTGCCGAAAATGTGCTACTCACCGAAATAAACAAGCGCCGATATCAAGAATTGGCAAATAACAAGGAAGAAGGAAATGGCAATTCCGGTTCTGACACCGATTCCAATAATACCTCTTCGACGGAGAGAGAAAGCCCTATTTCGCTTGAAGAGCCAACACGACACACCCCGCCCACACAACCAGGAACTTCGACTACCAAATATATCAATGACTTGGCAGAACGCTCATTGATACGCTATATCATCAGATATGGAGACTTGGACCTTTTCCCAAAAGACGATGCAGGGGCCATGTGGAAAGTGGCTCCGTATATCTTCAACGACCTGAAAAACGACGAAATCGTTTTTTCAAATCCCATATACCAAAGAATCAGGGAAGAAGCCGAAGCCTGTTTTGCCCGCTCCGAGACGCATCTCGCCCGGTATTTTACCTCACACCCCGACCCCGAAATCAGTGACATTGCCTTGAACTGCATCAGTGACAAATATGAATTGAGCAAGGTACACACCAAATACCAACATATCGCCAGTGAAGAAGAGCGCATCGGCGAGTTGGTACCACGAGCCTTGTTCGAGTTGAAAGACGCCATAATCGGGCAGGAAATAGCCGCCATGCAGCAACAACTGAAAAGAGGTGAGGAAAGCATCGAGGAGAAACGGGCTCTCATGCAGAAACTGTCGGACCTTTTCAAGGTAAAAGCGGCGTTGGCCAAGGAACTTGGCGAACGAATTGTCAGACCTCGGTAAAGCGCCCCGGACATGAGTCTGATTGAAACACACGACATAGAGAAACGTTTCGGGGCGAAAGTGGCTCTCGATACGGTATCCGTCGACATACCCGAAGGAAAAATATGCGGGCTTTTGGGGCCGAATGGTGCCGGAAAAACGACTTTGATGCGCATTCTCACCCGAATCCTCCGTCCCGACAGGGGCACCGTCGTGTTCGACAATCGTCCGTTATGCGACAGGGACATGGACCACATCGGTTATTTGCCCGAAGAAAGAGGACTCTACAATGCCATGAGCGTGACCGACGAGTTGGTATTTTTGGCGCGTATCAAAGGAATACCCCGGCAAGAAGCCAAACGATTGGCCCGGATGTGGCTCGAAAAACTCGGCCTCGGCGATAGGGCCCGACATCTCGTCGGAAGCCTTTCGAAAGGTTTGCAGCAAAAGGTCCAGTTTATCGGCACTGTCATCGCCTCCCCTCGTATGTTGATTCTTGACGAGCCGTTTTCAGGACTCGACCCTATCGGTTTGGCAACCATGCGCGCCGAAATTTTGGATTTACAACAGCAAGGTACTACGATTCTCCTCTCGACGCACCATCTCAACGAAGCCGCCACACTTTGCTCGCACGTCATTCTCATCAATCAAGGACGTGTCGGTCTGCAAGGTTGTCTCGAAGAAATCAAGAAACGACATGCTTCGTCGTTATACCGTTTCACGACCGAAAAATCGATAATCCTGCAAGAAGAACGCTCGCTATTCTCCATCGTTGAGACAACCGGTCGCGAACATATCGTGAAGATGAAAAAAGGGATAAGTGTTTCGGAATTGTCATCTTTCCTGTCGAGGGAATATCCCCTGTCGCGTTTCGAAGCCCAAGAGACCACCCTCGAAGAGATATTTACCCAAGTCGTTTCAGGCCCTTTACAATCCGATAGAAGCCATGAATAAATTAATGCTCATCATACATCGGGAATATCGGGCACAAGTCACGCAACGCTCGTTTTGGTTGATGACACTCTTGTTGCCCATGCTTTTCGGGTGCGGATATTATCTGCTCATGACCGCGACATCGGGAAATGATGCCCGCCAAGTGTATGTCATCGACCGTGAAGGTAGCTACGCCGATGCGTTTACCGGCAAAGCGGGGATAACCTATCTGTCCGAAAGAGAGAACTCCCTCCCCGATGATGTCACGCCTCAAACGGTTCTTTACATCGGGACGAAAGATGAGAAAGGCGTTCCTTCGACCATTTTCTATTCAACAGAGGTCAACCGGAAAGAAACAAAACAGTATCTGACGTGCCTCCTCTCCGACTACATTCTCCATCAAAAGTTACAAGAACTGCCCGATGAGATGCGGTCTCGACTTGACGTTCCCCTCGACATCATCGACCTCTCCCCGATTGGAAATTCAACCGAAATCGCGGGACACGAATATTTTGACAGAATCGTCATATTCAGCACGTTGATATATCTATTTATTTTTATATATAGTGCCCGTGTCTTGCAAAGCACCGTCCAAGAGAAAAGCAATAGAATACTCGAAATCCTCTTGACCTCGGTAAAGGCCCGGGATTTGATTTACGGGAAAATCATTGCCATCGCCTTGTGTGGGGTAACACAATTCCTGATATGGGGAGCCTTGTTCCTTTTATTTATGAGAATCGACTGTTCTACGGCATCGGACGATTTTGCCTTTATCACACCGGGTTGGACAATACTTTTCTTCCTCAGCTTCATGGGTGGTTATTTGCTCTATGCCTCCCTGTTTGCCATTGTTGGCGCCTATATCAATCCCGAGACCGACAGCCGGCAATTTGTAGTCCCCCTTACCTTTCTCTCCCTGATTGCATTCTATGTCGGGCTGTATAGCCTGAACGACATGTCGGGCAACCTTGCCGCATGGTGCACCTACTTGCCATTCACCTCTCCCATGCTGCTCGTTACCCGGTATGCCTACGACATGCCCGTTGTCGAGACCCTTTGTTCCCTTGCCCTTCTATTCTTTTTTGCCGGCATATGCATACATTTTGCAAGTCGCATCTATCAATCCCGGCTTTTATCATATAAGAAAAGATAAAAAGCCCTCTTTCCACGGATAAAATCCTGTCATAAAGATTTTTTATTGGGAAATTTATTCCTACCTTTGGAGAAATTATAAATTTTTCAATTGCCTGACCAAAGACGTTTATGGAATTAAAAACCTTAAAGAAAAACATATGACAGCGAATAAAGAAAAACTGTTCGAGCAATTTCCGCCAGTCTCTACCGAAGAATGGAAAGAGAAGGTTATTGCTGACTTGAAAGGCGCCGATTTCGACAAAAAGCTCGTGTGGCGCACCAACGAAGGATTCAATGTTCAGCCCATGTATCGGGCCGAAGACATTGAAGGGTTGAAAACGACCGATTCCCTTCCGGGAGAATATCCTTATGTAAGGGGGACGAAACGCGACAATGAATGGCTCATTCGCCAAGATATTCATGTCGAAAACCCGCAAGAAGCCAATCAGAAAGCATTGGATTTGCTCCAAAAAGGAGTTACGTCATTGGGCTTCCAGATAGGACAAGACCATATAAACCCCGAAGGATTTGCCACTTTACTGAAAGGTATCGATGCCGAAAACGTGGAGTTGAACTTCATCTCCTGCATAAAGAATGCAGTAAAAGTGGGCACCGAACTCACGGCTTATTTCAAAGCTCAGGGTGTAGATCTCCAAAAAGTCAAAGGTTCTATTAGTTATGGCCCGTTCAAACGCATACTGAAACATGGCAGGGACTTCCCGAAATATGCCGACATGGCTGTTCAAGCCATTGAGTCAGTCTCGGAACTGCCCCACTACCGCGTGTTGATGGTCGATGCCGTGATGCTCAACAACGCCGGTTCATACATCACCCAGGAGTTGGGATATGCCTTGGCATGGGGTAATGAATGGCTCGCCGCGCTTACCGACAAAGGACTCCCGGTAGATGAAATCGCCAAGCGCATCAAATTCAATTTCGGCATCTCGTCGAATTATTTCATGGAGATGGCCAAATTCCGTGCTGCACGCATGTTGTGGGCACAAATCGTTTCGGCCTATAAACCGGCCTGTGACTGCGCCGCCAAAATCATGATGCACGCTCAGACCTCGCAATTCAACATGACCATCTACGATGCACATGTCAACCTGCTCCGTTCGCAAACCGAAACCATGTCGGCAGCCTTGGCCGGGGTGAATTCCATTACGGTAACGCCGTTTGACATTGCATATAAGCAGCCCGACGATTTTTCCGAACGCATTGCCCGCAACCAGCAATTATTGCTCAAAGAAGAATCCCATTTCAATAAAATCGTTGACCCCGCCGGAGGCTCCTATTACATCGAAACACTGACTGCTTCTATCGCCGAAGAGGCGTGGAAACTCTTCCTCGAAGTCGAAGAAGCCGGAGGTTTCTATGCCGCCCTCCGCTCTGGACTGGTGCAAAATGCGGTAAACAATGCAGCCGAAGCTCGTCGCACAGCCATTGCCCGACGCAAAGAAATTCTTTTGGGAACCAACCAATATCCCAATATCCATGAAACGGCGCTCGATAAAATCGTTGCCGATTCGGCTCATGCTTGCGGGTGCCACCATCACGAAGAGTGTACGCCCGAAATGCCATTCCTCCGCTCAGGCCGTGGTGCAGCCGATTTCGAAGCCTTGCGATTGGCTACCGAAAAATCGGGCAAGCGTCCCAAAGTATTCATGCTGACCATCGGGAACTTGGCCATGCGGTTGGCTCGTTCGCAATTCTCGGGCAACTTCTTCGGTTGTGCCGGCTATGAAATCATCGACAACCTTGGTTTCGACACGGTGCAAGCGGGTATTGAGGCAGCCTTGAAGGCCAAGGCCGACATCGTTGTCCTCTGTTCGAGCGACGAAGAATATGCCACTTTGGCTCCCGAAGCTCATCAGTTGTTGGGCGACAAAGCCATTCTTGTCGTTGCCGGCGCTCCTGAATGCATGGAAGATTTGAAATCACAAGGTATCACGCGATTTATCAATGTACGCAGCAACGTCCTCGAAACGCTGAAAGAGTATAATACCTTATTATCTATTTAACCCGCCAATGGCTTAAAAGCATTACACTATGAGACCTAATTTCAAAAACATAAATATTCGCACCGATGCTTTCGCCCATAGCGGACATGCGGAGCTGCAAAACAACAATGCCGACTGGATAACTCCCGAACAGATTCCCGTAAAACCCATCTACACCAAAGCCGACCTCGAAGGCATGGAGCACCTCAACTATGTTGCCGGTATTCCTCCCTATCTGAGAGGTCCGTACAGCGGAATGTATGCCATGCGTCCTTGGACCATTCGGCAATATGCGGGATTCTCTACCGCCGAAGAATCGAATGCTTTCTATCGCCGCAACCTGGCTTCGGGACAGAAAGGTCTTTCGGTGGCATTTGACCTGCCCACCCACCGTGGCTATGATGCCGACCACGAACGAGTCGTCGGTGATGTAGGAAAAGCCGGTGTGTCGATATGCAGTGTCGAGGACATGAAAGTCTTGTTCGACAGCATACCCTTGAACAAAATGTCGGTATCAATGACCATGAACGGAGCCGTACTTCCCATCATGGCCTTCTATATCAACGCCGGACTGGAACAAGGAGCCAAGCTCGAAGAGATGGCCGGAACCATTCAGAATGATATTCTGAAAGAGTTCATGGTGCGCAATACCTATATCTATCCGCCTGAGTTCTCGATGCGTATCATTGCCGACATCTTCGAGTTCACCTCCCAGTACATGCCCAAATTCAACTCCATCTCCATCTCGGGGTACCACATGCAGGAAGCCGGTGCGACAGCCGACATCGAATTGGCATATACCTTGGCCGATGGATTGGAATATCTCCGTGCCGGAATCAATGCCGGAATGGATATCGATACATTTGCTCCGCGTCTGTCGTTCTTCTGGGCCATCGGCATGAATTACTTCATGGAGATTGCCAAGATGCGTGCAGCGCGTATGCTGTGGGCCAAAATCGTCAAACAGTTCAACCCCAAGAATCCCAAATCGATGGCTTTGCGCACCCACTCGCAGACATCGGGCTGGTCGCTTACCGAGCAAGACCCCTTCAACAATGTAGGCCGTACCTGTATCGAGGCCATGGGAGCCGCACAAGGTCATACCCAATCGTTGCATACCAACGCCCTCGACGAAGCCATCGCCCTGCCTACCGACTTCTCGGCTCGTATTGCCCGCAACACTCAGATTTACATTCAGGAAGAGACCTATGTAACGAAAGAGATTGACCCGTGGGCTGGTTCGTATTACGTCGAAAGCCTCACCAATGAGTTGGCGCACAAGGCGTGGGAACACATTCAGGAAATCGAGAAACTCGGCGGTATGGCCAAAGCCATCGAGACCGGTCTGCCCAAACTGCGTATCGAAGAGGCTGCGGCTCGCACGCAGGCTCGCATCGACTCGGGCAAACAAACCATTGTGGGTATCAACAAATACCGTCTCGAAAAAGAAGACCCCATCGACATTCTCGAAGTGGACAATACCTCGGTACGCAACCAGCAAATTGCCCGACTGAACGACTTGAAAGCTCATCGTGACAACGATGCCGTGAAAGCCGCTCTTGACGCCATTACCGAATGCGTGAAGACCAAACAAGGCAACCTGCTCGACTTGGCCGTGAAAGCAGCCAAAGTGAGAGCGACGCTGGGCGAAATATCAGATGCCTGCGAAGCTGTCGTGGGACGTTATAAAGCAATCATTAGAACCATATCAGGCGTGTATTCAACAGAAACAAAGAATGACCCCGACTTCATACGGGCCAAGGAAATTATCGAAAAATTTGCGCAGAAAGAGGGCCGTCAACCTCGTATCATGGTTGCCAAAATGGGTCAGGACGGTCACGACCGCGGTGCCAAAGTCGTAGCTACTGGATATGCCGATTGCGGCTTCGATGTCGATATGGGACCGCTGTTCCAGACTCCGGCCGAAGCAACTCGCCAAGCCGTTGAAAACGACGTGCATGTATTGGCCGTGTCCTCTTTGGCTGCCGGTCACAAGACCCTCATACCCCAAGTATTTGAAGAGTTGAAGAAACTGGGTCGCGAAGACATCGTCGTCGTTGCCGGTGGCGTTATTCCTCCGCAAGACTATGACTTCCTCTACAAAACAGGAGTTGCTGCCATTTTCGGTCCCGGTACACCTGTGGCCCGCTCGGCTTATGACGTCACCAAAATCCTCATGCAATTACGCGGTTGGGAAGAATAAACACTTCCCCTCCTACAAAAAAGGAGTGTCCTGAAAACCAGGACACTCCTTTTTTGTGTCAATTTCCTGATGACTACAAAATTTTCATCATGACAAAATTGGTCATATATAACCGATTAGCTTTTGCTTTCTGCTCCCGCATCACGGTGTAGCCATGTTTTTCAAAAAAAGCCCGTGCGGTAATACTTGCTTCAACGCTGATTCGGTCTACGCCATACCCATGAGCCATTTTTTCCACCTCCGAGAGCAGCAAAGCCGCAATACCTTTTCTCTGCCAGTCTTTGTGAACGAACATGGCGTGCAGGTAACCGGCGGCGTTCATGGAAGAAAAGCCGATGATGTTACCCTGCCTGTCTTGTGCGACAATGTAGCGGTGTGCCGAAAGGAGGGCCTCCCAATGCTCCGAGCTGTCTCCGCATGAAACCCAGTCCGCCACCTCTTCGGCGGTGTAGTCCCGACGGCAAATCTGTAATACGGTATCGCGAAAAAGAGATTGCATGGCAACCACATCTGTGATGACAGCCGGCCTGACGGAATAGGGCAACTCCTCTCCCGCCTTCTCATGCCTGTGGCACTCTTCTCTCACTTGTTTGAAATGTGTCATGTCTTCTCTGTAAATCCACAATCATCAATAAAAAAGGCGGGTTCCATGGAATCTGAACCCGCCTTTGATTTCCTTTTAAAAAATCTTATTCTTGTACGCCAGCTAATTCAGGGTCGATCATGATGCGACCGCAGTATTCGCAAACGATGATTTTTTTGTGCATCTTGATGTCGAGTTGCCGTTGTGGCGGGATTTTGTTGAAGCAACCTCCGCAAGCTCCACGTTGGATATAAACGACGGCCAAGCCATTACGGGCGTTTTTACGGATGCGTTTGAATGCCGACAACAGACGGGGGTCGACCTGTTGTTCGAGTTTTTTTGCTTTTTCGCGCAATTTTTCCTCGTCTTGGCGAGTCTCGGCGATGATTTCATCGAGTTCCTCTTTTTTCTCTTGCAAGTCGGTTGTCCGCTCGGCAATAGTGGTTTGACAGGTCTCGATTTCCTCTTTTTTGTTCTTTTCCTGAGCCGTATATTCGCGAATGTGTTTTTCGCAGAGCTCTATCGACAAATTCTGATATTCTATTTCTTTTGTCAAGAAATCAAACTCCCGGTTGTTTCGCACATTGTCTTGTTGGGCTGTATATTTCTCAATAAGCGTTTGGGAATTTTTGATTCCTTCTTTCTCTTTGGCAATATCGCTTTGTAATTGGACGATTTCGCCTTGGAACTTTTGAACCCGGGTTTCCAATCTGGCGATCTCGTCTTCGAGGTCTTTTACTTCGAGAGGAAGTTCTCCGCGCAAGGTTTTGATGCGGTCTATCTCCGAGAGCATAGTCTGTAACTCGTACAGCGTTTTCAACCGTTCTTCAACGGTATATTCCTTTTCAGCTTTTGTCTTTTCAGTAGCCATGCTTACAAATAATTTATCGGATTTGTTTCAACCTTTGTATAATAGCACGCAAAGGTAGGAAATTTTTTTGTTATTATCTCACAAAAAATGTCTTTTGTGTACTGTTCGCTTTCATAATGGCCTATTTCGGCCAATAATATGGAGTCGTCATTGCCGAAAAATTCATGGTATTTGATTTCTCCGGTCACAAAGGCATCGACTCCCATTGCCACGGCCTTGGGTATGAGAAATGAGCCTGAACCTCCGCACAATGCCACTTGTCGTATCTTTTTCCCCGTAAGAGAAGAATATTTTACGCAACCGGCCTTGAAAACCGATTTCAATCGTTGCAAAAAATCCATCTCGTCCATCGGGCAGAGCAACTCTCCCACCACCCCTGCACCGGCCTGTTCCCATTCGTTCTCTATGGCAATGAGGTCGAATGCCGGCTCTTCATAGGGGTGCACCTGCAAAAGCGTGCGCACCACCCGTGCACGCAGATGACGAGGAAGTACCATCTCAATCCTCATTTCAGGCTCTTGGTGCAATTCACCGATTGCGCCGCAATAAGGGTGAGTGCTTTCTCCGGCCCGGAACGTCCCGAAACCTTCGCTGTTGTAACTGCATGCGTCATAATCGCCTATGGTACCGGTTCCGGCCTCAAAGAGAGCCTGCCGCACGCTATCGGCATGGCTCGACGGGACATAGGTCACCAACTTCAACAGTTGCTGGGGAAGCGGTGAGAGTATCGAGAGATTGAAGAGCCCCAACATCTCGGCCATTTTAAAGTTTACGCCATTCCACGCATTATCCATATTGGTGTGGCAGGCATAGATGGCAATGTCGTTTTTGATGGCTTTGATGAGTGTGCGTTCGATGTAATCTTTTCCGGTAAATGATTTCAGGGGACGGAACACCAGTGGGTGATGCGAAATGACCAAATTGGCTCCTTGGGATATGGCATCGTCGATGACCTCCTCGGTAATGTCGATGCACACAAGGGCGGCGTGCGCCTCCATGTCGCGTGAACCGGTAAGCAACCCGGCGTTGTCATAGGATTCCTGCAACGCCAAAGGTGCCACCGTTTCCAAGACTTGTATGATGTCTCCGACCGTTATCATGCGAAATGATTTACTGAGGCAGTTCTACTTTGAGATTCAACTCGTCGAGTTGCTTGGGATCAAGCACCGAAGGGGCATCGAGCATCACATCGCGGCCACTGTTGTTCTTGGGGAAAGCGATGCAATCGCGAATACTGTCGAGGCCGGCAAATATGCTCACCCAGCGGTCGAGGCCATAAGCCAATCCGCCGTGAGGGGGAGCACCGTATTTGAAGGCATTCATGAGGAAGCCGAACTGTTCCTGTGCGCGTTCGGGGGTAAAGCCCAGTATTTCGAACATCTTGGCTTGCAACTGTGCATCGTGGATACGAATCGACCCGCCTCCCACTTCGATGCCGTTGCACACCATGTCATAGGCATCGGCACGGACAGCTTCGGGGTTGGTATCGAGCAAAGGAATGTCTTCTTCTTTGGGGTGTGTAAAGGGGTGGTGCATGGCCATGAGGCGATTTTCCTCGTCGCTCCACTCAAACATGGGGAAGTCAACCACCCAAAGCAAGGCAAATTTGTTCTTGTCGCGCAATCCCAGTTGATTGCCCATTTCGAGACGAAGCTCACAAAGTTGCTTGCGGGTCTTCATGGCATCATCGCCGCTGAGAATCAAAATCAAATCGCCCGGTTTGGCACCGAAGGCCGCTTTCATCTCCTGCAACACCTCTTGCGGGTAGAACTTGTCGACGCTCGATTTTACCGTTCCGTCGGCCTCGACACGGGCATAAACCATTCCTTTGGCACCAATTTGCGGCTTTTTCACAAAGTCGGTAAGGGCATCGAGTTGCTTGCGGGTATAGTGAGCGGCTCCCTCGGCACAGATACCACCGATGTACGCCGCATTGTCGAAGACCGAAAAGCCGTGGCCTTTCATGATGTCCATCAACTCAACGAACTTCATGCCGAAACGCAAATCGGGTTTGTCGCTTCCATAATATTTCATGGCTTCGGACCAAGGCATACGCAAGAAAGGTTCGGTGAGTTCTACACCGCGAATGACTTTAAAGAGGTATTTGGCCATGCCTTCGAAAAGGTTGATGATGTCATCTTGCTCCACAAATGACATTTCACAGTCGATTTGGGTGAATTCGGGCTGACGGTCGGCTCTCAAATCTTCATCGCGGAAGCATTTGGCAATTTGGAAATAACGGTCAAATCCCGATACCATCAACAACTGTTTCAAGGTTTGGGGACTTTGGGGCAAAGCATAGAATTGTCCCGGGTTCATACGGGAGGGAACGACAAAGTCCCGGGCGCCCTCGGGGGTGGAGCCTACCAAAATCGGGGTTTCCACTTCGATAAATCCATGTTCGTCGAGGTATTTACGCACCTCTATCGTCATTTTGTGACGCAATTCGAGATTCTTGCGCACAGCCGAACGGCGCAAGTCGAGGTAACGATATTTCATGCGAATGTCGTCACCGCCATCGGTATTGTCTTCGATAGTGAATGGCGGTGTCAAGGCACTGTTCAGCACCTTCAACTCCGAAACGATGATTTCGATTTCACCGGTAGGTATGTTGAGATTCTTGCTGAATCGTTCATTCACTTTCCCGACAACCTGAATCACATATTCCCGTCCCAGATGATTGGCCTGCTCGCACAACTCGGCATTTTCTTCTTCGTTGAAAACCAATTGCGTAATTCCATACCGGTCGCGCAGGTCGACAAATGTCATACCGCCCATCTTGCGGAGGCGTTGTACCCAACCTGCCAATGTGACGACACTACCGGCATCGCTCAATCGCAATTCTCCGCATGTTTTTGTCCTATACATATATTTCCTGTTTATTGTCAAAATATTACAAATGCCTCGTTCACACCCACGGTGTGCATTCCGCGGCACAAGATGCGCAAAGGTAGTTTATTTTAGATGAATAAGCAATGAATGATGCAAATTTGTAACGGGCAAAGTATGCAGTCTTTATGGATGCTTGCCTTACCCCGGTCTGTTTTTGCTTGTTTTGATTTGCAATAAGAAAACCTGTGTCATGCGATAGTTCGTTTATTAGATGTTTTTTCTTATCTTTGCACTCACTTATATAAAGCATAAATAGTTCTGACAAACATGGACAAGAAATTTACCGAATATTCTCACTTCGATTTATCGGAGATAAATAAGGAGGTGCTGAAAAAGTGGGACGCCGAACAACTCTTCCAAAAGAGTCTCGAAATACGGGAAGGCGCACCCTCATTTGTTTTCTATGAAGGTCCTCCTTCGGCCAACGGCATGCCCGGCATACACCATGTCATGGCGCGCTCCATCAAGGATATTTTCTGCCGCTACAAAACGATGAAAGGGTTCCAGGTAATGCGCAAAGCCGGCTGGGACACGCACGGCCTGCCCGTAGAATTGGGCGTGGAAAAAGCCTTGTGCATCACCAAAGAAGACATCGGTAAGAAAATCTCGGTCGAAGAGTATAATGCCGCCTGTCGCAAAGATGTGATGAAGTTTACCAAAGAATGGGAAGACCTCACACACAAAATGGGATATTGGGTCGACATGAAAGACCCCTATATCACCTATGACAATCGTTACATCGAAACGTTGTGGTGGCTCTTGCAACAACTTTACAAGAAAGGACTCCTATATAAAGGATACACCATACAGCCCTACTCGCCGGCAGCCGGTACAGGTCTCAGTTCGCATGAGTTGAACCAGCCGGGTTGCTATCGCGACGTAAAAGACACGACGGTGGTGGCTCAATTCAAGATGAAGAATCCGCGCCCCGAAATGGCGGCATGGGGTACCCCCTACTTCATCGCATGGACGACGACACCCTGGACCCTGCCATCGAACACGGCCCTCTGTGTCGGTCCTAAAATCGACTATGTCGCCGTGCAGTCCTACAATGGATATACCGGAGAACCGATTACCGTCGTACTGGCCAAGGCTCTGCTCAACAATCACTTCAATCCCAAAGCGGCCAACCTCGACCTCGATGCCTACAAACCCGGAGACAAACTTATTCCCTATAAAGTCGTAGCCGAATACAAAGGAACCGACCTTGTAGGTATGGAATATGAGCAGTTGATACCTTGGGTAAAACCCGTCGATGTCGATAAAGATGGGAACTGGTCGGCCAGTGACCGCGCATTCCGCGTCATTCCCGGCGACTATGTCACCACCGATGACGGTACGGGAATTGTGCACATCGCGCCCACATTTGGTGCTGATGACGCCCAGGTTGCCAAAGCTGCCGGAATTCCCTCGCTGTTTATGATAAACAAAAAGGGAGAAACCCGCCCGATGGTCGACCTGACCGGCAAATTCTACCTCCTCGATGACTTGGACGAGACATTTGTAAAGACATGCGTCGATGTCGAAAAATACGCACCTTATCAAGGCGCATGGGTCAAAAACGCCTATGACCCCCGATTCACCGTCGATGGGAAATACGATGAGAAAGCCGCCCAAGCCGCGGAGTCGCTCGACATTGTCATCTGCATGATGATGAAGCAAAACAACCAAGCTTTCAAAATCGAGAAACATACCCACAACTATCCCCACTGCTGGCGCACCGACAAACCGGTACTCTATTACCCGCTCGACAGTTGGTTTATCCGCTCGACGGCATGCAAGGAGCGTATGATGGAGCTGAACAAGACCATCAACTGGAAACCCGAATCGACCGGTACGGGACGTTTCGGCAAGTGGCTCGAAAACCTCAACGACTGGAACCTGAGCCGTTCGCGATACTGGGGAACTCCGTTGCCCATCTGGCGCTCGGAAGACGGCGAGGAAATCTGTATCGGTTCTCTCGAAGAATTGTATGGCGAAATCGAGAAATCGATTGCCGCCGGATATATGAAAACCAACCCATATAAGGAAAAAGGTTTCGTGCCGGGAGTATATACGCGGGAGAATTATGACAAAATCGACCTGCACCGCCCTTATGTCGACGACATCATTCTCGTCTCGGAAAGCGGGAAACCCATGAAACGCGAAAGCGACCTTATCGACGTATGGTTCGACTCCGGCTCCATGCCTTATGCCCAGATACATTATCCGTTTGAGAACAAAGAGTTGCTCGACAGTGGCAAGGTATATCCCGCCGATTTCATCGCCGAAGGCGTAGACCAAACCCGTGGCTGGTTCTTCACCCTCCATGCCATTGCTTCGATGATATTCGATAAAGTGGCCTACAAAACAGTCATATCCAACGGTTTGGTTCTCGATAAAAACGGCAACAAGATGTCGAAGCGTCTCGGAAACGCCGTTGACCCCTTCTCGGCCATCGAGAAATACGGCTCCGACCCCTTGCGCTGGTATATGATTACCAACTCATCGCCGTGGGATAACCTCAAATTCGACCTCGACGGCGTAGAAGAAGTTCGCCGCAAGTTCTTCGGCACGCTCTACAACACCTATTCGTTCTTTGCCCTCTATGCCAACGTCGACGGATTTACCTTTGCAGAACCTGAAATACCGGTATCGCAACGTCCCGAAATCGACCGTTGGATTATCTCGCTGCTCAATTCGCTTATCAAAGAGGTCGACGGATACTATGCCGATTATGAACCGACGCGTGCCGGCCGTGCCATATCGGACTTTGTCAATGACAACCTCAGCAACTGGTATGTGCGCCTCAACCGCAAACGTTTCTGGGGCGGGAACATGGATACCGACAAACTTTCGGCTTACCAGACACTCTACACCTGCCTCGAAACGGTGGCTGCGCTCATGGCTCCCATTGCGCCGTTCTTTGCCGACCGTCTCTATACCGACCTGACCTCGGCCACCGGGCGTGCCGCTCAATCGGTACACCTGAGCGATTTCCCCAAAGCCGACGAATCGACCATCGACAAAGCCCTCGAAGGACGTATGCAAGACGCCCAAGACATCACCTCGATGGTATTGGCTCTGCGGCGCAAGGTAAACATCAAGGTGCGCCAGCCGCTCACAACGCTCATGATTCCTGTCCTCGATGAAAAACAGCAGAAAGACATCGAATCGATAAAAGAGCTTGTACTCAACGAGGTAAATGTCAAAGAGATGCTCTTTGCCGACAATGCGGCCGGGATCTTGGTAAAACGCGTAAAACCCGACTTCAAGAAACTGGGCCCGCGTTATGGCAAAATCATGAAACAACTGGCCGCAAATGTGGCTGCCATGTCGCAAGAAGATATTCTGAAATTTGAAAAAGAAGGAAATTTCACATTCAATATCGACGGGCAACAGGCGGTCATCGGTCTCGACGATGTGGAAATCATATCGGAAGACATTCCCGGGTGGCTGGTTGCCAATGAAGGACGTCTCACGGTGGCTCTCGACATCACGGTCACGGAAGATTTGCGACGTGAAGGCATCGCGCGTGAATTGGTCAACCGGATACAAAATATCCGCAAGTCGAGCGGATTTGACATAACCGACAAAATTCATGTGCAACTTACTCGCAATGAAGAGACTGACCCGGCTGTTGAAGAATATAAAGATTACATCGCCAAACAGGTCTTGGCCGAAAGCATCACCTTGTGCGATGCTCTCGACTCGGCCGGGGCCGAACTCGACTTCGAGACATTCTCCATACAAGCGGCTGTAATAAAAGCATGATATTCGATTTTGCCCCGTATTATTTGTAATATGGGGCAAATCTTTTTACCTTCGTGGCAAAATACTAATACCAAATCTATCAAACCATGGGAAAGAAAACACGTTATTCCGATGCAGAGTTGGAAGAATTTCGAGCTATTATTCAAGAGAAACTTGATAAAGCATATAAAGACTATGAGCTGCTCAAAGCTTCTGTCATGAATGCCGACGGTAACGATACCAGCGACACCTCCCCCACGTTCAAAGTCCTTGAAGAAGGAGCTACGACGTTATCGAAAGAAGAAGCCGGACAGTTGGCGCAACGTCAGATGAAATTTATCCAGCATTTGCAGGCCGCCATGGTGCGCATCGAGAACAAGACCTACGGTATATGCCGAGAAACCGGCGAACTGATACCCAAAGAACGTCTCTATGCCGTACCTCATGCGACGCTGAGTATCAATGCGAAGAAAGAACAAAAATGACAAAACGGCACATTGCTCTCTTATCCATATTTTTGGTGCTTCTCATCGATCAAGCATCAAAAATATGGATCAAGACTCATTTCACCATAGGTGAATCAATCACGGTATTCCCGTGGTTCCGCATTCTTTTTATCGAGAACAACGGAATGGCTTTTGGTATAGAGGTCCTCGGCAAGTTGTTCCTCAGCTTGTTCAGAGTCGCAGCCATCACGGTCATTGGGTATTACCTCTTCAAACTCACTCGCCACACCCACTACAAGAGCGGATTTGTCATCTGCATATCGCTTATTTTTGCCGGTGCTTTGGGCAACATTATCGACTCATTGTTCTACGGAATGATGTTCAGTGAGTCGACCTATTACACGGTCGCCACGTTTATGCCCGAGGGAGGCGGATATGCCCCGTTTCTGTACGGAAAGGTCGTCGACATGCTCTATTTCCCCCTGTTCGGTTTTTACTGGCCTCAATGGATTCCGTTTGTCGGAGGGGAATATTTCGAGTTCTTTCACCCGATTTTCAATATAGCCGACTCGGCCATATCGGTAGGCGTCCTTATCCTTATCTTGTTCTACCGGCACACCTTCTCCTCTTCCCTCTCGGAATTGTTCCCGTCGAAGTCAAAATCAAAATAAGAACTATCCATATGTTCGGAGCCAAACGGATATTAGCAGGTATAAGTTTCACGCTTCTCCTTGTGGCGTGTGAGCAAATACCGTCGCACATCATCGCACCCGAACAGATGGAAGACCTTCTTGTCGACATACACAAAGCCGAAGCCATCTCGGACAACATGCCCCTATATGCCACCACCGATGCGAGAGAGCGGTTGCGTCAATCGGTTCTCGACCGCCACGAGGTGACCCTTGCCCAGTTCGACACCTCCCTGGTGTGGTACAGCGAGCACATGACCCGATATTCTCAAATCTATACCAATGTCTCTGCCCGGCTCAGAGAAGAAGACGATGCCGTAAAAACGCTTCTTGTCGAGCGTAAGAGTTCGCCCCTCACCCGCCCCGGCGACTCCATCGATGTATGGAACAAGGAACCCTATTTCATGTTCGAACCGCGATTATATCGTCATACCTTGCTGTTCAATGTCTTGGCCGATGACAATTTCAGGGAAAATGACATTTTCCAGTTGTCCATGAATTTCGCCAAGTTACCCCAAGGTACCGTCGATAAGGTGCGTGTAACGCTTGTGATAAGACACCGGAATGATTCGATTTACACGGTAAGCAAGGAAATCACACGAGATGGGAAGATAACACTTGAAGCCCAGGCCCAAAACAATCGGGTCGCCCGGGTCATGGGCAGCATCGAAATCCCTCTGCACCCATCATGGCAAGAGTGCTATGTCGATAAAATTTCCTTGTTGCGTATCCGGTACAAAAACCGGCCCAATGTTCCGAAACCATGACAACGCGACGTTTCTTGGCACACTATGTTTGTTGGGGCAAAGAGGTAAAGCCGATGTCGCTTATGTGTGTGGAGCCACGGCTCCATACCGTTACGGTTTCTCCCTATGAACGGGAAATCGCCGGCACCCGTTTTTGTGATGGGATATTGCTGGCAACCAATGCCGCCTTTGAAGCAGAAAAATATCACATCTTGGCCGAATTGAAAGCCAAAGGGCTCTTTTCCCTGCCTATCTTGGCCACCTATCTTGCCGACACGGCCCTGTTATCGCGATATTGCATGCCTCCTGTTTGCCGCCTCTACACCCTTGTGCCGTCACTGCAAACAAAAGATATTTCATTGCACGAGATACTCCCATTATAATCTTATTGAGATTTTTCGTATCTTCGCATAACGAAAAAACCGTCATTTTTACCCGTTATGAGATTAGCCATCGTCGTACCTTGTTATAACGAAGAAAAGGTCTTAGCCGAATCGGCCAAACGCCTTACCGGTATTCTCCAAACTTTGATGGAGAAAAAGAAAGTGGCCGAGAACAGTTTTGTCCTGTTTGTCAACGACGGAAGCAAAGACAAGACATGGTCCTTGATAGAGGAACTGTTTCGTAATGACAAACATGTCTTCGGATTGAGCCTGGCACTGAATCGCGGTCATCAGAACGCCTTGCTGGCCGGGCTCATGAGCGTAAAAGACATTTGTGATGCAGCCGTCTCCATCGACGCCGACCTGCAAGACGATGTCGACTGCATCGAATCCATGGTCGATGCCTATGCACAAGGATTCGACATTGTTTACGGCGTGCGCAGTTCCCGCAAAAGCGATACATTCTTCAAGCGTACCACGGCATTGGCTTTTTATCGGCTCATGTCGTGGCTCGGAGCCAAATCGGTCTATAACCACGCCGACTACCGACTGATGAGCCGCCGTGCCTTGCAACATCTTGCCCAATATCCCGAACGGAATCTCTTTCTTCGCGGGATTATCCCCACCATCGGATATAAATCGACCAGCGTTTACTACGAGCGACATGAACGATTTGCCGGCGAGTCGAAATATCCGCTGCGCAAGATGGTCAATTTTGCCATCGAAGGCATCACCTCATTTTCGATAAAGCCTATACGGCTCATCTCATCGATGGGATTTCTTATCCTTTTCATTACACTCATCATGGCCATCTATACCCTCGTTGCCTTCTTCATGGGACGTACGGTCGAAGGGTGGGCCTCCTTGATGCTTTCCTTGTGGTTCCTGGGGAGCGTGCTGTTGATAGCTATCGGCACGATAGGTGAATATATCGGGAAAATATATATCGAGGTAAAACAGCGTCCTCGTTACAACATCGAGACATTTCTCACTCACGACCATGATGAAAATGACTGAATAAAAAAGCCCGCATTGAACCTGCGGGCTTTTTTATGATATGCCATTCATCAATTATTCATACAGGCTGGCAACAAAGTTGGCCAATTCCTCGCCTCTCAAATCCATGGCAATGATTTTGCCTTCGGGATTGATAATATACATGCGGGGAATACCGGTTACATTGTAACGTTTGGCAGTGGGGCAATCCCAACCTTTCAACGAAGAAACGTGATGCCAGTTCATCTCGTTTTTCTTAATGGCGGCTTTCCAAGGATCGGGGGTTTCGTCGAGCGATACGCCATAAATTTCGAAACCTTTATCGTGATACTTGTCATAGATAGCCTTCACGTTGGGAACCTCTCGCAAGCAGGGGCCGCACCACGATGCCCAGAAATCGAGCAATACATAGTGTCCGCGCAAGCTCGACAATGACAATTCGGTGCTGTCGGGGGTCATCAAGGTAATGTCGGGAGCCGTACCTCCAATCGATACGCTGGCCAATTCGTCAATGGCGGCCTTCAATTCGATACCGGGATTGGAGAGTTTTACACGATCGGTCAAAGACTCATAAGCGGCTTCTACTTCATCGAAAGGTTTGTTTTGAATCATATACTCCTTGATGAAATAAGCAACGCCATAATTGTTCTTGGCAGAATCGACATAGTTGGCCATCGACTCTTGCATCTTTGCTTCGATCATGTTATACAGGACTACGGCTGAGTCTATCGTCATGCTCTTGTCTTCTCCCGAGAGAATGTTTGAGAATGTAAACATTCTTCCTAACGACATGAATGCCGAAGCCATAATCAGATCGTAGCCATCTTCATAGGCTTTTTGTTCATCGCCTTCGGCGAGGATACTCAATACATCCACAGTCGTGCTGTCTTCGTTGGTTTCCGTTTCGGTTTCGATGGTCACGACAACGGGCACGTCCGACAGGAGGAGGTTCTTTCTTGCCTCGTTGGCGGCGCTGAGTTCATACACGTCGATTTTCCCGGCAGGGAGGGCAAACGCAAATGACCCGTCGGCAGCCACCACGGCCGAATCGACGACACGGGTTTGGTCATCGGCCTTTTGTTGCAGGTAGACGGTTTTGCCGGCTCCGCCCACCCATTTTCCTTCTACGGCAGGTTGCGATGTGCAAGCCGTCATGCACACCATGCCGGTCAAGGCAATTACGGTTAAATTTTTCAGTTTCATGTTTGATAATGTTTATTACAGATTACTGGATACAACAATCCTTACACACCCGTCGGCATGTAAGGATTGCGCATCGATAATTATTGTTTGTCGGTCAGAATAACACCATAGTTGGCGAAGTATTCTTTGCAAAGTTCTACACGAGCTTTGATGTCGGGCAGTACTTGATCTTTGGTCTTGGCAGAACCATTCAAATATTGATCAGTAGCAGGGAATACGACACCTTCTTTGTCGTCATCTTCGGTGATAGCTTCGGCCACAGCATTTTCAATTTCAGCATAGTATGCTTCTTTTTCGGCAGCCGTTGTGGTCACGATAAAGGCAACATAGTCGCCCATGACTTGTGCCAAAGAAGGTCTATAATATACGGTCCCATATCTATGATAGATGCTGTAATCAGGATCATTCAAGGTTTCGTCATCATAGCGGGTTAACTCGGTAACACCTATACGGGCTGGACGCAATTCACTTTGGAACCAAACCGTAGGGAAATGCCACATGTTTTCTCCGTTTACGATCTCTTCAGCAGTATCATATTCAGGATTATAATTCAGCATACCCGTTTCGAAATCATCGGCAGATGAAAAATAATACCCATCGCAATTCTTGTTGAAGCAGAATTCAATACCCCAAACCGATGTTCCAACCGTATAGTCAATGCTATATTGGTTGAATGCGGTAGGTTCATCAAGCCGGCTGTTAGCAATGTTGGTGAAGATATATTCCACAACCAACGACGTATAAAGGCGTTTCAAGTAGGTTTTGTCCATCGTGTCAAAGTCGGAACAGCAGTGCGAGAACATAATATAATTGGGGCAACAGATACCTCCATCAAATGCGTAGTAGAAATCCTTTGATTGATACAAAATACCCAATTCACGATTGTTGTACATGGGATTATATTGTACTTCACTGGCAAAATAAATGGTGCGCGGCATGTATTGGGAAATAAATTCCTCACCAAATACCGGGAATACTTCGGAATCAAGGAAGCCCAGCACTTTATCTACATATTCATTATCGGCAGCCACAAAGTACTGACCTTGGAAATCGGGAATCGAATCGCCGTTTTCATCAGCCATGTCCAAATCCCATGAGAACATTTTGCCATCAAGTGAAGCATAATTAAAAGTAGCAGTATCGACGTTGAGTGTTGCCTGCAAGTCATACTTTGCATTAAATGCCTCAACGCCCATTTCGGGTGCCGGAGTGGTTGCACCACCATCGCCGTTGTTATCGTTGTCGTCATCGCTACATGCGGTAAACGCCACAGCTGCCAACAGGCAGCTTGCAAACATCAGAGTTTTTTTCATAATTTGATAAATTAAAAAGGTTTGTAAATTTATTTGAGTTGGATTTTCCTAATATGAAATCAAGGCTCTCGCAGGACGGGGGTTGACATTTTGCGGATTGATTTGCCGCTCGGCCAACGGGAAGTTGAGCGTATAGGCGGCATCGTTTTTTTCGAGGCGATAGTAACCGGCATTCCCGTAAGGGTGGATAACTTCGGCACGGGTGGTGCGGCGCAGGTCGAAAAAGCGGTGGAACTCTTCACCGCAAAGCTCCCGGCGACGCTCGTCCCAGATAAATTGCACAATCTCTTCGCCACCGGCAAAATCGGCCGGGGTCAACTCCTCGTAGGCTTGGGCATCGAGACGGTAACGGCGCAGGTGGTTCACATAGTCGAGTGCGGTGGCGTAATCGGGATTTTCCTTGCGGGCATAGGCTTCGGCCAGTGTGACATAAGCCTCGGCCGAGCGGAAAGCCGCACGCATGTACAAGTCATCGTATGTGTTGAATTTCAAAGCGTAGTAATTCCCCCGTTTGTGGTAGAGTTCACCGGGCGCTTCGTGGGGGGCAATGAACCAATAGGCCAACCGGTGGTCGCCGATGCAGGTGGTCGTGTCGTAGTCGTACAAACCAATAAGATTGTTGTCGATGGTGCGCGACAAGGTATAAGTCTGTTCATAGGCATCGGATCTGGAAATAAGATTCGATATGGTTGTGGTAGAAGAGGCAAAACAAAACATCAGCTCGGGATTGGCCGGTTGCATAAAGTTGTCGTAGGCATCGGAGCCGTTTATTTCGCCCGGGGCAACCGACTGAATGCGGTCGGTGATGTCGAATAGGGCATCGTTG
Source organism: Candidatus Caccoplasma merdavium (assembly GCA_018715595.1). Taxonomy (NCBI): domain Bacteria; kingdom Pseudomonadati; phylum Bacteroidota; class Bacteroidia; order Bacteroidales; family Bacteroidaceae; genus Candidatus Caccoplasma; species Candidatus Caccoplasma merdavium. Next base: position 126,437 of record DVLI01000026.1, on the reverse strand, counting down.
GCCTCCAATATCTCCTTGCCATACTCGATGGCGGCATCGAAATCGTTGGTATAAAGCGCTTTGCGCATGGCCACGAAGAGCATGGCGTTGTAGCCGATGTAATAATAGTTGCCGGTATCTTTCCCTTTCAAGGCCGCCAACCCTTCGGTTATGTCGTCATCGATTTGCTTGTAAACCTCGGCAAAGGTTGCCCGCTCATACGGTTGGAGCGACGGCGTGGGGTCGGTCTTCAACGGCACGCATGGGGTCTCGGGCGTGGCAAAGTCGTAAGGCTCGGCATAGAGGTTGGCCAGCATGAGGTAGGCAAAAGCCCGGTGGAACAACGCCTGGCCGCGGAGTATCTCCTGCTCGTCGGGTGTCCCTTCGAGCCCCTGGTCGAGGGCATCGATGCAGGTGTTGGCCACCAGTATTTGGGAATAGAGGAAATTGAAAAGCTCGTCTTCGAACGATTCGTCCTCGATTTCTATCTCATCGCGCCACTGGTAGACGTAACGGTAGTTGTTGAGGGCATAAGGCAGGGTATTGTCATACCGGGGTGTGAACAACTCCATGTCGTCGGTCATCAGGTTGACCCACACGCCTTCGCGAATCAAATCGCCGAAGTAGCCTTCGCCTTGGAGTATCTCGGTGTAGTCGGCGCAGGTGGTGGGAATGACCAAGTTCTGGGCCGAGCGTTCGAGAAAATCATTGCACCCGCCCATGCCCAGGCAAAGGGCAAAGAGAGCGGGGAAACTTATTTTTCGTATCAGGGTTGTCGTCTTCATGTGCATGTTAAAGTTTGATAGGTTAGAAACCGATTGTCACCGACACCGAATAGGTGCGCGGAATCGAAGAGGTGGCCGAACTGCCCTGTTCGGGGTCGAAACCGTGCCAACGCTTGTCGGCAAGGATAAAGAGGTTGTTGGCTTGGGCCGAAATCTGGAAATTGGCCAAGTGCATCTTTTTGAGCATTTTCTTGTTGAAGATGTATGAAAGCGACAGGCTCCGGAGACGGAAATTGTCGGTCGAGCATACGCGTGCCGTGGAGTAGTCATACATGGAGGTGCCGTAGATGTGGTCGACATTGGTACGCGGTTGGCGCACACCCAAATCGGTATAGGTATTGTCGTCGTAGAGGGCGGGAATGTTGGTGTGCAACTCGTCGCCCGGCTCGCGCCAGCGGTTCAGGAGTTCCCGCGTCACGTTCTTTTCGGGGTCGAACACGGCATCGTAGTCGCCATAGATGAAAGGCAGGCGGTTGACCGCGCCGAGCGAATAGGTGAACGAACCGCGGAGAATCCACTCCTTCCAACGGTATTCGAGGTTGATGCCGCCCGTGTGGGGAGGCGAAACGACGCCCGACTTCACAAGCTTTATCTCGTCTTCGTAGAGGGTGTAGTTCTTATAGGTGCGGCTTCCCCATGTGGCCGAGGTATTGCCATTCTTGTCGTAGAAAATCGGGAGGCCGGTTTCGTGGTCGAGGCCGGCAAAGGGATAAGAATAGATGGTACCCAACGCCTCACCCTCGATGAGCGCCGCGCCCGAGAGCATGTTCTCCCGCGTGTTGCTTGTCTCGTCATTGGCGTGTATCAACTCGTTCTTGTTATAGGAGTGCACGAGGCCGATGACAAAACGCATGTCTTTGGTCTGCACGGGGGTGAATTTCACGGCCAGTTCCACACCGCTGTTGTTGACATCACCGCCGTTGATTTTCCGCAACGTGTAGCCGTTGACAGCAGAGATGGTCTTGTTGACAATCATGTCGGTACCCACCTTTTTGTAGACATCGACGGTGGCGGTGATGCGGTCGAGCAGGAACGACATGTCGAGGCCGACGTTGTATTGGGTGGTCTTTTCCCAGCGCAGGTCCTCGTTGGGCCAGTAGGCCACCGTCGATGTGGCCATGCCGGTGTAGGAATTGATGGAACCAATCTGCATGACCAAGTCGGGCGACGTGCCTTTGTCGACGTTCCCCTGGATACCGTAAGAGAGGCGCAACGCCAAGTAGGAGAGCCAATCTTCATAGGGTTTCATGAACGACTCGTTGGTGATGGCATACTTGCCGGCTACCGACCATATAGGGAGGAATCGGTATTCGGGATTCTCGCCGAACTGGTTGCTGCCGTCCATACGCACGTTGGCATTGAGGGTGTAGGTGTCGCGGTAGGAGTAGATGCCCGAAAAAATCCACGACACGGTATTGGCCTGGTTGTCGGTAATCACAGGAGTGAAATTCCCACGGGAAAATTCTCGAACAAATGCATCGGTATATGCCGGCGATATGACCTGCCCGCGCTCGGGCATCCAACCATAATATGTGCCCGAAAAACCGTCGGTGATGACACTGCGTATCTCGGAAGTGGCCAATGCACTCACCAAGTGGCCGCGGAAATCCTTGGAATAGTTGAGCGTGTTGCGGATATCGAGGGTCGTCTTGCTGGTTTCGGCTTTTGAAATCACGCCGCCCTGGGGTATGACGCTCTCGTTCCAATATATGCTGTTAAATTCCAATGTATCATAGATATATCCGCGCAGGGTGTTGACATAGTAGGAGTCTTCTTGAGCCCAAGAGGTGGTCTTCGTCGCATTGTAGACATACGACCCGGTCATCTCATATCGCAGGCCGTCGTAGATTTTCCAGACGAAATTCATCAACCCGGTGAGGCTGGCGAGGTCGGCATAGTTGCCGGTGGTCTTTGACTCGTGCAAGGCGTTGAAGGCGTATGTCTCACTGGCCATGTTGCTCGATGAGAACGACTCGTAGGGCTGGTAGAAAAACATCGAACCGTCGGGATTGTAAGCCGGTATCGTCCGTGCCGTTTCCCGGGCATAGGAGTCGGGATTGAAACTGCTGTGGTAGCCTTGGTTGTCGGTAATCGAACCGTTGAGTTGGAAGCCGAGGTAGACTTTGGGGCTGATCCAGGAATTGACCTTCAACGTGGCCGTGTAACGCTTCGAAAGCTCTTGCCGGGCCGTACCCTCCGATATCGACGCGCCCACCGAAGAATAGTAGGTGGTGCTTTCGTTACCGCCGGAGAGGCTGAGGGTATGGTTCTGTGTCACGGCATTGCGGAAAAGGAGGTCGAACCAGTCGGTATTGCGGTCGATCATCTCATCGACGGCGGCATTGAATTCGGAGCGGCTCAAAGCCTTGGCGTCGTACTGGTTTTTGAGCATCTCATAACCGAGCGTGAAGTTCTTGCGGGTATAGGTAAGGCGGGAATCGAGCAAATCTTTCGACAGTTGGACGCGTTCGCCGGCATCCATCAAATAGAGGCGGCGGTAATTTTCGCGCTGGTTGATGGAAACGGAGCCGTTGTAAGTCACCTGGGCGGGGCCGTTGCGGCCTTTCTTGGTGGTCACGACAATGACGCCGTTGGCGGCCTGCACACCATAAATGGCCGTTGCCGAGGCGTCTTTCAGGACGGTAATGCTCTCGATGTCGTTGGGATTGACACCGGCAATGGCATTACCCACCAGATATTGGGCATCTTCGGCCAAGGGGTCGAGGTTGCCGCTCTCGTCCCAGTTTACACTGTTGTCGTCGAGAATGATACCGTCGAGCACCCACAGAGGTGCGGTATTTCCATATAAGGAAGAGGTTCCGCGGATACGGATTTTCGGGGTCGCACTGGGGCCTCCGCTGGTCGTCATGACCGACATGCCGGCCACCTGTCCCGCCAACATCTGGTCGATGGAGAATTTATCGGACAACTTGATGTCTTCCATCTCAATCTGCGAAACGGCACTGGCCAACTCGCGGCGATTGACATTCTGGTAACCGGTTACCACCACTTCGTCGAGATAGGCACTTTTTTCTTGAAGGGTAACGTCGATGACCTTCTTGTCGCCGACAGTCACCTCTTTTTTCTCGAAACCGATCGAGGAAAAGACAATGACCGTCGCGTCATTGTTTGGAATAAGAATCATGTAGCGACCGTTTTCGTCGGTGATGGCACCTCCCGAAGAGGCGCCTTTCTCCGCCACGGTCACGCCCACCAACACTTCGTTTTTCCCGTCAGTGACCACGCCCGAAACGACTCTTACTTTCTGGGCCATGGCTTGCGACGAGAAAAGAAGCAGGGCTGCAACAATACTGAATAACTGCAAAGATTTTCTCATAGCACTCATACACTCCATCATCTGCTAACAGACAACGGTTATTAGGTTTCACTTAAAGAGTCTTTATCGTGGCAAAGTTATATATAAATTAATGATAAAAAAATCGAATCGAAAGTTTTATCAAAAAATTTTTTATGATGTATGAACTTTTTTGGATAAAATAAAATTCTATATGACTATTTTTTAAATACATAGATGTCAAAAACGCATTTTAATACAAGAAAAACAGCCATCACTTTTTTCAAGACAAATCGCCACAAATATGACAAATATGCACTACTTTTGCCACAAATATGCAAATATGGACCTCATAACGCTTTTAGGCCCCACCGCTTCGGGCAAAACGGCTTTGGCCGTATTACTCGCAGATATTTTACAAGCAGAAATCATCAGTGCCGACTCCCGGCAAATATACCGGAGAATGAACATCGGGACGGGAAAAGACCTGGAAGAGTATTCGGTAAACGGACACCCCATACCCTACCATCTCATAGATATTTGTGAACCGGGATATAAATACAACCTCTACGAATATCAACGCGATTTCAATGCGGCCTACAACGACATTCGCAACCGGCATAAGATACCCCTCCTGTGCGGCGGTACGGGCCTTTATATCGAAACCGTGCTCAAAGGGTACAGCATGCCCATGGTTCCCGAGAACAAGCCTTTGCGCGAATCGCTTGCCAACAAATCGCTTTCAGAACTTGAAGCCATACTCAAGACTTACAAGGTATTGCATAACAAGACCGACATAGACACGACAAAACGGGCCATTCGAGCCATCGAAATTGCCGAATACTACAAAACTCTTCCACCCGAAAGCCGTCAGGACTCGCCTCTCGACAGCTATATTATCGGTATAGACATCGACAGGGAACTGCGCCGCAAACGCATTTCCGCCCGCCTCAGGGCACGTCTCGATGCCGACATGGTCGATGAAGTAAGGAGCCTTCTCGACGAGGGGATTCCCGCGGAAGACCTGATTTACTATGGCCTCGAATATAAATATCTGACTGAATACATTTTGGGCAAATACTCCTTCGACGAAATGACGTCGCTCCTGGAAATCGCCATTCACCAATTTGCCAAGCGTCAGATGACCTGGTTCCGGGGCATGGAACGGCGCGGATTTACCATACATTGGGTCGACGGGAAAGAATCTTTTGACGTATTAAGCAAAAAAATTGCCCAAGAAATAAAAGGGCAGATATAGAGACTGCTATTGAGCAATAAAGAAAAGGAATAAAAATGGAGCTCTATATCTGCCCTCTCCTATCTATAAACAACCGAACAGATTGTTTTGTTCACGTACAAGCACTTTTTTTCAGTAAAAAATCTTTACTTTGTCTGCCAAATATCTTTTCTATGCAGAAACTCGTCTTAACATTGCTCATCACAGGAGTCTTGTCGGCAACAAATACCGTACAAGCCGGAAGATGCTCCAAAGTCGATAGCACAAGTCATGCAGTCCCGAGCCGTTTTTCTATCGATGCACCCGCAGGCAACAAACTTTACTACCGCCCGCTCTTCGACGGAAAACATCAACGGAAACTTGATGGCATGACATCGAAAGGGTGGTTTAAAATGACACATATCGCCGTACCTCTAATGGTAAGCGGCGTTGCCTTTGAATGGGCCAAACAACCGATCAACGACCTGCGTAACGCCTATATACCCACTTTCCGGTATAAATACGACGACTACCTGCAATATGCCCCGGCCGCACTCATGCTCGGGTTGAAAATAGGCGGGGTAAAAAGTTACAGTTCGTGGGGGCGCATGCTCACGGCCGACGCATTCTCCGTCGCCATCATGGCCACTTTGGTCAACGGCCTCAAATACACGGTCAAGTCGCCGCGTCCCAACTCGGGAAGTCACAACTCTTTCCCGTCGGGGCACACGGCCACGGCATTCATGGCCGCCACCATGCTCCATAAGGAATACGGCATGCGCAGTCCGTGGTACAGCGTGGCCGGATATACATTGGCCACGGCTACCGCTTACTCCCGACTGCTCAACAACCGGCATTGGATTTCGGACGTCTTGGCAGGTGCCGGCATCGGTATCCTGTCGACCGAATTGGGATACTGGCTTGCCGGACTGATATTCAAAGACAAAGGTATAGAATATGACAAATACGACTATGATACGACTTTCCCCGACCGTACCCCCTCTTTCATCGGACTATATACCGGCTATGTGTTCATGGCCCATGAAATAAGGCTCTCCGACGGTTTGGTCTTCCACACCTCGCCCGGAGCAAGTTCGGGAGTCGAAGGGGCATGGTTCATCAACAACTATGTGGGAGTCGGAGGTAAAGCCGTTGCCAGCCACGTCCCGACGCAATTACAGAGAGATGCCTCTTTGGCTTCCTATCTGACCAATCCCAACACAGCCATAACCGAAAACGGCATGGATTTTATTTCGGCTTCGGTCGGAGCCTATTTCGACTGTGCCCTGACTTATCGTTTATCGCTGGGTGGCAAGTTATTGGCCGGATATGCTTTTTCCGACGTCCAGACTATCTATCTGACGCCGGATAATGGAGAAACAGTGACGCCGTTTCTCAAACTGAAAGAAATGCATGCGCCCGATTTCCAAACCGGACTGAGTATCTCCTATTGGGCCAAATTGAAATTGGGGTTCCGGCTCTTCTTTGATTATTCCATCACACCTACTCGTTATCGGTATTATTTTGCCGACAAACCCGACGCAATCAACCGTGTCAACAAGAATCTGTCGTTTTTCACATTGGGAGCCTCGGTAAACCTGTTGCTATAAACGATTGTGCATTCCGCGCAAGTAGTCGCCGAGCATCGTCAACTGACCGCCGAACAACAACGGGGCACTCTCCTTTTGTGAAAACCAGTGACGTATGCGCTGTTGCAACTGTGCTTCCCGGGCATGACGGCCAAGCAGCTTTTTCAGGGTATAATCACTAAGGTCATAACTATTCATCGATATGGCTTTGGCAACCGAACAAAGACGCACGACCGTGTCGTCGGGCAGTTTCAACTGCGACAAAGAAGCCCGATATAGCGACATGTCGACCGATTCGTATCGGACACCGCCCGCATAGTAAGGAGAGAGTTTCACGGCAATATCCTGAAATGAATAGGTCACTTCGTGGCTCAGCGTATAGACCCGGTTCTCCATCGTAGTGCAACCCGAAACAAACGGGAATATCGCATCGGCCACATCATGCACCGAGACAAATGCCACCCGCCCGTTTCCTGCCGGATAATAAATTCCATGCTGCTGGTCCGTCCCGATAAAAAGCGGCAGATTCTCCATCAGGATATTTACCCTGAAAATGACATAAGGTATGCCGCACGCCCGTATGCACATTTCGGTCTCCCGATTTTCCTGCATCGGCAACGACACCGAGTCGCTTCGTCCGACCGAGCTGATAAAAAGAATCTTCTTTACACCGACCTCAGCCGCTTCGTGCAGCAGATTTACATATCCCGATCGATAGTCGGCAAAGAGATTGAATGTGCTTATCAATAGCGTGTCCACACCTTTCAATGCCCGGTCGAGAGAGGGCAAATCATAATAAGAGGCAACTATCGGCTCAAAGCCCTCCTCCTGACTCAAATGGTCATGCGAGGTAGCCATAACCCGCACGGGTTCATGCCCTTTCTGCGACAAAATGAGATGCAGCAAGGCATAGCCCACAGGTGAATTTACAACATCGGTAATGAGAATCATAAGGGGTGTTTTCTATGCATGAAACACCCCCACAGCGAAAAAGGTTTATTCTTGAACCGCTTTTCGAGGAAGAGAAAACGAAAGAATGAAATACCCGATGACCCCCGACAACAGCGAACCGACCAAGATACCGAGTTTGGCCTGGTTCAGCAAAAGCAAGTTGGTGACATCATCGACCGGGAAAGAAAGATTGGCTATAAACAGGGATACCGTAAAGCCGATGCCGCCCAATGCCGATACGCCGGCAATCATAGGCCAGGTAACAATATCGGGTCGTCTCACCCACCCCAACGCCACCGGAATGTAGGAAAAAAGGAAGATGCCCAAGAACTTCCCGGCTACCAAGGCCACCCATATCGAAAGGCTGATGCCTTGGAACAACGAAGAGAATGCGATGTGAGACAAGGAAATGCCGGCATTGGCAAACGCAAAGAGGGGTATGATGAGATAATTGACAAGCGGGTGCAAGGTGTCTTCCAAGTCTTGCAAGGGGCTTATCACCTTGTCCGATGCCGATTCCACACTTTTCAGGGCATTCAACTGCTCGGTCGAGAGAATATAAGTTTCACCGCGTTTTACCGGTTTTGCCTGCGGGAAATCTTTCACGGCATCACATATCTCATCGATAAAATGCCGCGTATTCATTACCGGGTGGGCGGGTACGCAAAAGGCGGCCAAAACTCCCGCTATCGTCGGGTGTATGCCCGAATGAAGGAAAAAGTACCATACGGCAACGGCTCCGATGACATAGAACAGTTTACTGTTGATATGCAGACGAGACCCCAGCAAAAGCAGGGCCAACACAATGGCCGAATAGAGTAGCCACACCGCCGAGAGTTCCTCGGTATAGAAGATGGCTATGACCAAAATGCCGCCTATATCGTCGGCGACGGCCAAGGTGGCTAAAAATATTTTCAGTCCGATGGGGACACGTTTCCCGAACATACTCAATATGCCCAACGAAAAGGCAATGTCGGTGGCCATGGGTATGGCACTTCCTTGTAAAAGGGCATCATCGGCCGATAAGAGACGATATATCGTTATCGGCAATACGATACCGCCCACGGCGGCGATAACGGGCAAGAGGGCTTTCTTTATCGATGACAACTCCCCGACGAGGACCTCACGCTTTATTTCCAAACCTACCGAGAAAAAGAATATGGCCATCAAGGCATCGTTGATGACCTGCATCAGGGTCATGGGGTGTCCGTGGTGTTCAAAAAGATTGAAATTCCCGATTTGCAACAAGACCGGTTGTTGCCACCACGAGAAATAAAGATTTTGCAACGGACTGTTGGCAACTATCATGGCCAATACCGTAACGGCAATCAAGACATAACCCCCGTTGGCATAGTTATGCAACGACTTGCGCAGGGCGTATATACGATCTATCATATCGGAACATTTTCTCGATTAAAAAAAACAAGTCTGCAAACGATTTGTTTGCAGACAAGCCGGAATCAATCCAGTTTCAACACGGCCAGGAAAGCCTTTTGAGGCACTTCGACCGTACCAATCTGCTTCATGCGCTTCTTTCCTTTTTTCTGTTTTTCGAGCAATTTGCGTTTACGGCTTATGTCACCTCCATAACACTTGGCCGTCACATCTTTACGCACGGCTTTTACCGTTTCCCGGGCTATAATCTTGGCTCCGATGGCGGCTTGTATGGCAATGTCGAATTGCTGACGGGGTATCAGTTCTTTGAGTTTCTCGCACATGCGGCGACCGAAGCTCACGGCATTGTCGGCATGGGTCAGGGTCGACAGGGCATCGACCGATTCTCCGTTGAGGAGTATATCGAGTTTGACCAGTTTGGAAGGTCGGAAATCGTGTAAATGATAATCGAACGAAGCGTAACCTTTGGAAATGCTTTTGAGTTTATCATAGAAGTCGATGACAATCTCTCCCAGCGGCAGGTCATATATCAGTTCCACCCGGTTGCCCGAGATGTATTCCTGTTTTATCAATTCTCCCCGTTTACCGAGACAAAGCGTCATGATGGGGCCGATGTAATCAGACGCTGTTATGACCGAAGCCCGGATATAGGGTTCTTCGATATGGTCGATCAGCGTCACATCGGGAAGTCCCGAAGGATTGTGCACCTCTATCATGTTGCCCTTCTTGTCATAGACCTTATACGAAACATTGGGTACGGTTGTAATGACGTCCATGTCAAACTCCCGGTCGAGACGTTCTTGTATGATTTCCATGTGCAGCAGCCCCAAGAATCCGCATCGGAACCCGAAACCGAGTGCGACCGAAGACTCGGGCTGAAACGTGAGGGAAGCGTCATTGAGCTGCAATTTTTCGAGGGACGAACGCAAATCTTCAAAATCCTCACTCTCAATAGGATAAACCCCTGCAAAAACCATGGGTTTCACCTCTTCGAAACCATCGATGGCTTCGGAACAGGGGCGGTCGATGTGAGTAATCGTGTCACCGACTTTCACCTCACGAGAGGTCTTGATGCCCGAAATGATATATCCCACGTCTCCCGTCCGCAGTTCATTACGCGGCGACATGTCGAGTTTCAACACCCCGACCTCATCGGCTTCATACTCTTTCCCGGTAGCGACGAACTTCACTTTGTCGCCGGTGTGAATCACCCCGTTCACAATCTTGAAGTAGGCTATAATGCCACGGAAGGAATTAAACACCGAGTCGAATATCAAGCATTGCAACGGAGCCTCGGGATCTCCTTCGGGAGCCGGCACGCGTTCGACAATGGCATTGAGTATCTCCTCCACGCCCTGACCGGTTTTGCCGCTGGCCCGCAGAATCTCTTCGCGTTTGCAACCCAGGAGCTCTACGATCTGGTCTTCGACTTCATCGGGCATGGCACTGTCGAGGTCGATTTTGTTCATGACCGGAATGATTTCGAGGTCGTTCTCTATGGCCATGTAAAGATTCGAGATGGTCTGTGCCTGTATGCCCTGGGAAGCATCGACAATGAGCAAGGCCCCTTCGCAGGCTGCTATCGAGCGAGATACTTCATAAGAAAAATCGACATGCCCCGGAGTATCAATCAGGTTCAGGATATAATTCTCTCCCTTGTATTTATACTCCATCTGTATGGCATGACTCTTGATTGTGATGCCCCTCTCCCTTTCGAGATCCATATTGTCGAGCACTTGGTCTTGCAAGTCCTTGGGAGCAATGGTGTGGGTATATTCCAACAGACGGTCGGCCAAGGTACTTTTACCGTGGTCGATGTGAGCTATGATGCAAAAATTGCGGATATTTTTCATTCTCTTGTGTTCAAGATGATTTCAGGACAAAGATACGATAAAATGGCGAAATAAAAAAGGCGGGCAGATACACATCGGAATCGCCGCTGTGCCCGTTGTGTCCCCCTTTATCATTTGCCGGGTCTCAAATCTTGCAGGTCAAGACCCGAAGGCCGCTGGAATAGGCGCAAACCGAACTCGGGCAAAACAGCCAAAAGATGGTCGAATATTTCGCCTTGGTGGGTCTCATAACTTACCCAGTTGGTCTCCTTGGTAAAACAATAGACCTCGATGGGAATCCCTTCGGCCGTAGGTTGCAGCATGCGCACCATCTGCAAAAAATCGCAATGAACGTAGGGCGAATTTTTGAGGTAATTCATCACATACTTCCGATACACTTGCAAATTGACCAGGCGATCCTCCTTGCCGTCTTCGTCCGAAATCAAATGTTGCTCTTTGTAGCGGAGGCACTCTTCGGGCGTACAGAAACGCACCGTATGGGCATCGATGAGCAAAGAGCGTTTGATGCGTCGTCCTCCACAGTCGAACATGCTGCGCCAGTTCTGAAACGAGTCGCTGACCAGCGCATAGGGCGGTATGGTCGTGATGGTTTTGTCGAAGTTCTGTATCTTCACCGTCGTGAGGGTAACTTCGGTAACATATCCGTCGGCGCCATACTTGTCCATCGTTATCCAGTCACCGGGACGCAACATGTCATTGGCTGAGAGTTGAACGCCTGCCACCAGTCCCAAAATGCTGTCTTTGAATATCAACATGAGGATTGCAGCGGAAGCTCCCAAGCCGGCCAGTATCGTGGCGGCATTCTTGCCAAGGAGCACACTGATGATAAGTATCACACCGATGCAACCCGATATGAGAATCACCATCTGATAGACGCCTTTCAATGGTCGGGTACGCAAAGTCTCGTTCATGATGGAGATGTTGTATAGCGTATCCATGACGGCATTGATGAGCATCATTGAAACGACGATGAGATATATCTGGGTAATCCGCAGGCAAATATCAAGGAGGTGGGGCTGGCTTCCCAAAGCAATCGGCAGGAGCAGATACCACACGACCGGAGGTATAAGGCGGGCGGCCTTGTGCATGACTTCATCTTTGAAGAGGTGGTCGTCCCACTGCATTTTGGTGCGACGGCTCAATTGCTGCAAAAGCGGAATAAAGAAATGTCGGAATATTTTTGCCAACAGAATGGATATGACAAAAATAATGACAAGCCAAACGATGCGCGCCCCCCACTCCACAGCGGTTGGCCCCCAGTCGAGCTTTAAAAGGAGTTGTTCGATTTCACGTTGAAGCCAGTCCATAAATATTGAATAACGAGCGTATCAGCTATTTTCAGATGGTATATTACGGTGTGTGATATTCTCGTGAATTACTTTATCATATCGTTGATGACGGCCATGACGGCAGCGGCTTTTTCTTCGGCTTGCCCGGTTGTTGCCGCTTCGGCATATACCCGGATGATCGGTTCGGTATTTGACTTGCGCAGATGTACCCAACCGTCGGGGAAATCGATTTTCACCCCATCAATATCAGTAACTTCATAACAAGAATATTTTTCTTTCACGGCACAAAGCAACGCATCTACATCGATGGCGGGTGTGAGGTCGATGCGTTGTTTGGTCATGGCGTATGAAGGATAGGTGGCCCGCAACTGACTCACGGTTTTCTTTTCTTTGGCCAAGTGTGTCAAGAAAAGGGCAATCCCCACCAACGCATCGCGGCCATAGTGACAGGCAGGATAGATGACACCGCCATTACCCTCACCTCCGATGACGGCAGCGGTCTCCTTCATTTTTGCTACGACATTCACTTCTCCCACGGCAGCTGCACGGTACTGTCCGCCAAGTGCAAGCGTCACATCGCGAAGGGCCCGCGAAGAACTGAGGTTCGACACCGTGTTACCGGGCGTATGGCGCAACACATAATCGGCAACGGCCACAAGCGTGTACTCTTCGCCGAACATATCTCCGTTTTCACAAATGATGGCCAAGCGGTCGACATCGGGGTCGACAACGAAACCGACATCAGCGACACCCGTCTTCATCAAGTCCGATATTTCTGTAAGGTGCTGCGGAAGAGGTTCGGGATTGTGTGGGAAAAGTCCGTCGGGCTGACAATTAAGTCGAGTAATTTTCTGCACCCCCAAAGCTTCGAGCAGTGCCGGTATGGCTATGCCTCCCACAGAGTTGACACAATCGACAGCGACTGAAAAACGGGCATTCTTAATAGCCTCCACATCGACCAGATCGAGAGATAATACACTGTCTATATGCCTCTTTATCGACGTATTATCTACTTTTATATGTCCCAAGTTTTCTATGTCCGCAAAGACAAAATCCTCGGCTTCTGCAATTCGCAGCACTTCGTTGCCTTCTTCGGCATTGAGAAATTCGCCCCGTTCATTGAGCAGTTTCAAGGCATTCCATTGCTTGGGATTATGACTTGCCGTGAGGATAATGCCGCCACAAGCCTCCTCCCACACGACAGCAAGCTCGGTTGTGGGGGTCGTCGCAAGGCCCAAGTCCACGACATCGAAACCCATTCCCACCAAAGTACCCACCACACAATGGGCGACCATTTCTCCCGATACCCGGGCATCACGGCCCACGACAATTCTACGCACCGGCAATTTTGTCGTGCGGGCAATGAACGTGGCATAGGCTGCCGTAAATTTGACAATATCGAGAGGATTCAATCCGTCACCGGCTACGCCGCCGATGGTTCCCCGGATTCCTGAAATAGATTTTATCAATGACATAGGCGTTGCATCAATTTTCTCTGAGGTTGTACTTAATGGTGTATAAATAGGGAATGACGTTGGATATTTCACTCGAAAATCCCATCTTCGACGGGACAACCAAGCGAAGCAAAGCGCCATTGCCGACATACTTCAATGGATACTCTATGCCCAATCCGTACTCGAAATACATCGAATAATTGGAGCCTTCCTGCGTGGTGTAGGTAAAATAGTACTGGTCGCTGCTACCGCTGGCATCATTCATGTTACCCGAAGTGGAAACGATGCCATCGGCCCAATCGGTGAGACTCATGCGTGTATATCGGAAATAGACCTTGTCGTCGGCCACGAAAAATTGTTTGGTCGAGTCGAGATAACCGATGGAGAGAATCTGCATATACACATCATCGGGCAACTTATAGTAAGGGGGATTCTCGTTATTCTCGGCGGTCAGGAAGTTTCTATCGGCAGGAATGTCGGCAACCCAACGTCCGTCGCTTGTAAGATATTTTTCGATGGCATTGTCTTCTTCTTCACGCAATTCAATATAAGTTTTACTATCGTTACAAGCGACTAAGGCGCACAACGAAAAGAAGAGGGCAGTCAAAGTGAAAAAGTTTCTATTCATAGGATTTATTATTGATTTTGAGATTGTGTCGCTAATTCTCCGATAACCGGTAATATTTTGAGCATCATGTCATGTGCTTCCTGCAAGGTTCCATAAAACTCACCTCCGGCAGCATTCAAGTGGCCACCACCGTTGAAGTAATCCGACGCGATTTTATTGGCCGGGAACGAACCTTTGGAACGCAACGATATTTTTATCAGGTTCGATTCTTCACGCAAGAACGCCGAGAAGAGAATGTGTTCCATCGAGAGCGGCACGTTCACAAGGCCCTCGGTATCACCTTTCTGGTAACTATACCGGTTGAGCTCTTCCTGCGAGAGCGTAATGACGGCGGCCTTTTGCTCGGGGAAAACCTCCATTTTTTGAGAAAGGGCATATCCGTTAAGACGGAGTTTGTTCTCGCTGTTGGTATTGTGTATGCGACCATATATCCAATCTTTGTCGATACCTTTTTTTATCAACTCGGCGATGGTTATGTATATTTCGGGATAATTCGAATTATAAGTAAAATTTCCCGTGTCGGTCATCATGCCGGTGTAGATGGCCGATGCCGCATCGAGGCTCATCTGCTCAAACAGGCCCAAACTGCAAATGACCCGGAACAACACTTCACAACTCGACGAAATCTCGGGGTGTGAAACGGTAATGTCACAAAACGGGACGGGGTCCAAGTGATGGTCTATCAATATTTTCTTTGCCGGAGAGGCCGTCAATGAAGGTTCCATCAAATCGACCCGCTTCGGCTCGTTGAAGTCGAGACAGAAAATCAAATCGGCACTCGCCATGAGCCGCTGCGCGAACTCGGTGTAACGGGTATATACAAGGATTTCCTTGCACCCCTTCAAAAAGCGCATACTGGCCGGATAGGCATCGGGCACAATGACATAGGCATCTTTCCCTAAATCGGTCAATGTATGCCACAACGCCAAGGAAGAGCCTATGGCATCACCATCGGGAGCAACATGGCAAACGATGACGATACGTTTTGCCTCATCGATGCAGCGACTGATGGCATCGGCTTCGGTTTTTGTCAATATTTTGGGAATCATAAAGGCACATACGGTTTGTAAGTTTGCAAAAATACGGATATTATTTGAGAAAATCGACGGTTTTAGAAATTGATGATGTCATTTTTTATCTATTAATCATTGTGCGTTGGCTCATCGGCAAGAAATTCCTACCTTTGTATCTGTTTCTTATACTCCATTCCATGCCTACACAACATAGCAAAGAAGAAAAATGCGCAGCATTCGGCCGCTTCCTCGATGTTCTCGATGAATTGCGTCTGAAATGCCCGTGGGACCGCAAGCAGACCAACGAATCGTTGCGGGCCAACACCATCGAAGAGACCTATGAACTATGCGAAGCCATCACCAACAACGACCCGGTGTCGATAAAAAAAGAGTTGGGCGACGTGCTTCTGCACATCGCATTTTATGCCAAAATAGGTGAAGAGAAAAATCTCTACGACATCGCCGACGTGTGCGACGCGCTGTGTGAAAAACTCATCTATCGCCACCCGCATGTCTTCGGGACGGCCCAGGTTTCTACCTCGGGACAGGTAGAGCAGAACTGGGAAGCCCTCAAACTGAAAGAGAAAGGGGGCAACAAGACCGTTCTCGCCGGAGTACCTACGGCGTTGCCGGCACTCATCAAGGCATGCCGCATACAAGAGAAAGCCCGTAACGTAGGCTTCGACTGGGAGGTGCGTGAAGATGTGTGGGAGAAGGTGCGCGAGGAAATTGCCGAATTTGAAGCCGCCGCAAAAGACAGTGACGAAGGCGAAAGAGAAGCGGAGTTCGGCGATTTGCTGTTCAGTCTCATCAATGCCGCCCGGCTCTATAAAATCAATCCCGAAAATGCTCTTGAACGGACAAATCAGAAATTTATCCGTCGATTCAATTACGTCGAGGCGGCAGCCAAGGAACAAGGCCGCAACTTGAAAGAAATGACCCTCGACGAAATGGACCACTTGTGGGACGAAGCCAAAGAGAAAGGTCTTTAATAACCATCATAAATGACGAAATGAATTGAGCCGGAAGAGATTGTTCCTTCCGGCTCAATTCATATAAGGGCAAGAATCACCGACGGCGGAACTCGGCACACACTACGGCTGTGGCTATTGCGACATTGAGCGATTCCGAGGTAATCCGTTCCGGGGGATAACTGGGAAGAAACAGGGAATGCGTCACCAGCTTCCTCACCTCCGGTGAGATGCCGTTCCCCTCGTTTCCCATCACGATAATGCCTGTCGGGGTAAGCGATTGTCCATAAATATTTTGTCCATCAAGGAATGTCCCGTATATAGGTGTCCCGATTCGGGGCAGGAACTCAACAAGGTCGACATAATGCACCCTCACACGAGCCAATGCTCCCATGGTAGCCTGCACCACCTTGGGATTATACAGGTCGGCACAGAGCGGCGAACAGAGAATATCCTCTATGCCATACCAGTCGGCAATGCGTACAATCGTTCCCAAGTTGCCCGGGTCTTGCACGGTATCAAGAGCCAATACCAACTGTCGTGACAACACGTCGGCCTGCAAATCATGACGAGGCATCTCATACACAGCCAACACATCTTGCGGCGAGCGCATCAATGAAGCCCGGGCAATCTCGTCGGGACTGCATTCAAGTATCTCACCAGCTCGCACACCGGGGTGCTGTTGTAACCACTCGGCAGTGGCGACCAATAGCCGGCAAGTGAACGCCGGGAGTGTATCTTCGACCAATTTATTCCCTTCGGCCAAGAAGCAGCCGCATTCGGTACGGACTTTCTTGCGGTCGAGAGACTGAATAAATTTTATTTTGTTTTTACTCAACATCGGGAAGACTCTTGTTTGTGAGATTAGCGGCAAGCTATTTCGTAGATGCGGCGGCTATCGTCGGGGGAGAGTTTGTAATATGCCCCGACAAGCTCGCCTTTGTTGTGATGGAGTTTTTCCACCAGCAAATCTATATCGGGGTGCTCGATGCCGAGTTGGGCAAAAGATGTGGGCATGCCTATCGAGGCGAAGAAATTTTTAAGGCAGGCGATTCCTTCAAGGGCGGTCTCACGCGGCGTACCGGCCGGCGTGATATTCCAAACCCGCTCGGCAAACTGGCCAACTTTCCCGGGGTGATGCTCGGCCATGAATGTCAGCCAGGCCGGGAAGACAACGGCCAGTCCGGCACCGTGTGTCACATTGTAAACCGCGCTTATCTCATGTTCCATGAAATGTGACGCCCAGTCTTCTTCGCGTCCCACACCGCAGATGCCATTGTGGGCAATCGTGCCGCACCACATGAGATTGGCTCGCGCATCGTAATCGGTCGGATTTTCCATCACATGCGGAGCCACCTCGATGATGGCTTTCAGAGCCCCTTCGCACAGCCGGTCGGTAATCTCCACTCCCGTGGTATTGGAAAAATATCGCTCCATGATGTGTGCCATCATATCCACAACGCCGCATGCCGTCTGATAAGGGGGCAACGTGTAGGTGAGTTCGGGATTCATAATGGCAAACACGGGGCGCAAGGCGTCGGGGGTGCGCAAGCTCAATTTTTGCAGGCCATCGAGTTTGGTGATTACACTATTTCCCGAGCCTTCACTGCCGGCAGCCGGTATAGTCAGGACAACCCCTACTTTCAGAGCTTCCTTCACGACAGCTTTTCCGACAAAGAAACCCCAAAAATCTCCGGCATACGGGACTCCTGCCGCAATAGCCTTTGCCGTGTCGATAACCGAACCTCCGCCCACGGCCAACAACATATCGACCGATTCTCTGCGGCAGATTTCTATGCCTTCATACACCTTCGGGTCGGTCGGATTGGGTTGAATGCCTCCCAACTCGGCAAAAGGGATTCGCGCATCATCTAACACTTGCTTCACCCGTTGCAACAGGCCGCTTCGCACCACCGAGCCTCCGCCATAGACGATCAGGACCTTGGTAGCGCCATATTTTTGGCATAAAACGCCCGTCTTGTTTTCGACATCTTTCCCGAAAACGAATTCGGTGGGAGCGTGAAAAGTAAAGTTATTCATATGAACATTGCATTTAATCGGTTCAAACATAATGATAAAGCCGAAAGCAAACCGTCGGACTCATTCGAGACCTTTGCCAAGGCTCTTTCTATCACAGGCAAATATACGAAAAGTCAAATGCAGAGACAAAGAAGGAGAGAAAGTTTTCGACCGGACGCTGTCGGGGCGTACCTTGATTCCACAAATATACGAGAAAGGTATGGGCACAGGCAAATGAATGTGTATCTTTGTTTCGTCTTATTTCAAAAGAAATCCTATCAAATGACATTCGGAGTTTCACGGAACACGCTTCTCATCACAGCCGGCCTGGTTTGGCTCATTGCCGGAGCGAACATTTTACGCATCGGCATCGGCTGTTGGCTCGGGACCACCCATTACTGGGTATATAAAATATTGGAGGCCACGGCTGTCTTTATCGTGTTTTTCGCATTTATCTTCAACCGACTGTACCTGAAACATACCCGACGCATTCGCCAGAAAAAAGAGAAGAATTGTCCGTTTGCCTTTTTTGATGTCAAAGGCTGGATTATCATGACCGCCATGATGACGATGGGTATTGTCATTCGCCAACGCTCCTTGCTTCCCGACATATTCATCGCCGTATTTTACACGGGGCTCTCCCTGGCTCTTATCCTTACCGGTGCACGATTTGTTTTCTTTTGGTGGAAAAACCGGCATGCCGAATAGGAAGTGTCGGTCGGCAAGTCACATGTGGAATCCACAATTTCGGTAAGATAACAATCCGCCTTTCGCATTTTATTTCTTACCTTTGTCCAAGTATGAATCATAAATCGTAAACCACCCCGACATGAAATACATCGGCGCACACGTCAGCGCGTCGGGAGGCGTAGAGAATGCCCCCGAAAACGCGCACCTCATAGGAGCAACCGCATTTGCTCTTTTTACCAAGAACCAACGGCAATGGGTTGCCCCCCCGCTGTCGGAGAAAAGCATCGTCCTCTTTAAGAAAAGATGCCAAGCCTATGGCTACACTCCGCAACAGATTCTCCCGCACGACAGTTATCTCATCAATCTGGGTCACCCGCAAAGCGAAGGTCTCGAAAAATCGCGGGCTGCGTTTCTCGATGAGATGCAACGTTGCGAACAACTGGGGCTCGATCGGCTCAACTTCCACCCGGGTTCACATCTCAAAGAGATAAGTGTCGAAGCCTGTCTCGACCGCATTGCCGAATCGATAAACCGGGCTCTCGACAAGACCAAAGGAGTAACGGCGGTTATTGAGAACACGGCCGGGCAGGGTTCGAACGTGGGTTTCCGCTTTGAGCACCTCGCCCATATCATCGACAAGGTCGAAGACAAAAGCCGCGTGGGCATCTGCATCGACACCTGTCATGCCTTGGCCGGTGGATATGACCTCATCACGGCCGAAGGTTTTGAAAAGACCTTCGCCGCTCTCGATGCCATCGTAGGCTTACATTACCTCCGCGGCATGCATATCAACGATTCCAAAAAAGGACTCGATTCCCACGTTGACCGTCACGAAGTGTTGGGCGAAGGCACTTTGGGCATCGGCTTGTTTGAACGAATCATGGCCGACCCCCGATTCGACAATATCCCGCTCATTCTCGAAACGCCCGACGAAAGCCGCTGGCCCGACGAAATCGCCTTGCTCAAAAAGATGGTTCCGGCGACCCGTTGAGTTCACAACTGCAAATTCTCCCCTCGACTCATCGTCCCACTCCCCATAATCCCCCTCGAAAGAAATTTCGTCGGGGATTTTTTGTCTCGGATTGTCCTTACAAAAGCAAATAATATCAATGAGTTTCACTTTTTGACCAGACGGCGGGCAGAAATTCCACTTAATTAATAAAAAAATAAAAACCCGGAAATTTTTACATTTCAATGTTGGCGAGATAGCGATTTTCTGAATATCTTTACCTTGCCAAGATATATCATGAAACACGCTTTACTCATCTTTTTTCTGGGAATGTCGTTGGGGTGCGTATGGGCACAGTCGTCGCAGGACCAAGTACACTACACCGGTGACGTGCGGTCAAACCCCTATTTCCACGACGGGCAACTTTCGCCGGCAGTCGGTGTGCACAACATACAGCTTCTGCGTGCCAACCGCGACAGCGTAACGGCGGCCTACAACTACGGGTGGACCTACAACCATCAACCGATGATGTGTTATTGGAACGGACGCTTCTACGTACATTTCCTGTGCGACAGCACCGATGAGCACATTCCCCCGTCGCGCACCATGCTGATGACATCGAAAGACGGTTATACATGGGAAGCCCCCGTCGTCCTCTTCCCCACCTACAAAGTTCCCGAAGGCTTTACCAAGGCGGGACGTCCCGGCAAAGCGCACCATCTGACGGCCATCATGCACCAGCGCGTAGGATTCTTTGTCGCCTCAAACGGCCGGTTGCTTGCCACCGGCAACTATGGCATCGCCCTTGACCCCAAAGACGATCCGAACGACGGCAACGGCATAGGCCGCGTCGTGCGTGAGATAAAGCGAGACGGGACGTTCGGCCCCATCTATTTCGTTTACTACAATCACGACTTCAACGAGAAGAATAGCGATTACCCGTTCTACACCCGTTCACGCGACAAAGGTTTTGTAAAGGCTTGTCGGGAGATGATGGACAATCCGCTCTATCGCATGCAAATGGTCGAAGAGGCCGACCGCAATGACCCCATGCTCCCGTTGAAAAATCCATACAAGGCTTTCTGCTACTACTACCTGCCCGACAACCGCATCGTGGGATTATGGAAACACGCCCTCACCTCCATCAGTGACGACGGCGGCGAGACTTGGCAACAACCGGTCATGCGTGCCTCGGGGTTTGTAAACAGCAATGCCAAGATATGGGGTCAACGGCTCAGCGACGGAAGTTATGCAACCGTATATAATCCGGCCGAATACCGCTGGCCGCTGGCTATCTCGCTAAGCAGCGACGGGCTCGAATACACGACCCTGAATCTTATACACGGCATCGTTCCCCCAATACGGTATGGAGGTAATTACAAAAGTTTCGGTCCCCAATACGCCCGCGGCATATTACCCGGCAACGGCACCCCTCCCGACGGCGACCTTTGGGTCTCATACAGCGTGGGGAAAGAAGATATGTGGATTACCCACATTCCTGTACCTGTGCGGGAAGAGGTGACCAAGTATGTGCAAGACGATATAAGCTCAGCCACCCGCATGTCGGATTTGCGCGAATGGAACCTCTACACAGGCATTTGCACCCCTGTCGCACTCGAAAACAAAGCCGGCCGGCAATGGCTCACGCTTACCGACAGAGACCCGTTTTCCTATGCGTTGGCCGAAAGGAAAGTGCCCGAAAGCCACACCCTGAAAGTCGCGTTTGACCTCATGGCCGAACAAACGGGTCACGGGAACCTGCAAATCGACTTCGCCGATGCCAAAGGCACACCATGCGCCCGAATCGAGCTCACCGACAGTATCCTCCGGGCCAAAGGGGGTGCACGATATTCCCAAATGGGGAAATACGAGCCGGGACAAGTGTATCATGTTGAGGTGTCGCTCTCGGTCGAGAATCGCAACTACACCGTGTCAATCAATGGCAAGAAAAAAACGACCCGCATGTTTTTTGCTCCGGTTTCGACCATCGAGCGCATTATATTCCGCACCGGTGCGGTAAACGCCATGCCTACACCCGACACACCGGCCGACCAGGACTTCGATCTCGATGATGCAGGGAAGGAAAATGCCGCGGCCATTTACCGCATAGCCCGACTTTGTGCCGAAGGCGACCGCACAACCTGCCTGCTCGACTTCGACGACTTTCGGCACCATGTCGAACGGTTCAACCGCATGGAAGACGAAAACATCGTGCAGGCCATACCCAACAGCCGGTCGGCCGAATGGCTCGAAGAGAATATCCCGCTGTTTGAATGTCCCGATGCAAACATCGAAGAGATATATTATTACCGTTGGTGGACATTGCGGAAGCACATCAAGGAGACCCCTGTCGGATATGCCATGACCGAATTTCTCGTTCCCCGCTCCTATGCCGACCGCTACAATCTCATATCGAGCGCCTTAGGACACCACATACACGAGACGCGGTGGTTGAGAGACACCTGCTACCTGCATCAAATAATCCGCACCTGGTACCGGGGCAATGACGGGAAACCCTTGGAACGCATGAAGAATTTCAGCTCGTGGACACCTTACGCCCTCTATCAAAGTTTCCTTGTAAC
The DNA here is from genome assembly GCA_018715595.1 of Candidatus Caccoplasma merdavium. Classification (NCBI taxonomy): domain Bacteria; kingdom Pseudomonadati; phylum Bacteroidota; class Bacteroidia; order Bacteroidales; family Bacteroidaceae; genus Candidatus Caccoplasma; species Candidatus Caccoplasma merdavium. The sequence continues at coordinate 103,779 of DVLI01000026.1, read as the reverse complement.
CGGCGACAGCACGTTCATAGCCGGCCTGTTGCCCGACATGAAAAGCGAATACACCTGGTGGGAAACCACCCATCGCCTACCCAGCGGGCTCTATTGGCAAAGCGACGTGCAAGATGCCATGGAAGAGAGCATCAGCGGAGGGCGCAAGAAACAGTATGCCCGCCCCACCATCTCCTCCTATATGTACGGGAATGCCTCGGCCATCGCCGAAGTGTGCCGGCTGACGGGAGACCAGGACAGTACCCTTTACGCCGAAAAAGCCGATACCTTGAAGCAGTTGGTCGAGACACTGTTATGGAATCCCCGTCACAACTTCTTTGAAACACGTCGAGGCGACACCCTCGCCCAAGTGCGAGAAGCCATCGGATACACGCCATGGTATTTCGGCCTCCCCTCGCCCAACCGATACGACTCGGCATGGCTGCAAATAACCGACCCCGAAGGTTTCTCGGCGCCATTTGGCCTCACGACAGCAGAGCGGCGGCACCCGCAATTCAGAGCCTATTTCAAAGCCAGTTGTGAATGGAATGGCCCGATATGGCCGTTTGCCACGTCGCAGACCCTCACGGCGTTGGCCAATTATCTCAACAGCCAACCCGGTGAAAGCGCAGTAAGCCGGGAGACGTGGTTCGAACAGTTCAAATTATATGCACAATCGCATTATTTCCACGGCCGTCCCTATATCGGAGAGTATCTCGACGAAGTCACCGGTTACTGGCTCAAAGGAGAACAAGAACGCAGCCGATACTACAACCACTCGACATTAAACGACCTGGTCATCACCGGACTCGTCGGTTTGCGTCCATGCGCCGACGAACGGATAGAAATCAATCCGCTCGTACCCGAAAATGCGTGGGACTATTTCTGCCTCGACAACGTGCGTTACAAAGGCCATAATCTCACCATTTCGTGGGACAGACACGGGAACCGCTACCATCAGGGCAAGGGATTGAGCATCTATATCGATGGCCGACTTGCCGCACACAGGGATTCCTTGGGCCCACTCTCCTGCCTCACAAAATCTAAAAACTCTTTAAAATAGACAGATATGAAAAAAATTCTCTTGACATTTTTTGCCGCGACATGCACGCTGGTGAGTTTTGCCGCCAAAACGCCGACTTATATTCCCTGGAAAAACGGGAAACTGCTCGTGTCGGAAGAGAGCCGTTATCTGAAACACGAAAACGGTAAACCTTTCTTTTGGCAAGGTGAGACCGGCTGGCTCATGCCCGAACGCCTCGACCGCGACGAAGTCGGGTACTACTTGGGACGATGCCGCGAAGCCGGCTTCAATGTCGTGCAGGTGCAAACCATAAACGGTGTACCGGCATTCAATGCCTACGGACAGATGTCTCACCCCGACGGGTTCAACTTCGAGAACATCGACCAGAAAGGCGTCTACGGATATTGGGATCACATGGACCATATCATAAAGACCGCCGAAAGCAACGGCATCTACATCGGCATGGTATGCATCTGGGGCGGACTGGTAAAATCGGGACTGATGAGCGTGGAAGAAGCCCAAGCCTACGGCAAGTTCCTGGGTGAACGTTACAAAGATGCTCCCAACATCATTTGGATAATCGGCGGAGACATTCAATGCGACATCAAAGCCGAAGTGTGGCACGCCTTGGCTCGCAGCATAAAGGCCCATGACCCCAACCACCTCATGACATTCCACCCGAGAGGAAGGACCTTGTCGACCGACTTCTACAACGACGCCGAGTGGCTCGACTTCAATATGTTCCAAAGCGGCCACCGTCGCTACAACCAAAGAGGCGATGACAAGAACTATCCGATTCCCGAAGATACCGAAGAAGACAACTGGCGTTATGTCGAACGCTCCTTGGCCATCACACCCATGAAGCCGGTTATCGACGGAGAGCCTTCTTACGAAAGGATTCCGCAAGGGTTGCATGATCCCGGCGAACCCCTGTGGCAAGACTACGACTGTCGCCGCTATGCCTACTGGTCGATATTTGCCGGAGCATTCGGGCACACCTACGGGAACAATGCCATCATGCAATTCTATCGTCCCGGCGTAGGCGGAGCATACGGTGCCTGCACACCTTGGTATGAAGCGCTCAAAGACCCGGGATTCAATCAAATGAAATATGTCAAGAACCTGATGCTGACCTTTCCTTTCTTCGAGCGCATTCCCGACCAAAGTATCATCGTCGGTGAAAACGGGACGAAATACCATAGAGTTGCAGCCACTCGCGGAAACAGCTATCTGCTGGTCTACTCCTACCTGGGCGAACCGATGGAAATCGACCTGAGAAAAATCAAAGGCAAACAAAAAAGAGCCTGGTGGTATAATCCCTGTAACGGACAGCTGAGCTACATCGGAGAATTTGCCAACCGGACAACCCGTTTTATCCCCGACATTCGCACCGACGGAGTCAACGACTGGGTACTAATCGTTACCGACGCCTCGACAAAATATGTATTACCCGAATGGACATCTCTGCCCGATGCCCAATTCAGAAAAGACTTATAAAAACACAAATGCCATGAAAACACATTCTCTTTTAATTGCGGCCGTCGGCCTACTGCTTTCAATGCCCCTGCCGCTACACGCACAACCCACACAAGAACCCGTATCTCTTGCCGACCTGCGCACCGAAGCCCTACACAATCCTTTGGGGCTCGATACGGAAACACCACGATTCAGTTGGCAACTGCAATCGGACGAATCGAACGTCATGCAACGCACCTACCGCATCATGGTCGCAAGCGACAGCAGCAAATTGGCTGACGGGAAATGCGACTTGTGGGATTCAGGCATCGTGACCAGCGATAGTTCCCTGTGGGTCGCATACCGGGGCATGCCCTTGGGAAGCAATCGGCATGCCTATTGGAAAGTGCAGATAACGGCTTCATACGGGAAAGAGAAAGAATGCCAGACATCGTGGAGCCCCATCGCCAAGTTCTCAACGGGACTGCTTTCGGAAAACCGCTGGAAAGGGCAATGGATTGGTCTCGACCAAGCCATGCCGTGGGACAGAGAAGAGATGCACAGCCGTTTGTCGGCACGCTATCTTCGCACCGAATTCACGACCGACAAACCCATAAAACGCGCCACGGCCTTCATCGCCGGACTGGGATTGTATGAGTTCTATATCAATGGGCAGAAGGTCGGGAATGAAGTGCTGACTCCGGCTCCGACAGATTATCGCAAGACCATTCTCTACAACACTTACGATGTCACGTCACTGATACAAAGCCAAAACGCCATCGGTGTGGTACTTGGCAACGGGCGCTATTACACCATGTGCCAAAATTACAAGCCCTATAAAATCGCCAACTTCGGTTATCCCAAATTGCGACTGAACCTCGTCATCGAATATGTCGACGGCAGCCGGGAAACGATAGCCAGCGACACGCGATGGAAACTCACGCCCGACGGTCCCATACGCAGCAACAACGAATACGACGGCGAAATATACGATGCCCGCAAAGAATTGGGCGCATGGACACAACCCGGTTACAATGACTCTACCTGGATACCGGCACAGCGAGTGAGCATTCCTACCGGCACGCTGCGTGGAGCCATGATGCCGGGTATGAAAATATGGCAGGAAATAAAACCGGTATCGGTTATCGAAACCGAAAAAGGGTTCATTCTCGATTTCGGTCAGAACATGGCCGGGTGGGTCGAAATGAAAGTACAAGGGCAAGCCGGTGACAGCATTTTCCTGCAATATGCCGAACGGCTCAACAAAGACGGGAAATCATTATTCACCGAGAATCTGCGCGATGCCCTGAGCACCGACACCTACATTTGCAACGGAGAAGAAGACGAGAACGAAAAATGGGCTCCGATATTCTCTTATCACGGATTCAGATATGTCGAAGTCTCGGGATATAAAAACCTCTCCGGCACCTCCAAACTATCAGCCCGCCACCCGCTCACCGAATGTTTCACGGCACAAGTCATCAGCGATGACATGGAAGAAACCGGGACCTTCTCCTCGTCGGACAAGACCCTAAATGCCATCGTGAAAAACGCACGTTGGGGTATTCTCGGCAACTACAAGGGCATGCCCGTCGACTGCCCGCAACGCAACGAACGGCAACCGTGGCTCGGCGACCGCACCAAAGGGTGCTGGGGCGAAAGTTATCTCTTCGGCAACGAACGGCTCTATACCAAATGGGTGCGAGACATCTGCGAGGCTCAACGAGAAGACGGTTGTATTCCCGATGTGGCTCCGGCATTCTGGAACTATTACAGCGACAACGTAACATGGCCCAGCGCCTTGATTTTTGCCTGCGAGATGATTTACACCCAATATGGCAACATGGAGCCCATACGCAAGCACTATTCATCGATGCAGCGTTGGATAGAACACATGGCCAAGGAATATACCAACCGCGCCGGACTCATCGTGAAAGACAAATACGGCGACTGGTGCGTACCACCCGAGTCGCCCGAGATGATTCACAGCCAAGACCCGGCTCGCAAGACCGACGGCCGCCTCATTGCCTCGGCCTATTTCTATAAAGACCTGAAAATCATGGCCGGCTTTGCCCGTTTGCTGGGCATGAGCGCCGACGCCGAACGTTATGACGCCGACGCCGAAAAGCTGAAAGCGGCTTTCAACAGAATCTTTCTGACCGTACAACCGGCAACCGGCAAAGGAGATTCTGTCGCATTCTATGCAAACAACACCGTCACAGCCAACCTCCTCCCCTTGGCATTCGACATGATTCCCGCCCCATACGCCGAAGCCGTCGCAAAGAACTTGTCGACGACCATCATCGAAACCCACAACGCACACATCAGTTGTGGTGTCATCGGCATGCAATGGCTTTTCGGCCAACTGTGCCGCATAGGGCAAAGCAACCTGGCCTACCAAATGGCCTCGCATACGTCCTACCCGAGTTTCGGATATATGATTGAAAACGGAGCGACGACCATTTGGGAACTTTGGAACGGTGATACCGCCAATCCCTGGATGAACAGCGGCAACCATGTCATGCTCCTGGGCGACTTCCTCCCCTTCTGCTTCGAAGAGTTGGGCGGTATACGTCCGTCGACCGATAAGGTCGGTTTCAAGCACATCATCTTCAAACCGTGTTTCGACATCAAACAACTCGACCATGTCGATGTTACCTACCAAACACCGTACGGTCAAGTCGAAAGCCGATGGAAAAAGAGTCGTGCACACATCGTGTGGGACATCATGCTGCCTCCCAATACCACGGCCGAAGTACACCTTCCCAACGGGGAAATACGACAAATCGGTTCGGGAGCATATCACTATCGTACAAGCATATCCAAATAAAGGAATAATCCAAAATACCGAAATCATCAACATCGCCCCTGACCATGAAACGAATTACCCTCCTGTCGGGAATATTATTCTTGGCAATCGCCTGTCCCATCGAGGCGCAATACCCAACGGTTCCCGACTCGATACAGCAACGTGTCGCCCAAGAAAACGCCTACTATGACAAGCTCGACAATGCAGCTTGGGAAAAGGCATTGAAGATTGTCAAAAAGGAAGAGAAGAAATACGGACGCGTCTACCGGCCTTGGGCCTCAAAACCCAAAGACCTGCCGCAATGCCAAATCCCGGCATTCCCCGGAGCCGAAGGGGGCGGAGCTTTTACTGCCGGCGGACGGGGCGGCAAAGTCATTACCGTGACTTCGCTGGCCGACCGTGGGCCGGGCACTCTGCGCGAAGCCTGCGAGACAGGCGGCGCCCGTATCGTGGTCTTCAACGTGGCCGGTGTAATAGAACTCAAATCACCCATCAGCATTAAAGCACCCTATATCACCATCGCCGGACAAACAGCGCCCGGCGATGGGGTATGCGTGGCCGGCGCCTCCTTCCTCATCGACACCCACGACGTGATAATCCGCCACATGCGCTTCCGCCGAGGAGCCGTCGATGTGGGGAACCGTGACGATGCCTTGGGTGGAAACGCTGTGGGCAATATCATCATCGACCATGTATCGACCTCTTGGGGGCTCGACGAAGTCATGTCGATATACCGTCATGTATGGAACCGCGACGAAACCGGGAAAGGGACGAAATTGCCTACCGTGAACATTACCATTCAAAATTCGATGTTTGCCGAGGCGCTCGACACCTATAACCATGCTTTCGGGGCGACCATCGGCGGACACAACTGTTATTTCGCCCGCAATCTTTTTGCCTCGAACATATCGCGGAACTGCTCCATCGGCATGAACGGCGGTTTCAACTTGGTCAACTGCGTTATCTACAACTGGTGGAACCGGTCTGTCGACGGCGGTGACGAATACTCGCAATACAACATCATCAACAACTACTTCAAGCCCGGTCCCGTCACGGCGCTGCAAAACGGGAAAGCCATACAATATCGCATTCTCAAACCCGAATCAAGCCGTGACAAAAACAAACCCGACACATTCGGGAAAGCCTATGTAAACGGCAACATCATGCTGGGCAACGACCGAGTGACAGCCGACAACTGGGACGGCGGAGTGCAAGTGTACGGGCAACGTGACTGCGGTAAATTTGAAGAGGCGATACGCGTCGACGAGCCTTTTGCCATGCCGCCGCACAACCCCATCATGTCGGCGCAAGAAGCCTATGAGTTTGTCATGGAAAATGTTGGGGCCACTCTTCCACGAAGAGACTCGGTCGATACGCGCATCATCAACACGGTCCGCACGGGACAAGCCATATACGACAAAAAGGCACGCCCCTTCGTCACGCCTTATGTCAAACGGAGACTGCCCGACGATTCATACAAATATGGCATCATCACCCACCCGCAACAGGTGGGCGGGCTGCCCGAGTACAAGGGTACGCCATACATCGACAGCGACAACGACGGAATGCCCGATGCGTGGGAGATACGGTATGGGCTGAACCCCAACGACCCCTCCGACGCCACGGGAGATTGCAACGACGATGGATATACCAACATCGAGAAATACATCAACGGCATCGACCCCACCCGGAAAGTTGACTGGACCGACCTCAAAAACAACCGCGACACGCTTACCGGTCGATTGCAAAAATAGGACTACAAGACACAAACATTCAGTAACATCAAAATATTTATCAGATGAAAAAGAAAATTTTTGGATTGATTTTCTGCTTCTTGTCCATGATTGTCTCGGCACAAACGATGGAAGAATTGCAGAAACTCCCGTGGAAACAGATTGCCACCAAGATGCCCAAAGAATGGTACGGCACCCCCGAAGCCAAAGCCATTGCCGAAAAGTTGTTGCTCTATCAAAGCGAATTGGGCGGATTCCCCAAAAACATCGCATTCCATGGCGAAATACGACAAGATGTCATCGACAAAATAAAAGAGACGGGAATAGGTACAACCATCGACAACAACGCCACGACGACCGAAATGCGTTTTCTCACCAACATGTATGCGCAGACGCACGAACAAATCTACCGCGATGCCTTCTTCAAAGCCCTCAATTACATCTACATTTCCCAATACGACAACGGTGGCTGGCCCCAATTCTACCCTTATCGCAAAGGGAAATCTGTGGCTTATTCACGCGACATCACGTTCAACGACGGAGCGATTGTGAACGTACTAAAATTGCTCTACGCCATCAGCGATGACGATAAGCCCTATGTGATTTTCAACTTCACGCCCGAAGAAAAGGCCAAAGCCCTCGAAGCCTATAAAAAAGGCATACAATGTATCCTCGACACCCAGATACGCAATAAAAAAGGCGAGCTCACCGTATGGTGCGCCCAACACGATCCCGAGACACTGAAACCGGCCAAAGCAAGAGCGTATGAACTGGAATCTTACAGCGGCGACGAATCGGCCGACATCGTGTTGTTGCTGATGAAGGTCGAAAACCCTTCACCCGAAGTGATTGCGGCCGTAAAAGGTGCCGTAAAATGGTTTGAGGAGCACAAAATCACCGATACCAAGTATGTGCGTTATCGCGACGAAAACGACAAATGGGTAGCCTATATCGAATACGAAAAAGGTGCCAAACCGCTTTGGGCCCGTTTCTATGACCTCGAAACCGAGCAACCGTTCTTCTGCGACCGCGACGGCATAAAGCGTGCCACACTGGCCGAAGTAGGTGAAGAACGCCGTGGTGGTTATTCCTGGTACAACGACGAAGGGAATGAAGTTCTTGAAAAATATGCCGAGTGGATAAAGAAAATCGGAAAATAACCTCACTCCTCTCCATACCAAAAGAGGCGGTCAAAACAGTTTGACCGCCTCTTCTTTATATCCCATCAAAAGATCAATACAGTTCTTTGATTTTCAGCACATCGCTCTCATTCCATATCAAGTAGCGTTTGGGCTGTACGGGTTTCGGCTCCTCTTTCTTTACTACCGGGGCAGGCGTTTCAACGACTTTTACCGTGTCGGGCTGCGGAACAGCAACCGGCTCTACCTCTTGCTTGTCGCGACGGCGCCATTTTCTTTTCTTCTTGGGCTGCTCCTGCGGTTCGGCTTGTTGTTCCTCAACAACAGGCTCCTCGGGCTCTGTGGTCACTTCGCTGCTCATAGCGCCGGGAACGACATACATCGGATAACGGTCGTCCAGTTCGAGACGCACCGAATATGAGTTCTTGGAAATAGACTGCAACACGCAAGGACGGTGATATACCAAATGAGCTTTCCCTGTCTTTATGACCACGATGGTCAAGTCGGGCGGAAAATTGTCTTTGGCTTGCGAGAAGAAAAAGAGTGCCGTTGAATAGGGCGAAATATTCACCGTAAAATAGTAGTTGTTGTTCGAGGGAACATTCGGGGGCAGCGAGGTCCACCCATCGGCATTGGTCACTTCGAGCAGGCATTTGTTTCCCAGGAATATCTGTATGGCCTGAAAATCGCCGGGATAGGTGCCTCCCGCAAATTTTGAGAGACGCACCTGGTAGTTCTTGTCTCGTCCGCTGCGAATGGTTGCGGTGGAAGTGGCAAAGGTCTCATAAGGCTTCACGACAGCCTCGGCCACAGCCAAAGAGTCGATAAACTTTTTCTTGGGATAGATGTAACTGTCTTTCAACACAAAAATATTCTCCTGTGCCGAAAGTCCCATACCCATCGAAAATATCAGAAGGGCAAGAAACGACAATTTCTTTCTCATAGCTAAGTAAGTTTTTCGGATTAAATCAAGTCATCGGAATAGCAGCAGCCCGGCAATGCCCGACAATTATATTGCGAGGCCATGATTTCGCCATAGGCACCGGCCGACCGAATGGCAATCAAATCGCCCCGCGAGGTCTCGGGCAAAGTGACCACTTTGCCGAAACAGTCGGACGACTCACAGATAGGTCCTACCACATCATACTGTTGCTCGGGCAAATGTGACGAGATGTTTTCGATACTGTGATATGCCTGATAAAGTGCCGGACGTATAAGGTCGGTCATACCGGCATCGACAATGACAAACTTTTTCTGCACGCCTTCTTTCACATACAGCGTGCGTGTTATCAGCGTTCCGCACTGACCTACCACCGAACGGCCCAATTCAAAGAAGAGATGCTGTTTAGGGCGTAATTTGAGGTGCTTGTGGAAGACCGAAAAATAAGCGCCGAAATCGGGTATCGGTTGTTTGTCGGGCGATTGGTAATCGATTCCCAAGCCGCCGCCCACATTGATGACATCGACAATGATCATGCGACGGTAGAGCGTTTCCTGAATCTCGTTGATACGATTGCAAAGCATCTTGAACGAGTCCATGTCGAGAATCTGCGACCCGATGTGGAAATGCAGCCCCAAGAGCTTGACATGAGACAGGGTAGCCAAGCGGTCGAGAGCCATTTCGAGATGTTCGAGGCTGATACCAAACTTGTTCTCGCTCAGCCCCGTCGTGATATAGTGGTGCGTGTGGGCATCGACATCGGGATTGATGCGCAGAGCCACCGAAGCCGTTTTACCCATCTCTCCGGCCAGGCAGTCGATGTTTTCCAGCTCGGGCAAGGACTCGACGTTGAAGCAGCAAATGCCGGCTTCGAGTCCCAGTTTTATTTCCCAGTCGGCCTTGCCCACGCCGGCAAAGACAATCTTGTCGGCCGGAAATCCGGCTTTCAAAGCGGCTTTTATCTCCCCGCCGCTAACGCAGTCGGCTCCCAATCCGTTTTCACGGATAATCGAAAGCAAACGGCTGTTGGCATTGGCTTTGACCGCATAGTGCACATGATATTGCGGATAGCGGCTCGCTTCGTGTTTGATAACTTGTAATGTCTGACGCAACAACTCGGTATCATAATAATAGAAAGGGGTCTCCAAGGTGTTGAATTTTTCAATCGGAAAATTCATAGGCTTTTTTAGATAAGAAAGGCGGATTATAGTAGTCCGCCGTCTCATTTATGATTGGTTATTCAAATAAACTGTGACTGAGTGCCTGCAAGGCGCGTTTCTTGTCTTCGGCTTTCACCAGGAAAGAGATGTTGTAGTTGCTTCCACCGTACGAAACCATGCGCACAGGTATGTCTTTCATCGCCTGCATGGCATTCGACTCAAAACCGATATTTTTCCATTCCAAATCCCCGACGACACAAATGATAACCATGTTTTCGTCGACGGTCACCGTACCGAATTTTTTCAAATCGTCGAGTATTTCGGTCAGGTGCTTGGTATTGTCGATGGTTACCGACACACCTACTTCCGAAGTCGTCACCATGTCGATGGCGGTCTGGTAACTTTCGAAAATCTCAAATACCTTGCGCAGGAAACCATAGGCCAAAAGCATTCGTCCCGATTTGATTTTGATGGCCGTGATTCCGTCTTTGGCGGCAACGGCTTTTATCTTTCCGGTTTCGGAAGCGCCGCAAATCATCGTACCGGGGGCATCGGGCTCCATCGTGTTGAGCAGTCGCACGGGAATGCGATTGAGCTTGGCCGGGAGTATGCAGGTCGGGTGCAGGATTTTCGCGCCGAAATAGGCCAACTCGGCGGCTTCTTCGAAATTGAGCGTGCGCACGGGTTTGGTGCCTTCGACAAAACGAGGGTCGTTGTTGTGCATACCGTCGATGTCGGTCCAGATTTGTATCTCTTCGGCTTGTATGGCCGCACCTACCAGCGAAGCCGAATAGTCGCTGCCTCCGCGTTGCAGGTTGTCGATTTCACCGTAAGCATTGCGGCAGATAAATCCCTGTGTGATGTAGATGGGTGCATCGGGACACTCGGCCAAGCGTTTTTCGAGATTGCTCTTTATATATGCGGGGTCGGGTTCTCCGTTTTTGTCGATACGCATATAATCGAGAGCGGGTATTAAAACCGATTTCACCCCCGTCTCATTGAGATAGAGGTTCATCATCATCGTCGACATCAATTCACCTTGTGCCAAAATCACCTTCTCCTCGAACATGGTAAAGAGGTCTTTGGTGAACGAACGCATCGTGTCGAAATTGGTCTTTATTGCATCGAGAGCCTGTTGCTTGTATGTCTCGGTCTCAAAAAGTTCGTCGATAACCTGTTGATACTTGCGTTCGAGGGCATTAATGACTTCGTTGGCTCCATCGGGATTCTTTTTATAGAGGTAATCCGAGATTTCGACCAAGGTATTGGTCGTTCCCGACATGGCCGAAAGGACAACGATTTTCTGACTGCCGTCGCAAATCAATCCGGCGACATTTTTCATGCGTTGTGCCGAGCCGACAGATGTTCCACCAAATTTTAATACTTTCATTTCTTATTTCGATATTTATTGTTTCTTTTTTGAATATTGCACTGCAAAGATATAACGATTTATCATAATTTCAGCATTTCGGCGTCACTTTGTGGGAATCGTATCGGTAATATCGGTAATGTGCTTCTCATGGCAGAGCAACACACGTCCCGGAAACTCCTTGACGAGATAATGATTATGGGTCGTCATCACAACCGCCGTTCCTTCATGGCATATCTCATGAAGCAGGGCGACAATCTGCTTGCCGGTCTGCGGGTCGAGGTTCCCGGTAGGCTCGTCGGCCAGAATAATCTCGGGTGAATTGAGCAGGGCACGCGCGATGACGATGCGTTGCTGCTCTCCGCCCGAAAGTTCATGGGGCATGCGATAGGCTTTATTTTCCATTCCTACTTGACGGAGTATTTTTTCGATGCGCTCGGCTATGGCTTTCTTGTCTTTCCAGCCGGTAGCCCGTAACACGAATTCGAGATTTTTCTGCACAGAGCGGTCGGTCAGGAGTTGAAAGTCTTGAAATACGATTCCTATCTTACGACGCAAATAGGGTATGGAACGACGACGTATCTTGCGCATATCCAAGTCGAACACCGTCGCTTTGCCGTCGTGTATGGGCACTTCGGCATAGATGGTCTTCAACAATGTGCTTTTTCCGCTGCCCACACGACCTATCAGATAGACAAATTCGCCGCTGTACAGTTCAAAATCGGCATCTTGCAATACCACTTGCTCGTTGCGGCAAATTTCGACTTGGCGATAATTGATGAGTTGCAGCTTTTCCATAACGGGAGATTATTCTTTGTGGCGGCTTTTGAGTTCGCGGGCCAAGTCTTCCATGCGCAACCCTTTGGAGGTCAGCAGTACAATCAGGTGATATATCAAGTCTGAGGCTTCATAGATAAAACCTTCACGAGTACCGTTGGTGGCTTCGATAACCGTCTCGACGGCTTCTTCGCCCACCTTTTGAGCCATGCGGTTCACCCCTTTCTTGAAGAGCGATGTCGTATAAGAACCTTCGGGCATCTCGGCCTTGCGGCGGTCGATAAAGTCTTGCAGGTACTGTATGAAGTAAAAATCGGCATCGTTTTTCTCGTTGAAACAAGTATCGCTACCGGTGTGGCATACCGGCCCTACGGGATTGGCTTTTATCAAAAGCGTGTCGGCGTCACAATCGACCAGGATAGAACACACGTTCAAAAAATGGCCGCTCTCCTCGCCTTTGGTCCACAGACGGTTTTTGGTACGGCTGAAAAAGGTTACTTTGCCTATTTCCAAGGTTTTGTCATAGGCTTCTTTGTTCATGAATCCCAGCATCAGGACCTTGCCCGTGCAATTATCCTGAACAATGGCGGGAATAAGCCCGCCCATCTTGTCAAAATCGAGTTCCATATTTTTTCGATATTATATTCTTACACAAATATTTTCTTTTGCGAGATAGGCTTTCAACTCGGGAATGGATATTTCGCCAAAATGAAACACGCTGGCAGCCAAAGCGGCATCGGCTTTTCCCGCGAGGAATGCGTCGCGAAAGTGCTCCTTCGCACCGGCTCCACCCGATGCGATGACCGGTATGTCGAGCAAGTCATGCAGGTGTGCAAGAGCTTCGTTGGCATAGCCCGTCTTCACACCATCGTGGGTCATGCTGGTGAAGAGTATCTCTCCCGCGCCGCGTTCTTGCGCCTCCCGTGCCCAAGAAAAAAGTTCCTTATCGGTGGGAACGCGTCCGCCGCTGCGATAACAGCGCCAGCCGTTCGCCTCCCAATTGGCATCGATGGCGACCACACACACTTGTGAGCCGAAGTTCTTTGCAATCTCGCCAATCAAGCCGGGATTTTTCAAGGCCGATGAATTGATGGAGACTTTGTCGGCTCCGGCATTTAACAAACGGTCCACGTCACTCAGTTCATTGATACCCCCTCCCACCGTGAAAGGAATGCTCACGTGGGCTGCCACCCGACGTACCAAATCGGTAAACGTCTTACGGCCCTCGTGGGAAGCTGTAATATCGAGATAGACCAATTCGTCGGCACCTTGCTCGCTATAAACCTGTCCCAGTTCCACCGGGTCACCGGCATCTCTGAAATTGACAAAATTCACCCCTTTTACGGTTTTTCCGTCTTTTACATCGAGGCAGGGTACAATGCGTTTTGCTAACATAATCTTTTTTCCTTTGGCGGACAACTCATATCCCTCATTCGGGTTGGGAGGATTGTCGGGCTATTCCTGACAAATTATGCCCGAATGAAAGACAAAAATACAACTTCTTTTTCGTTCGGCCTCATATCTCCCGTGAAAAATAAGAACTTAACTTTCACGAGGAATCGGGCTCTTTTACATCGGCAAAAGAGGGGGCCCTTTTGCTACAACGCGTCGACGGGCGACTCGACAAGAGGCACTTTGTCGGCAGGCCATACGCCATCGACAATGGGATAGGTAACCAACTTGTCAGGATCGACAACCACATGTTTGATGCGTTCGCGATGCCATGTATAGACAATATGCACGAGGCCGTCGGCCGTCTGAATTATAGAGGGATAGGAATATTGCTTCTCGGGTTGAACAATGTAATCGAGAACCAAGGCGGCTTCCCAGTTCACGCCGTCATGGCTCAGAGCCAAATTGATGACGCCACGCCCCTTGTGTCCCAAATTTTCCTCATCACGCGTGGAGTGGTTATAGATAAGGAGATGGCGACCGTCTCTCAAAGTGACAGCATCGATTCCCGAATTGTTATTGGGCAATTGCGTATCGGACATTTCGGTCCACGTCTTTCCGGCATCGTAGGACCAGGCTTGCACGATATATTGGTTGTCGTCTTTTCCATTGGTACGGCACAGCATCTGCAACGTGTCTCCCCCATGTTGGAGGAATGTGGGCTGTATGGCCGCCACCTCTTTTCCATCGTTTAACGGGCCGATAAATTCCCATGTCTTGCCGCCATCGGTACTGCGTTCGACATGTGCCCGCCAGCCATGGCTTTCGTCGCTCGACCCCGAAATCAGGGTACCATCGGCAAGTTGTATGGGTTTATTCTTGATGGGGCCCAGCAACGGGAGCTCAATCCGTTTGGGAGCGCTCCACGAATATCCATTGTCACTCGATGTGATATATTCGCCCCACCATTCCCGGGGATTGGGCCCCACTTTGTAATAGAGCATGAGGTCGCCTCCACGAGGTTGGAAGATAACCGGATTCCATGTCGGATAACGCAACGTGTCATTCTGAATGCCCGTGGCCACACTTTGAGGTGCCGACCACACGCCATCGGGGGTCTTGCGTTGCAGGCGTATTTCGACATCGGGGTGCCGCTCGTAAGTGCCGCCAAAATAGGTAGCCAACAAATCACCATTCGCGAGTTCGACAAGGGTCACGGAATGACACGAGGGAAAATCGGCCTGCTCATACAGGAACTCTTCGAGCACAATTCCATCTCGATGTTCTTTGGGTGTACAACTCGACACGAGTGAGAGGAGAAGCGTCGCACAGAATGAAAGCGATAATGTGTTTTTCTTGTTCATACGAGTAAGTTATTTGGTATTAGAGGAATCGACGTAAATCGCGCAATGCGATGCGCCCTTCATATATGGCTTTCCCGAAGATGACACCTTGCACCCCCAACTCATCGAGCGATACGATGTCGTCGACACGGCTTACCCCGCCACTGGCAATGAGGTAGATGTCGGGGAGTTTCTGCAACATTTCTTCATAGAGAGCCGTCGACGGGCCTTGCAACATTCCGTCTTGGGCAATGTCGGTTGTTATGACTTTTTTGACCCCTTTTTGGCAATAGTCCGAGACAAACGAAAATAGGTCACATTCCGACGCCTCCAACCAGCCTCCAACGGCAATTTTCTTATCTTTCACATCAGCGCCTAGAATGATGCGGTCGGCACCGTAGCGAGCCACCCAACCCTCGAACACCGACGGTCGTTTCACGGCAATACTACCTCCGGTTACCATCTGCGCTCCGCTATCAAATGCGATTTTCAAGTCTTCGTCACTTTTGAGACCACCGCCGAAATCAATCGTCAGCGACGTGTGCGAAGCCAAGGTTTCGAGAGTCCTGTAATTGACGATATGCTGAGCCTTGGCACCGTCGAGATCGACCACATGCAAACGTTTCAGCCCATTGTCTTCAAACATTTTCGCCACTTCGAGCGGGTCCTCATTATAGACTTTCTTGCTGGCATAGTCGCCTTGCGACAATCGTACGCATTTACCGTCGATAATATCTATGGCGGGAATGAGTTCTATCATCTTTTAAAGCGATAAAAAATGGTTGAATATGGTTTCTCCTACGGTACCGCTCTTTTCGATGTGGAACTGGGTAGCATAGAAATTGTCGCGATGCAGCGCAGCACTGAAAGGCCGTATGTAATCGGTAACGGCTGTTGTATATGGTGTCAACGGCACATAATAGCTGTGCACAAAATAGACATACTGCCCTTCGAGAGTGGCCGGGAACATCTGCTTATCGACCGCCGTGACCGTGTTCCAGCCCATGTGAGGCACCTTTTGCTCGTGATTTTCGGGGCGAAAACGTTTCACATCGGCATCGAAAATACCCAAGCAATCGACATCTCCTTCTTCGGAGTGGCGGCACATGAGCTGCATGCCGATGCAGATGCCCAAAACGGGTTGTTTCAGGTCACAAATCAATCGGTCCAGCCCACGGGCTTTGAGATAGGCCATCGTCGTGGCAGCCTCTCCTACGCCGGGGAATATCACCTTGTCGGCCGCCATGAGCGTCTCTTTGTCATCGGTGAGTGTGGGCTCGACTCCCACACGCCTCAATGCACAATCGACCGAATAGATGTTTCCGGCGTTGTATTTGACAATTGCGACTTGCATAGCAGTGACTAAAAGACAACGGTTTTGTTTTGATATACGAGGATTTTACGCTCGATATGTTTTTCGACGGCGCGCGACAAGACGATTTTCTCCAAATCACGACCTTTGCGTATGAGACTGGCAACGGGGTCTTTGTGCGAAATGCGGGTAATGTCTTGCTCGATTATGGGACCGGCATCGAGGTCGTTTGTGACATAGTGGCTGGTTGCCCCGATAAGTTTCACGCCACGCTCGAAGGCCGCATGATAAGGCTTGGCCCCAATAAAGGCCGGCAGAAACGAATGGTGTATGTTGATGATGCGGTTGGGATATTGAGCGATAAACTCGGGCGAGACAATCTGCATGTAGCGAGCCAGCACGATAAACTCAATATCGTATTCTTTGAGAAGAGCCAGCTCGGCCGCCTCTTGCTCGGCTTTGTTTTCTTTGGTGATGGGAAAATATTTATAATCGATACCGAAACGTTTGGCGGCAATCTCCATGTCGGGGTGATTGCTCACGATAAGGGGTATTTCAACCTCCCATTCGCCGGCCGTGTAACGAGCCAACAGGTCATAGAGGCAATGCGACATTTTCGAGACGAAAATGGCCATGCGAGGCACCCGGTCGCTGAAATACAGGCTGAAATTGATGTCATACTTTTGGGCACAGAGCTTGTGGAAGTAGTCATCGATTTTGTCTTCGGGAATGATAAACTGGCTCAAATCCCATTCTATGCGCATGAAGAAGATGCGATTCTCGCGATCGACATACTGGTCGAGGTAGAGAATATTTCCGCCATTGATATTGATAAAATCGGTAACGACGGCCACGATTCCCGACTGGTCGGGACAGTGCATCAGCAATATGGCATTTTTACTCGGTTTCGATATGTTTTTTGTCATTTTTCGTATACAATAAATATATTTCGACGACAAAGGTAACAAAATCTCGTCAAGATATCTCACAAAAATAAAGATTTGTATCATTCTCGGTCTTAGCCGTTTCAAAAAAAGTTCCCTGCAAAATGATTTGCAGGGAACCTTCATTCACAAGCCGTAAAAATGTGTGTGGATTATTTCAAAGTCACTTTCAAGGGATTTCTTTTGGCCACAGCAGCATTTTGTATGTAGGTGTTCCAAGCCTCATCGGTGTCAAAGCCGTATTTGCTCCAACCCGAACCCCAGTAGTACACAAGTTCGCTACCGGGAGCATATTCGGTATAAGCAAGGAGCTGACCGTCGGCACCGCCGCGAAGTTCAGTCTTTTCGGGTTCTTCATACATGACAGGCTTAGCCTCGGTTATGGCTTCGGGGAAGACACAACCCACATAGATGGTTCCGTTGTTGTTATTGACATTGTCGGTGGGGTCGGCATAGGCCAGGTATCCATCTTCGGCACTGGCTATGTAACGGCACTCATCGAGCGGATTGTGGAGCACGACTCCGGCCACTACGGTGGTAGGAGCAGCCAAATTGTCATAAGTAACGACGGTCTTGTTGAGTTGCGAACCGGCATCGAGCGATATGATGCGAGTCTCTACCACGTCATTGCCCTTGATATTCTCGGGATTATAAACGGCTTTTACCGTAAAGCGCAACGGGCCGTTATCGAGAATCTCGTAGGTTTTGTAGCAATAGGGATAAACGATTTCGCCATCGACAACAAGTGCGGTAGCGCCACCACCCAGCGTCGGGCCCACTTTGTAGCAATCGAGGCCGTTTCCGTGGTCGACATGATAAGATACCGAGCGATAGAGCTCATCGGCTGCTTGGGGATTGGTCTTTCTCAATTTGGCGATTTGCTCCATGGTCTCAGGGTTGAGTTCCGAGGCATAACGGGCTTCGACAACGGGTTCCTTGACCGATTTCACCCAAACATCATATCCGAATGCGCGCTCACCGGTTGCCTGCAAGGCCGGGCCATACATGCGGTATGCGGTGAGGTCGTTTTCCCAAGCGATGTCATCGACACGTTCGGGATACTGACGGCCGCAAGCCAAAACCTCGACCACTTCGGGTGTACCCACTTTTATCGTATAGACCGATGTCGCATTGGGTGCCACCGAGGCTTGGAAGATGAGTTTGCCATCGTAGGTGATTTGATAGGGCAACTGATTGCCTGTGGCATCGAGCACGATGACCTGGGCCGTGTCGGCCAACTGCAAACGTGCTGCAACATCGTCCATATTCACCTCTATCATTTCATTCTGACGTTCCAACGCGGTTGTGTTTTCCACAGCCACTTTCACACCGTCGCCGGCACACGAAGTCGCCAACAACACGATGAACGCCCCCAAAAAGAGATTTTTTATTTTCGACATGAGACTGATTGTTTATTTGGGTTGTTTTCCGATATAAGCCAAGATACCGCCATCGACATAGAGCACATGGCCGTTTACGAAGTCAGAGGCTTCCGATGCCAAGAATACGGCGGGACCTACCAAGTCTTCGGGGGTACCCCAGCGGGCGGCAGGAGTTTTGGCTACGATAAATGCATCGAAGGGATGACGAGAGCCGTCGGCCTGACGCTCACGCAGAGGCGCGGTTTGCGGGGTGGCAATGTAACCCGGGCCAATGCCATTACATTGAATGTTGTATTCGCCATATTCCGATGCGATGTTGCGGGTGAGCATTTTGAGACCGCCTTTGGCGGCAGCATAGGCCGAAACAGTTTCGCGACCCAGTTCGCTCATCATGGAACAGATGTTGATAATCTTGCCATGACCTTTCTTTATCATCGAGGGGATAACGGCTTTGGCCACGATGAAAGGAGCATTAAGGTCTACATCGATGACCTGACGGAACTCGGCAGCCGTCATTTCAATCATGGGGATACGTTTGATGATACCGGCATTGTTTACCAATATGTCGATTGTACCCACTTCTTTCTCGATTTGAGCCACCAATGCGTTTACTTTTTCTTCGTTGGTCACATCGCACACATAGCCGTGAGCTTTGATGCCGGCTTCTTGATAAGCAGCCAGTCCTTTGTCGACCAACTCTTGTTTGATGTCGTTGAATACAATCGTTGCACCGGCTTTGGCAAAGCCACTGGCGATAGC
Source organism: Candidatus Caccoplasma merdavium (assembly GCA_018715595.1). Lineage (NCBI taxonomy): Bacteria > Pseudomonadati > Bacteroidota > Bacteroidia > Bacteroidales > Bacteroidaceae > Candidatus Caccoplasma > Candidatus Caccoplasma merdavium. Next base: position 84,262 of record DVLI01000026.1, on the reverse strand, counting down.
AAAACCTATACCATAAGAAGCTCCTGTTACAAGAGCGATTTTTCCTTCTAATGAAAAGTTTACCATATTCGTTTATTTTAAAAAGTGATTATTTCAGTTCGGTATATTTGTAGAAATCCTGGTCTCCGTAATCGAGGTTCTCTCCGCCCATACCCCAAATGAAGGTGTAATTGTGGGTAGCGGCCGCCGAGTGTATCGACCATTCGGGTGAGAGCACGGCTTCCTCGCCTTTCATCCAAATGTGGCGGGTTTCGGTAGGTTCGCCCATAAAGTGGCAAATGGCATCGCCTTCGGGGATCTCGAAATAGAAATAGGCTTCCATACGACGGCTGTGGGTGTGTGCCGGCATCGTGTTCCAAATGCTACCGGGTTGCAACTCGGTCATACCCATCTGCAACTGGCAGGTCGGGAGGACTTGGCATACGAGCATTTTATTGATGTTGCGGTGGTTGGAACCTTCGAGCGAACCCATTTCGGCCACGACGGCATCGGCTTTGGTCACTTTCTTGTCGGGATAGTTGCAGTGTGCCGGAGCCGAATTGAAATAGAATTTGGCGGGTTTGGCAGCATCGACGCTCTCGAAGGTGACGGTGCGGTCACCGCTACCGAGATAGAGTGCCTCCTTGAAATCGAGGTCGAATACTTTTCCATCGACTTTCACACGGCCGGCTCCACCGACATTGAATATACCCAATTCGCGACGGCTCAGGAAGTGAGTGGCTTTCAGCGGGTCGATAGCTTCGAGCACGAGCTCCTCTCCCACAGGTTTGGCGCCGCCTACCACCAAACGGTCGTACATCGAATATACCATGTTCACTTCGTTGTCGACGAAAAGATTTTGAATGAGGAAATCTTCACGCAGACGTGCCGTATCGTAATTTTTGGCATCTTTGGGGTGCGCTGCATAGCGCAATTCGTAATTGGTTTTCATAGGGAAATTTTATTTGAGATTTGAATATTCCATACTCGGGCTAATTTACAAGCCTTACAAATGTATAAAGAAATCCTGTAATACGCTATTTTTTTGTGGTTTTTTATCCAAACTTTATTTCTGCACCCACGGCTGTTTTTTTATTAGGAATCTCATATACAAAAAGATACCCCGCAGTTTCTTGCAGGGTATCTTTGTCTTTTGTGTAAAAATCGCGTTAAAATCATTTTCCGGCAAGTGGGGCTGCCTGGGTATAGGTGCGGGCGCCCAACTCCTTATCGAGCGTATAAATGCCAAAGCCATTGTCCTTGATCATCTTCAAGGCATCGATATATCCTTGTGCGGTTTCTTCTTCCTCGACCTGCTCGTCGATAAACCAGCCCAACATGCTTTTGGTGGCATAATCCTTCTCCTCTTCGGCCATGGCATAGAGATTGTTGATCATGGCCGTCACTTTCTTCTCATGAGCCAAAGTGTCTTCGAATGCGGCCAGCGGAGTAGCCCATTCGGTCTGCACGTTGTCGATAGCTTTGAGGGTGACTTTTCCACCACGCGAAAGAATGTATTTGATAAAAATCATGGCATGGTCCTGTTCTTCTTTGAACTGAACGGAGAACCAGTTGGCAAAACCGGGATTTCCGTGAGCGGCGAAATTGGCCGACATCGACAGATAGAGATAGGCCGACCAGAACTCGGCATTGATTTGCGCATTGAGCGCATCTTCCATTTTTTTACTTAACATAGTGTCTTGTTTTTACAGGTTGTCTGTTTTAAAACGCAAAAATAAAAATTCGGATTGAAAAAACAACGATTTCCCCCGTAAAAATCTGCTATCTCAAACCCCTCTCCCATGAAATGGATATGTAAAAACAAGAGCTGTGACAAATAAAACCCGCGTTCCCAAACTGGGCCGCTCGTCTTCGACAAGGATTGTAAAAAAGCGGGACCTTGTGGAGAAAACTCCGCAAGGTCTCACGCTATCTCATTTATCAAGGGTGAGAGACTCGTAGAATTTATCAATAAAGATTTGCTTTTCATAACTGAGATTTTTTCAAAACACAATCATTTCAACCAACTCCACCGCTCGGCCCAATCGTCAAGGACATCGTTACGCCATTTCGACACGGTTTTGCTTCCTTGCCAAAGCCTTTCAAAAAGAGCTTTGTCACAACGGTCGGTATACCAATTGGCTCCCACTTCGTAACTGTCGGCACGTTTCTTTCCCGGCCACTTCCGGCTCACGACAAAGACGCCTGTCTGGCCATCGAACTCCTTGATATCGGATACAATACGGTAATCGAGCGTAGCAGGCGCCTTGGGGGCATATCGCACGGCAAAAAGTCCGTCGCCAAGATAGACGCCGTCCCACGTCTGACGGTCAATGATAAAGTCGAAACAACGGGCACCTGCCGGCTTATCGATTTCGGGGCCATTGAGACGGAACTCCACAACCGAATAGACCGGGACGGTATCCTGCAACGTCGTGTGGCGGGTAAATATCGTACGGGGACTGTGCGACATCTTTTCAAAACTTCCGCCCCAACTCTCGCCTTCGGGAATTTCGGGGTTACCGTTCATCACATAGAGCAACGACGGCGTGTCGCCCATCTTTACCTGACCTTCGTAATAATCGATAAAATCGGCTCCAAGGTTACCGGCGCCCTTGATATAGGTGTCGTAATAACGCATGTTGTAGACGTCGTCTTTTTTGTTGTTCCCGATGAATCCCCGATAGGAGGCATTGTTCTCGATAATCCACAGATCGGGAAAATTTTCGACGATGTAGGCGTAACTGTTTACGCCCCACTTCTTGTTGGGGCCGCCAATCCAATAGACCCGTATGCGGGGCAAAATATCGGGTGCGTCATGCAGGGCCTGTGCCACGTCATCGAGGCTTCCCCACACGAGAATCCACAACAGACGGGGATCTTCCTTGCGGGCGCAGGAGACAATCCACTCCGACCCTTCGGTAGGGGTTTCATAGCCGTAATAGGGCAGCAAGCCTCTACGTCCTTGCTTGCAGAGACGACGCAAGGAGTCGGGCGGAAGACAGCCGGCGGCGTGGTTCTTCAAACGGTCGTAATCGGCTTCATAGAGGTCTATCATGCGAAGGATCTCCTCTTTTGAGCCTTCACCGAAAGAGGGTGATGATACCAAGCCTTCGATGTCGAAACAATCGCTATACATGAGCAGGTGCGCCATCGACTGGTTGTCGTCGGGGTCGGTACCGCCAATGTCGGTACTGATCAATATCCGGTGTTTCGGTGCCGGATTTTCGGTTGTACAAGTCCATAGGGAAGCCACACACAGCGACAGGAACAAAATGCAATATTTTTTCATATCGTGAGAATATTATGTTTCGGTTCTATTTTATCAATTCCTTGAATCTTTCTACAAAATCATGTTGAACGTTCCTTGAAAATCTTTTTGGTAGCCGACTCTTCCAAAATCGGGAACTGTTCGTTTGCCAGCCTCGGACCCATCTCTCTGGTACACACCCTCATCACCGACAATCACATCGATGAAGAGGCCATAAAAAAAATCGAAAAGCAACCGGTAAAAGCCCTTTATTGATTAAGTCCTTCTCCATATACAAAAAAGGAGATGAAAAAAATTGTTCATCTCCCTTTTGTTCTTTATGAAGAATACTACTCGGTGGCCGAGGGCGAAACAACACGCTCGAAATATTTCCACAGCGCATCATCGGGCACGGGTGCCGTAACATCAATGGGGAGCTTCGACACGGGGTGGATAAACGAGATGCTACGGGCATGAAGCGAAATGCCGCCATCGGGGTTGGAGCGCCGAGCGCCGTATTTCAAATCGCCTTTGATGGGAGCTCCTATTTTGGAGAGCTGACAGCGGATTTGATGGTGACGTCCGGTTTTGAGGGACACCTCCAAAAGGGTGTAATTCTCGCTCCGTGCCAGGGTGCGATAAGCCAACACCGCCTCTTTGGCATTGGGCCGGGGGGTATCCCAGGCAACCGACTTGTTGAGCTTCTCGTTGCGCACGAGATAATGGGTTATCTCATCGGCCTCGCGCTCGGGAGCCGACTGCACAATCGCCCAATAGGTCTTTTTCACTTCTCCGGTGCGGAACATCTCGTTGAGACGAGCCAATGCTTTGCTGGTTTTGGCAAAGACGACAATGCCGCTCACCGGTCGGTCGAGTCGATGGGTCACGCCGACAAAAACGTTTCCGGGCTTGTGATATTTCTCTTTGAGCCAAACTTTGAGGGTTTCGCTCAACGGGGTATCACCCGTTTTGTCGCCCTGGACAATTTCCGAGGTACTCTTATTGACGATAATCAGATGATTGTCTTCGTACAAGACTTCCATAGAGGCGCATTACATGTTCATACCGCCGTCGACTTGGATCACTTGACCCGAGACATACGACGACATATCCGATGCGAGGAACGTAGCGATGTTGGCCACATCTTCGGGCGTTCCGCCACGACGGAGAGGAATTTTCTTGCACCACTCGGCTTTTACGTCATCAGGAAGTTTGGCCGTCATATCGGTGATGATGAAGCCGGGAGCGATGGCGTTGGCACGGATACCGCGCGAGCCGAGTTCCTGGGCAATGGATTTGGCCAATCCTATCATACCGGCTTTCGAAGCCGAATAGTTGGCTTGGCCTGCGTTTCCATGCACACCTACGACCGATGCCATGTTGATGATGCTGCCACTTTTCTGACGCATCATGATGGGGGTGCAGGCATGGATAAAGTTGAAAGCCGATTTCAGATTGACATTGATGACTGCGTCCCACTGGGCTTCGCTCATGCGCATCATCAAACCATCTTTGGTGATACCGGCATTGTTGACGAGAATATCTATCGCGCCAAAATCTTCTTTGACTTGATTGACAATTTTTTCGGTCTCTTCAAAGTTGGCGGCATTCGATGCATACCCTTTGGCTTTCACGCCATAGGCGGCAATCTCGGCTTCGGTGGCTTTTCCGTTTTCATCGATAACCAAATCGGTGAATGCCACATGAGCGCCTTCTTGCGCGAATTTGAGAGCAACGGCTTTTCCGATGCCGCGCGCTGCACCTGTGATAAGGGCAACTTTTCCTTCGAGTAATTTCATAATCTGTTATTTTTAGAGTTGTGTTTGCTTATTTTTTTCGTATCCGAGACACGATTTGGTGAGGTCTGCAATAAATTCTTTCAGTTTTGCCGAGTCAAAACCCATGTCCGAGAAAATGCCTTTGAGATAGGGCACTTCGAGACCTTTGAGGCAACAGTGAATCACCCACGAGGTAGGCAGAATGGGCACCGACCTGAAAATCTTCTTCTTGATGCCGTCATCGATAATACGCCGCAGAAACTCGATTTCTTGCTTGTCGATGTTCTTGCGGGCTGACTCAACTTGCCGAATGTCCCTGAAAAACTCGGCTTTCAACGTGCCGTTGCGCAGAATGGTCTCTCTGAAAACATCGAAACGCACCTGTATGTATGTCGTGAGTTTCTCATCGGGTGGCAGGTCTCGCCCCACCACATCGCCAAGCTGGTGTGTCAAATGCGACAACTCCGACTCTATGACGGCCTCATAGACTTCTGTCTTGCTCCTGAAATAGGTATACAATGTGCGCCGACCTTTTCCCGAAGCCAACGCGATATTGTTCATCGTGGTATTGTCGATACCTTTCTGAGCAAACAACTGCCGGGCTGTATCGACCAGGAGTTTCCGCGTTTTCGACATAAGTTCTTTCATACGGCACCGTGGTTTTAACTAAGGCAAAAATAACACATTTATTCTTCCCGGCAAACTCTCCCAAGGATTATTTCTGCGATGTAGGCCCGACAATCGTGCGGCTACCGACGCGAAGAAGTCTCGACCAAATTACGCACCAGCGCATTGAAGTCATCTTGTGCGAGGAGTGATTCAAGCGTCAGATGCATGCGATAATGCCAATAGTTCCGGGGGTTGGCCGGCACATTGATGCGTTCGAGCGACGGGTCGGGCAACCGTATATCGATGGAGAGCGACAACCAGTCTTGCAGCGGCAGAATGACCCACATCGACGGAGATTCGAGATGGCGTCGGATAATGGCTTCACAAAGATAGGGCGGACACTGGACGGGAGGCTCTCCCTCTCGTTGCAAAATGGTATTGTAGTATCGTTGGGTCCGCTCGGCGTCTTCTTCCCACCACCCGCGGATTCCCGACATGTCATGGGTCGATGTCGTGCACACCGACAGGTAGGGATAACGCGACGGGTCTCCAAATTCGCAATAAGGTTCCTTGGGCATGCGTTCGATTTCGAGGGAGAGTATCTGCAACTGCTCCATCACGTCGGGCACACAATGCGGTATCATGCCCAAATCCTCCCCACACACCAGCATCTGCGTCGAAGAGATGAGCGTTGGCAATTTCTTCAACGCCTCATCACGCCAGAAGTCGTCATGACGGCTGTAATAGAAATCATCATGCAGATGACGGTAACTCCGTTGCATCTCTTCGGGCAATGCCTTGAAACTATCTGTCTCGTGTGCATGAATGCGCGGGTGCCAGGTTCCGGCCACATAGGGGTCGGGCACGAACAGGATTTCATCGGTAAGACGCATCAATCCCGCTTTTATCTTTTGTGCCCGCTCATCACAAGTATCCTGGAAATGTGCCGCAATTTTCTTTTGATTGTCGACCGTCTCTTTCAGGGCGAAGTGTCCGTCGGCAAGGGGTAAGAGATACTCTTCTTTCACTTCATCGGCATACGGCCCGAAAATTTCGGGAAGCATCGCTTCGCAGATGTATGGCTCGGCATGACGTCGGGCATCAAAGAAGAAGCCATAATGAGCCAGTTCTTCGACCGTGAACGGTTTGGCCGCATTGAAATGTCCCGGCAACCCTTCAACGGCGGTATCGGGGATTTCCCAAATGCGGAAAAAGCCCAAGATGTGGTCGATGCGATAGGCATCGAAATACTCCGCCATTTTTGTAAAGCGGGCTTTCCACCAGCTATACCCGTCTTTGGCCATCTCGTCCCAGTCATAGGTGGGGAATCCCCAGTTCTGCCCGGTAATGGAGAAATCATCGGGCGGAGCGCCTGCGCACATCGAGAGGTTGAACAGGTGGGGATTGACCCAGGCATCGACGCTCTCGTGGCTCACGCCTATCGGCAGGTCGCCTTTGAGCACGACGCCCTTGCTCCGTGCATAATCCCGCACTCTCGATAATTGACGATGGAGGTGGTATTGCTCGAAATAGTATCGGGCCACAGCCGGATAGGCTTCGCTATCTTCGCCCGTAAGACGGGCTATTTTTTCGGCATCATACACGGCATACTCCCCCCACTGCGAGGCAACGGGCGTGTGCAGCGTATCACGCAGATAGCAGAAGGCGGCATAGGGCACCAGCCAATCGCGGTTGTCGGCAAAGAAGCGGGCATAGTCGGGTGACGCCAAAGTTTGCCCGCCCACCTCGTCGTAAAGGCGCTGCATATAATCACTCTTCAATCGGGTCACGGCTTCATAATCGACCGCCGGCAATGCATTCAGCCGGGCGGCTTCTTGTTCGAAACGGGCCATTGACGCCGCATCGGAAAGTCGTCCGATTTCGGGCAGATGCAGATATACGGGGTGCAAGGCATAGACCGAATTGGCGCGGTAGGGATAGGAATCGAGCCATGTGTGCCACATGGTGGTGTCGTTGATGGGCAACAGCTGTATCAGCCGTTGATGGGTCGAGACAGCCCAATCGACCATCTTTTCGAGGTCGAGAAACTCCCCGATGCCCCAACTCGACTCCGAGCGCAGCGAGAATACGGGTATGGCCACCCCTGCCCCTTTCCACAAGGGGCGGAACAGGCGCAAATGAGTGGCACCGACGATGATTGTCTCTCCGGGACGTGCCACCAAGAAGGGCAACCGACGATTCTCGCCTTCTTCCCAAGCGATGATATGCCGCGTGGACTTGTCGACCACTACGAATTTGTACTCCACCGGCAGACATACTATCTCGCCGGGGAAGGTCACCGACCACACGGGATAATGGCGATCGGACATGATACAGGCCGACTCCACGCTCCACGGCTGCGCCGTAAAGGTTCCCACAACGGCCAACGCCTCATGCGGCAAAAGTGCCGGTGCATTGATTTCAAAACGCACGCCGGCTTTTTCGGTTTCGGTGACGGGAAGTTTCTCGCGCCGCAAAATACCGCTCTGCTGCACGGCCGACGAGTGGAACGGGTGGTCTTTCGCAATTTGAAACCACTCATCATAGACCTGGTAGGCCGAAATGCCAAAAGTGGGGCGGAAACAATGTTCCCCACCCCACTCTTTTCGAGACACATCTCCGTCTTCGCGCACCATATACCGATAAGTGAACGCACTATTCGTGTCGACGTCGATGGTCAGAGTCCACCAACCGTCATCGGCATAGTGCATGGGCCGTGCCTTCTCCTCACAATGGGAACCTAAGGCTTCGACACCTCCGCTTATACATAGTTGTTGCCCCCAACGGGTGTGATATTCAATATTGAATGTAATTTGCATTATCCGCACTTAGAGGTTCCACATGAGGTACAAATCAGGCAGCCTTCCTGGTAGACGAGTGTCTCTTGCCCGCACTTGGGACATTTCTGTCCGCTGGCACTGGCGCCGTTGGGCATGTATTTCTTCAACGCCCGTTCCACACCGTTTTTCCAGGTATTGATGTTTTCGCTGTTGAGTTGCAGCGAGCCGACCAGTTTGAGAACCTGCTCGATGGGCATGCCGTAACGCAACACGCCCGAAATGAGTTTGGCATAGTTCCAGTACTCGGGATTGAATTTCTCAGAAAGTCCCTCGATGGTGGTCTTATAGCCTCGTTTGTTGCGGAATTGGAAATCGTAATGCTTTGTGCCGTTCTCGTCGTAGGCTTTGATGATTTTCCCTTTGGTGATGTTTTTCGGTATCAAGATACCGTCTTCATCATCGGCGAGACCGGTGAAGATTTCATAGGGCTTACCGTCTTTCAAGCCGATAAAGGCAATCCATTTCTCGCGGTTGTTTTGGAAACGCACCACGTCGGCTTCGAGTTCGGTGGGACGCACCATATCGCCGGGAGCCGCGGGTTGCGCAGCGGCAGCTGCGGCAGCTTCTTTTTCTTTCTCCTTTTTGGCTTCTTTCTGCACGGCAATGAGTACACCCGAACGCGACCCTTCGCGATAGACCGTACACCCTTTGCAACCGCAACGCCAAGCCTCGACATAGAGGTCGCCAACCAATTCTTCGGTCACATCGGCCGGCAGGTTGATGGTAACGCTGATAGAATGGTCGACCCACTTCTGCACTCGGCCCTGCATACGCACTTTCTGTATCCAGTCGATATCGTTCGATGTGGCTTTGTAGTAGGGCGAACGCGAAATGATTTCGTCGATTTCGCTTTGGGTATAATTGTTACGCACTTCATATCCGTTCATCTGCATCCAAGTCACGAACTTATGATGGTAAACGAGATATTCTTCAAAGGCGTCGCCCGACTCATCGATGTAATCGACTCTCACATCGGTATCATTGGGATTCACCTTGCGACGCCGGCGGTACACGGGCATGAAAACAGGCTCAATGCCCGAAGTGGTCTGTGTCATAAGGCTGGTCGTACCGGTAGGTGCAATGGTGAGGCAGGCAATGTTACGGCGTCCCCAACGCGCCATATCTTCGTAGAGTTGCGGGTCGGCTTCGCGCAAGCGGTTGATAAAAGGATTTTTCTCCTCACGCTGCGTGTTGTATATCTCAAATGCGCCACGTTCGCGAGCCATGTCGACCGACGAACGGTATGCGGCAAGGGCCAATGCCTTGTGCACGCTCTCGGAGAAGGTCGTGGCCTCTTCGGTACCGTAACGCAGCCCCATGGCGGCAATCATGTCGCCCTCGGCCGTGGTTCCCACACCGGTACGGCGACCTTTGAGCGTTTTGGCACGTATCTTTTCCCAGAGTTGCACTTCGGTGCGTTTGATTTCGTCCGATTCGGGGTCGGAGTGTATCTTGTCGAGTATGCGGTCGATTTTCTCCATTTCGAGGTCGATGATGTCGTCCATAATGCGTTGGGCGAGTTGCACATGTTCTCGGAAGAGGTCGAAATCGAAATAGGCGTTCGGCGTGAAGGGATTCACGACGTATGAGTAGAGGTTGATGGCCAACAGGCGGCAGCTGTCATAGGGACAGAGGGGTATCTCGCCACAGGGGTTGGTCGATATGGTACGGAATCCCAAATCGGCATAGCAGTCGGGAATCGACTCCCGGATAATCGTATCCCAAAAGAGGACACCGGGCTCGGCCGACTTCCAGGCATTGTGCACGATTTTTTTCCAGATAGCTTGTGCATCGACCTCTTTTGTCACCATCGGGTTTTCGCCATCGATGGGATATTGTTGCGTATAAGGACGTCCGTCGATGGCGGCTTGCATGAAATCGTCGGTCATTCTCACCGAGACATTGGCACCGGTCACTTTCCCTTCGGTCATCTTGGCGTCGATAAACGACTCCGAGTCAGGGTGTTTTATCGAGACACTGAGCATCAAAGCTCCACGGCGGCCATCCTGGGCCACTTCACGGGTGGAATTGGAATAGCGTTCCATAAAGGGAACCAAACCGGTCGAGGTCAACGCCGAGTTTTTCACGGGCGACCCTTTGGGGCGTATGTGCGAAAGGTCATGTCCTACCCCGCCGCGGCGTTTCATAAGTTGTACCTGCTCTTCGTCGATTTTCATCACACCGCCATACGAGTCGGCATTTCCTTCCATACCTATCACGAAGCAATTCGACAACGACCCGATTTGATAATTGTTGCCGATGCCGCTCATGGGGCTGCCCTGAGGCACGATATACTTAAAGTCTCGGAAGAGTTCCATAAGTTTCTCCACCGACAAGGGATTGGGATAGTTGTTCTCTATCCGCGCAATCTCCGAAGCCAGACGCATGTGCATGTCTTCGGGATTTTTCTCATAAATGTTCCCAAACGAGTCTTTCAGGGCATACTTGTTGACCCAAACACGGGCTGCCAACTCATCTCCTTTGAAGTATTCCAATGACGACTGGAACGCCTCATCGTAGGTATAACTTTTTGATTCCACAATAAATTGGTTTAAAATGTTTGCTAATGGTGTTTTTTCAATGGTATAAAGGTTACGACTTCATGATAGGATTTTGTGTTTGCAAGTTTATGAAAAACTTTTGAGTGCACAAATATTTCCCACATTTATTTATCAACAATTTCGCAAGGTTTTCAATTTTAACATCTATAAATACAACACAAACCTGATTATCAAATATTTAAATAATCGCCACGAGAAAAGAAGTTTTCTTTTTTATAAAACCGCAGAAATAGCAGCTTTTTCACAAAGCAAATTTTTAAAGGCAAGAATTACCGGCAAATATGTTTGTTACATTTTTCCATTTGCCACTTTTTATTTGTAACTTTGTAGAAACATATTATAACACTATGGATTTAGATTTTCTCAAAAACCGCCGCACCATTCGTCGTTACCAAACAACAGATATTCCCGACGATTTACTGAACGAACTTTTGGAAGCAGCATTCCGGGTATCAACCACCGGCAACATGCAAGTGTATAGCGTTGTGGTCACCCGCGATGCCGAGAACAAGAAAAAGTTGGCCCCCGCCCACTTCAACCAACCGACAATAACCAGCGCACCGGTCGTACTGACGTTCTGTGCCGACTTCAACCGCTTCATCAAATGGTGTGAATACCGAAAGGCCGACCCGGGATATGACAACTTCCAGTCATTCTTCACAGCTGCCATCGACGCCCTGCTCGCCGCACAACAATTCTGCACGGCTGCCGAGGCAAAGGGATTGGGCATCTGCTATCTCGGAACGACAACTTATAATGCCGACCAAATCATCAAAGCGCTCAACCTGCCCCGTTTCGTGGTACCCATCACCACCATCACGGTAGGATACCCCGAAGAGATTCCCGACCAAGTAGAACGACTACCCATCGAGGCCATTATCCACCAAGAGTGCTATCACGACTACACCCGCGATGACATCGACCGGCTCTACAAAGAAAAAGAGGAACTGCCCGCCAATCGGGGATTCGTGGCCGAAAACAAAAAAGAAACACTGGCTCAGGTATTCACCGATGTGCGTTACACCCGCCAAAACAACGAATACTTCTCCGACGTGTTCCTCAAAGTCATCAAAGAACAGGGATTTGAGTTCTGAATTCCACCCTCTCTCGGGAAGAAAATGAAGGGCGCTGAATTTTCAGCGCCCTTTGTCTTCTACTATATATTATATAGCTATGCTTTCAGGGATTGTTCGATTTCATCGACCTGATGACGCAGGGACTTATCGATTTCGACCTGCTGGGCAATCGTTTTGCACGCATAATGCACCGTGGCATGGTCCTTGCCGCCAAGACGGCTACCGATTTGGGAAAGCGGGTATTCGGTATATTTCTTGGCCAAATACATCGAGATTTGACGCGCCAAGGCGATTTCGCGTTTACGGGTCTTCGACTGCAAAAGCTTCACGTCCATATTATAATAGTCGCACACTTTCTGTTGTATCAACTCGATGGTAATCTGGTTTTTCTTCAATTGGATACTCGACGCCAGCACGCATTCGGCCATCTCGACCGAGATTTCTTTTTTCAAGATAATCGAACGCGCCATCAGCGAAACGACGATACCCTCCAACTCCCGCACACTATTGGAGACATTGCGGGCGATATAATCGACCACCTCGGGTGCGATGACAATACCGTCTTTTTTCAACTTGTTGAGAAGGATATTCTTTCTCAAATCATAGTCGGGACGCTCCACCTCGGCCGAAAGCCCCCATTTGAAACGGGTCAGAAGGCGCTCTTCCATGCCTTCGAGCGATACCGGGGGACGGTCGGAAGTAAGCACCAGTTGTTTCCCCGTCTGGTGCAGATGGTTGAAGATGTGGAAAAAGGTATTCTGAGTAGCGGTCTTCCCCACCAAGTCCTGAATATCGTCGATGAGCAGCACGTCGATGCTTTGGTAGAAGTTGATAAAATCATTCACGGCATTGTTGCGCACGGCATTGGTATACTGCACTTGGAAAAGATGCGAAGAGAGATAGAGCACACGGGCCTTGGGATTCAAGGCTTTGGCCTTGGCTCCGATGGCTTGCACCAAGTGGGTCTTGCCCACACCCGATTCGCCATAGAGGAAAAGGGGATTGAATGCCGTTTTGCCCGGATTTTGAGCGACAGCCTCACCGGCCGAGCGTGCCAACATGTTGCTCGAACCCGAAAAATAGTTGTCGAAACTATAATAGGGATTCAACTGCGAGTCGAGTTCCTTGTAATCGGGTTGCTTGAAGGGGTCGGCTATCTGAGTAGGCTCGGTAATACCTTTGGGCGACTTCTGTGAACGGGAACCATGCAACGGGAGTTGTGTCGTTTCTTCGGGCTCCTTTACAACCGATATGCTATACATCAATTGTATACCGGGACCGAATACACGCAGCAAAGTATGTTGAAGGATATCGGCAAAGTGTTCTTCAAGATACTCATAAAAAAATTGTGTCGGGACTTGCACCGTCAACTCATTATCGGAGTATTTCACGGCATGTATCGGCTCGAACCAAGTTCTGTAATGTCCTTCCGATACATTGTCTCTGATAATGGCCAGACAGCGGTCCCACAAGGAGACGTAATCTAAACTCATGGTTTCTTAATTCTATCGTAGAAGTCGAATACAAAGATTGAATTTCTTTTTTGAAAAATAAAATCGTTTTTTTGTTGCGTATCTCAAAAACATTTCAATCTATTGTAGGTTAGCCAATTATATTTCGGCCATTTTTTCTCAAAAGAAGGCAAAAAATATTTTGATACTTCACTGATTGTCAGATATATAATTTTATTTCCGCATTTTTATCCCTTTTACAAGCATTCTTCATAAATGCGAAAAAACACCTTAAATCAAGGTGTTTTTAAGATACGAAAAAAAAATCGGACCTTTATTTATTATTTATAATCAATCTAAATAACAAAACTATTATTTCTTACCTCCGAAGAGAGAGAAATGGACATAGCGTTTGGGGTTGAGGCGCAAGTCAATCAAAAGCGAATCGGCACTGGTCACAGAACGATTGAGCGCATCGTAAAGCGCACGGTCGGTGAGCAACGCACCGACCGTATTATCGGGCTGATGCAACTTGGCCATGAGCGTATCGACCGAAGCGACCACCCCGTCGATATGTGCAATGGTCTGCTTGATGTTCGACTGGGAGAGCTCGGCCGTAAGGCCATCGAGGTTGTGTGTAATGCGTTTTACATCGGAAACAATCGCCGGGACGGTATCGGCCAGTAAAGTCGAAATATGATGCGATGCCACACGCAACTCATCAGAAATCTGGGCGACATTGGTCAAGGTCTTATTCAACTCCTGCGAACGCACAACCCCGTTCAATCCATCAAGCAAGCTGTCGATTTTAGGCAATAAGGCTGCCAACGAAGGCAAAAGTTCTTCCTCGACATTATTCATAAGACCGGCATCAGACTCTCCTACCAGATAATCTCCTGGCGAGCAATAGGTCGATACATACTTGTTCAATTGCAATGTGAGCGTGACCGTTCCCAACAGGTCGGCTTGCAGCACGGCTTTACTACCTTCGGGAATACGCAACTTCTTATCGAGCATCACTTCAACGACTGCCCCTTGATAGGTTTCATAGTCATAGTCGATACTGCGCACCAACCCGACTTTGAAACCGTCGACCGTTACGGGTGTCGACACGGTTAGTCCTGCCACGTTGTCATACTTTATATAATAGTAGTTCGAGGGCTGCATCAGATTGATGCCTTTCAGAAATTCGATACCAAAGTAAAGTATAACGGCGCTCACGATAACCGAGATGGCAATCTTCACCTCTTTTGAGAAATATTTTTTCATATCAGTATGATTGATGTATCTGTGTTACTTTATTGTTTCTTCCCGTTTTTGAACGTCACGATATAGGCGTCTTTAAAATAGCGTTTGGCTTGGGACAGTTTCCCGGCCAGTGCCTCCTTCGTTGACGCCTCTCCATAGGTGTATTTGTACCACCCGTTCTCCACATAATAGGAAACGGGCGATAATCCCTTGAAACAAGGGTCTTGCAGCGACAACTTCTTTTTCGAAGCCATCAGCTGTATTTTGTAGGTGGTACCCGAACTCGGCGTCGTTGAGCCGACCTCTACATGTCGAGAGAGATTCTTGCGGTTCCACTCGTCCTTGTAAGAGACAAAAGCGCGGTATATCGACTCGGCCAACTTGGCCCGATTGGCATCTTTGGAAAGATATGCGGCGTCGGAAGCATTGCTGATGTATCCTACCTCGACCAAGATGCTCGGCATCGACGACAGCCGCAACACCAGCAGGTTTTGTTGGCGCACACTGCGATCGGGACGTTTCGCCAGGATTCGGAACTGGTCTTGCACCATCGAGGCGAAGTGAATACTCTGCTCGAAATATTTGTTTTGTTGAAAATCGAACATGATAAACGACTCGACCGAGTTGGGGTCATATCCTTGGTAAGTGGTCGTATAATCCTCTTCAAGAAGAATCACCGAGTTTTCGCGTTTGGCCACCTCCATATTTATATCGGCCTGTTCCAGACCGTAGATATAGGTCTCGGTACCGCGTGCCGAGGTGTTTTTGGCGGAGTTGGTGTGTATCGAGATAAAAAGATCGGCCTTTGCCTTGTTGCCTATTTCGGTGCGGCCCTTCAACGTGACAAAGACATCTTTACTGCGCGTGTATATCACTTTGGTATCGGAACAGTTGCGTTGAATCATCTTTCCGAGTTTCAAGGCGATGTCGAGATTGATGTTTTTTTCTTTGAGGCGATTGGCCACGGCTCCCGGGTCATTCCCGCCATGACCGGCATCGATAACAACGACAAACTTGTCTTTTGCCTCGACGACCGACGAGAAAAAGAGAGCTGCGACCAAGGTCACGACACAGATAAACCAAGTATTCTTCATGCGTTGTCTCAATGAGCAAAGATTTATCGAAAAGCATAATTTCCGGCATTATGCCTCGACAAAGATACGAAAATTTGAGAAGCTGACACGTTTTCTATTATAAATATAGAATCACCAAAGAGGAAAAAAGTCATGCTCGCCCTATGTTCCCGAGATATTTTAGGGAAAACCGGGGGCCTTCTCCTGCTTCACGAGTAATAACAAGGGTATAAATTGCCGAAAAGAGAAATATTTTTTCGGGCAGGAAGCGGGAAACTCTTGCATTTCGGCGATAGTTGCATTACCTTTGTTGCATATATCTTTGTGGAAGAGCAGGTTTTCTTATGAAGCGCATGGCCATTTTTCTCGGGTTTATCTCCTTGCTGACCGCTTGCCGGCAAGTGAAGCATGACCCGCGCCCACTCCTTCTCACGCGATATGACCGGGAACTGGCAACCTACCTGCAAACGACCGACACGGCCAGCGAGCACGATTTTCTCGACCGGCATCACCTCTTCCACGCGCTCTATTTATCGGAGATTTTAGCCCTTTCGCCCGACGACCCGTCGGCAAAAACAAAACTCGCGCTACGCCTCTCGCAGCCCGACATGCGCATGTTGGGCCAAAGCGTTGACAGCTGCTATGCCGAAACCCGTGACATTGAAACCGGACTGTCACAAGCCTTCACCCGCTACAAAAGGCTCTTGCCCGACGATATGCTCCCGACACAACTTTACGGGCATGTCTCGGGATTGCAACAGCAAATCGTGAACATCGACACCCTCCTGTCGATTTCACTCGACCACTACCTGGGAGCCGATTTCGCCCCCTATCGGGCGATTTTCAACCCCTACCAATTACCCCGGAAAAGCCGGGAATACATCGTTCCCGACGTCGTGCGGGTCATTCTCTACACCCGTCACCCGTTTGTCGGGGACTCCCCCTCAACCTTATTGCAGGAACTGGTCTATGAAGGGAAAATCATCTATTGTCTGCAACAAATACTTCCCGACACCCCCATCGAACGGTTGATGGGATACTCCCCCAAAGAGATGCAATGGTGTCGCGAAAACGAGAGCCGCATGTGGAACCGACTTTTACAAGAAAAAAATCTCTACGCGACCGACCGCTTTCTCATCGGACAGTACCTCTCTCCCGCCCCGTTCACCGCGCCGTTCACCCAAGAATCGCCGGGACAGGCCGGCCGCTACGTCGGGTGGCGCATCGTCTCGGAATATATGCGTCAAAGTCGCAGCGACCTCCCGGCCTTGTGGAGAGAAAACAATGCACTGAATATATTGAAAACAGCTAAATACAGAGGTTAATTATGGAAAATGCCAATCATGTGTACGGACTTGTGGGATACCGCCTTGCGCATTCTTTTTCCCGCAATTTCTTCAACGAGAAATTTGAAAACGAGAAAATACCGGCCGAATACCGGAACTTTGAACTCGATCGCATCGAAGATTTGAGACTGGTTGTCGAAGAGACTCCCGAATTATGCGGGCTGAATGTGACCATACCCTATAAAGAAAGTATCATTCCGCTTCTCGACGAAATGGACGGAACCGCACAGATGATCGGTGCCGTAAACGTGGTAAAGGTCATTCACGACAAAGACAAAGTGGTACTCAAAGGATATAACTCCGACATCATCGGGTTTACCGAATCGATTCGCCCCTATATCAAGGAATACCACCATAAGGCATTGGTATTGGGTACGGGCGGCGCCTCGAAAGCCGTGTGGTACGGACTTCTCTCCCTGGGCATCGAACCGCAGCTGGTTTCACGCACAGCCCGGGAAGGCGTGCTCACATACGACGACCTGACTCCCCAACTCATGGGGGAATACCAAATCATCGTAAACGCGACACCGGTGGGCATGTACCCCCAAACCGACGCCAGCCCCAACATACCTTATGAGGCTCTCACTTCTCGGCATTTGGCCTATGACTTGGTATACAACCCCGAGACCACTCTTTTCCTCGAAAAATGCGCTGCACACGGAGCCGCCACCAAAAACGGGCTCGAAATGCTCCTCTTGCAAGCCTACGCCAGCTGGGACATTTGGAACAAGTAGCAACTCGACGCCTAAGATAAAAACATTCCATCTGTCGGGAGTGTTATAGGAGAAAACCCAACACTCCACGACAGAAAAATGAAAACACCCACTTCTAAAAAAATAGGAACAGGCATTGCCATTTTCTTGGCCATCCTGCTCCTTCTATATTGGCTTTTTGCCGAAACGCTTTTTGGCTGATTGCCCTTCGGGGTTTCCCGCCTTTCCCCAAAGAAAATTTCCACATCGATGTGAAATAGATATAAAAGGAACAAAAATACGACAATATGAACAAGATTTCGGACAAATTTATTTTGAATTATAACTTTAAACACCTACATTTAGGACGAAATTTAATCCCAACATGATGAAAGCGTTGGATATTGCAGTAAATGCAGGTCGTATATGGCATATCCTGGAAGGGACCTATTCCATCACGGCCAATCGCGTAAAAAGGCTGCTTTCGTTGTCGGACAAAGACTTCTTTGCAGCTATCGGCTGGCTTGCCTGCGAACATCACATCTATTGTGATGAACAAGACGGTGAATGGTATGTCAGCAACAAACAGCCATTGGGCTTTTTCAGCTTCTGAACAGGGATAGAAGCTCGGGGGAAAAATTTCAAAACACGAAAGGGACCGCAGATGCGGCCCCTTTCTCTTTTTCTTTCTATGCCAAAGCGGCTATTATTATTTGACATCGGACATCAGTTGCTCGAAAAACTCGTCCAACTCCTGTCCCATTTTTTTCAGAATATCATCTTCGAGGAAAAGCATTTCATTATCGAACGTTTTCAACTCGCACGCCGGCTCCTTGTCTTCATTGATAAGCACGACCGAAACCGGGGCCACCGTATCGAGCGAGCCGAATGCCGCATCGACCTCGGGGGCATCTAACGCCTGGCGCAGGAGTGCTATCAACTCCGACGATGGCTCTTCGGCACTTTCTTTGAGTTCCTCGCTCTCGTCGAGGGTAATCTGCTGCAACAAGACATCGTTGTCGTCATAGAACGAGAGGGAAAGGTCTTCGGGCTTAAAGCCCACATACATATCGGTCAAAGAATAGGCAGAATCGTCTTTTGCCTTTTCTATTGCCTCGCAGAAGGCCTCCATAATTAATTTCAACATCGATTCGCGTGCCGCATTCATAATATTTCCTATTTTTCCCCAAAGATAAAGATTTATTTGCACACCAAACGTATATGTGCCGAAATTTTCAACATTTGCCGGGAAGTGCATTCATTATTTACGCGCATTCTCCTTCAAGAGGTCGCGAATCTCCTGCAACAACTTCACCTCGTCAGTGACGACCGGAGCCGGAGCCGCCTGGGTGGCTGCTTCACGAGTTGCCTTTTTACGGGAAAAACGGGTCATGAGTTTGACAAAAAGGAATATCGAAAAAGCGATAATCAGGAAATCAAATGTCACCTGTATGAAATTGCCATAATTTACCGTCACTTCACGGAGCGGCATTCCCTCTCCCATGGAAGGGGAGCGAAAAGTCCACTTCAAATTTTGGAAATCGACCCCGCCGATGAGCACTCCGATGAGCGGCATGATGATATCGGAAACCAATGAAGAGACAATCTTGCCGAAAGCTCCTCCTATAATGACGCCGACAGCCATGTCGATTACATTTCCCCGCATGGCGAATGTTTTGAACTCTTGAAGAAATTTTTTCATAAGACACAGTATTTATTCCCCACAAATATACGCATATTCTGCGATACAAACCTATTTGCGACAAAAGGGGCTTATGGCCACGGAAGGAAAATAGGCAGAATTTTCGCGTTTCGTTTTACAGTTTTACCACAGGACGAAGTTTTATTTTTCTTTTTGA
This sequence comes from Candidatus Caccoplasma merdavium, assembly GCA_018715595.1. Classification (NCBI taxonomy): domain Bacteria; kingdom Pseudomonadati; phylum Bacteroidota; class Bacteroidia; order Bacteroidales; family Bacteroidaceae; genus Candidatus Caccoplasma; species Candidatus Caccoplasma merdavium. The sequence goes on along the minus strand of DVLI01000026.1, from coordinate 64,500 downwards.
CAAAAAAAATCGCAAAATACTTTTTTCTTTTCCTACTTTTTCATATCTTTGTTGCCGTATTAAAGACAAACGAAATGAAACATTGTTTTGGTCATACCTATTTTTTCTATTTTTACTTTAACAATAAGTAAAAACGGGATTCTGTATGGCTGACAATTTACGAAATAAAGAAATCCCGTTCACAAGACGGGATTTTTTAATATACGGAAATATGAAAAATTTATTTGTACGATTTTACGGCTTTTATTTTTTCTACTTTATGCACCAATGCGTCAAGGTGGGAGGCAATCGCACATGCCTCAAAAGCTCGATGATATGTTATCCCACCTTCTGACACGGAAGAGTGGGAATTTTTTTTACGACCAAAAACACAGATTATGAAACGCATAGCCATACAAGGAGCCAAAGGGTCCTTTCACGATATAACCGCTCATCGCTACTTTGCCGGAGAAGAAATAGAAATTCTCTATTGTGCCCGCTTCGAGGACATTTTCACCGCCATAAAGAAAGACGACACGGTCATCGGCCTGATGGCCATCGAAAACACCATTGCCGGCAGCTTGCTGCAAAACCACGAACTGCTGCGCGAAAGCGATTCGCAAATCATAGGGGAAGCCCGGTTGCACATCTCGCACTCTATCATGTGTCTGCCCGAAGATGACTGGAAAGACATTCACGAAGTCAGCTCCCACCCCATCGCCCTCATGCAGTGCCGGGAATTCCTCAATGCCCACCCCGAGATAAAAGCCGTGGAGGCCGAAGACACGGCCAAAAGTGCCGAAGACATCTTCAAGAACAAACTTCACGGGCACGCCGCCATTTGCGGGAAAGACGTGGCCGCCATGTATGGCCTGAAAATCTTGGAAGAAGGCATCGAAACCAACAAACACAACTCCACCCGTTTCCTGGTCATCGCCAACCGCTGGCATGCCGACGAGTTGCGCAAGGATAAGATTTGCAACAAAGCCAGTCTCGTATTTACCCTACCGCACACCGAAGGCAGCCTGTCACAAGTGCTCTCGATACTGTCGTTCTATAAAATGAATTTGACCAAAATACAGTCGCTGCCCATCATCGGTCGTGAATGGGAATACCAATTCTACATCGATGTCGTGTATGAAGACCGCCTGCGTTATCGCCAGGCCGTCGATGCCATCACCCCCCTGATCAAAGAACTTAAAATACTTGGAGAATATGCCGAATCAAAAAACAACCTGTAACATCACACCGGCCAATCGGGTGAACCAGGTCAGCGAATACTACTTTTCGAAAAAATTGAAAGAAGTCGCCGAGATGAATGCCCGGGGGCTGAATGTCATCAGTCTCGGCATCGGCAGTCCCGACCGTCCGCCCCACCCCGAAACGATAGAGACACTCTGCCGCGAGAGCCGCAAAGACAATACCCACGGCTACCAACCCTATGTGGGTATTCCCGAACTGCGAAAGGCATTTGCCGACTGGTATAAGAGATGGTATGACGTAGAGCTCGACCCGGCGACCGAGATACAACCGCTCATCGGTTCAAAAGAGGGTATTCTGCACATCTCCCTGGCATTTCTCAACCCCGGCGACAGCGTGCTGGTACCCAACCCCGGCTACCCCACCTACACCTCGGTGAGCCGCTTGGCCGAAGCCCGCATCATTCCCTACGAGCTGCGCGAAGAGAACGGCTGGCAGCCCGACTTCGAAGCCCTCGAAAAATGCGACCTCTCGGGCGTAAAACTTATGTGGGTCAACTATCCGCACATGCCGACCGGAGCTCCGGCCTCTCGCGAGCTGTTCGAAAAGCTGGTCGACTTCGGCATGCGCCACAGCATCATCATCGTCAACGACAACCCATACAGTTTCATCCTCAACGACACGCCGCTGAGCCTGCTCTCGGTACCGGGTGCCAAAGATATTTGCATCGAAATGAACTCGATGAGCAAATCGCACAACATGCCGGGTTGGCGCGTGGGCATGCTGGCCTCGAACGCCCAATTCGTATCGTGGGTGTTACGGGTCAAGAGCAATATCGACTCGGGGACGTTCCGTCCCATGCAAGAAGCAGCCGCCCACTCGCTGTCACTGCCCGCTTCGTGGTATGAAGGCAACAACATCGTCTACCGCGAACGCCGTGTGATAGCCGAACAGATTGCCAAGTCACTGGGTTGCACGTTCGACCCCAGACAACGGGGCATGTTCCTCTGGGCCAAAATACCCGACTCGATGAGCAGTTGCACCGAATTGGCCGACAAGGTACTCTACGATGCACACGTCTTCATCACGCCCGGCATCATATTCGGCAGTCAAGGCGAGCGCTATGTGCGCATCTCCCTCTGTGCCGACAAAAAGGAGCTGGAAGAATCGCTCGAACGCATCAAAAAACACATTTGTCAATAATCAAAAAAACATCAAAAATATGGCTGACACAATCATGAATTTCGAACCGATTACTTTACCGGGAATCGAAAACAAACGCCCGCTCGTCATTGCCGGTCCATGCAGTGCCGAAACCGAAGAACAAGTACTTGAAACGGCCAAACAGCTGGCCGCACAAGGCATCAAGATATTCCGTGCCGGGATATGGAAACCTCGCACCAAACCGGGAGGATTCGAAGGCGTGGGAACCGTGGGGCTACCCTGGCTCAAACGCGTAAAAGAAGAAACCGGCATGTATGTCGCCACCGAAGTGGCCAACCAATACCATGTGTTTGAAGCCCTCAAATACGGTGTCGACATTCTGTGGATAGGAGCCCGCACCGCGGCCAACCCCTTCTCGATGCAGGAAATCGCCGATGCCCTGAAAGGAGTCGACATTCCCATCTTCATCAAAAATCCCGTGAATCCCGACCTCGAATTGTGGATAGGTGCAGTAGAGCGCATCTACAATGCCGGTATCCGCAAAATCGGCGTGATACACCGCGGGTTCAGCGCCTACGACAAACGCATCTACCGCAACCTGCCGCAATGGCACATTCCCATCGAGTTGCGCCGGCGTTTCCCCAACCTGCCCATCATCTGCGACCCCAGCCACATCGGCGGGAAAAGAGACCTCATCGCTCCGCTCAGCCAACAGGCCATGGACCTTGGATTCGACGGTCTCATCATCGAGTCGCACTGCAACCCCGACAACGCATGGAGCGACGCCTCACAACAAGTAAAACCCGATGTATTAGCCTACATTCTCGACATGCTCATCGTACGCGAAACCTCACAAAGCACAGAAAACCTCAACGAATTGCGCCGTCAAATCGACGAACTCGACAACCAACTGCTCGACCTGTTGGCCAAACGCATGCGCGTATCACGCGAAATCGGCCAATACAAGAAAGAACACGACATGCCCGTCTTGCAGACAGCCCGATATGACGAAATCCTCAGCAAACGGGTCAGTCAAGCCCAGGACATGGATATGGACGGAGAATTTATGCAAACCATCTTGGCGGCTATCCACGAAGAGTCGATACGCCAACAAATGGTCATCATCAACAAATAAGTGAAAAGGAACCGAAAAATGAAGATATTGATTTTGGGTGCCGGCAAAATGGGCTCGTTCTTTGCCGATGTACTCAGTTTCGAGCACGAAGTGGGCATATACGACACCGACCCTCAACGCTTGCGTTTCACCTTCAACACCCAACGCATGACAACGATGGAGGAAATCGAGGCGTTCAAGCCCGAACTGCTCATCAACGCCGCCACCGTGAAATACACGATTCCGGCGTTCGAAGCGGTTTTGCCCCATATCCCCGAGAGTTGCATCATATCGGACATCGCCTCGGTCAAAACCGGTCTGCCCGAGTTCTATGCCAAGGTGAAACGTCCGTTTGTGTCGACCCACCCCATGTTCGGTCCCACGTTTGCCAACCTGAGCAACTTGTCTGAGGAAAACACCATCATCATTACCGAGTCGAATCATTTGGGCAAAGTCTTTTTCAAAGACCTGTATAGCCGGCTGCATCTCAACATCTTCGAGTACACCTTCAAGCAGCACGACGAGACGATAGCCTACTCGCTCTCGATACCGTTTGCCTCGACCATGGTGTTTGCCTCGATTATGAAGCACCAGGACGCTCCCGGTACCACGTTCAAGAAACACATGAACATCGCCCGGGGCCTCTTCTCGGAAGATGATTACCTGATTACCGAAATTCTTTTCAACCCGCACACCAGCGAGCAACTGGAAAAGATTCAGGAAAATCTGGCCAAGCTACAAGACATCGTCACGCGCAAAGACAGTGCGGCCATGCAACAATACCTCACCGCCATGCGGGAGAATATCAAGTAATGGCCGTTTCCCTGGCAAAAAGAAGAGGGCTCGTGACACATACGAGCCCTCTTCTTTGTTCTACAACTGCAAATAGAAATCGCGTGTGAGCGCCTTATATTCGGGCGTCCATTGCAAAGGGGCGGTCTCGATGGCAAGATGCGATTCCTCGCATATGGAGGCTGCCTCCCGACTCCACTCGACCATCACCCGCTTGGGCGGCAATCCGGCACGACCGCTCACCCAGGTAAGCCGGCGGGGATAAAGGCCGTAGCGCCGGGCTTGGGCATTGACCGCAGGATAGAGCGATGCGGGAAAAATAAGTGCCACCCGCCCCTCGGGGAGCAATAAATCGGCAGCCCCTTGCAGCAAAGCGGCATAGGTGAGCCGTTCGGTATGCCGGGCCGTGAGACGAGCCTCGTCCTCGGGAAGGAGCGAGTGCTCGAAATAGGGCGGATTGGAGACAATCAGGTCATAACGGGGTGCCGCACCGGCGGCAACGACATCGAGGAAGTCGGCCTTCGTGACATACACCCTGTCGCTCCACGGCGAACGGGCAACATTCTCGGCAGCCTGCCCGGCCGCTTCCGCATCGATTTCCAGGCCATCGACGGTCACGTCGCCAGCCGTGCGCTGGGCCACCATGAGGGCAATAAGTCCGGTACCACAACCGACGTCGAGAATGCGATGCGACGCGGCGACATCGCACCAGGCTCCTAACAACACGCCATCGGTTCCCACCTTCATGGCACAACGGTCATGCCACACGGTAAACTGTTTGAATCGGAAATAGGGATTGCTCATGTCGGGAAGAGTTTTCGGTCGGCAAATAAACAAAAATATATAATAATATCCATAGTCGATAAAGAATCATTAACTTTGGCACGTCAATTGCAGTATAAAATAAGACCTGCTACATGAGGCAGTCAAGTGCTAAAACAAGCCGCAATCTGACAAAATGACAAATACGACAAACTATGCTTTCATCTGATAAGAACCTCTTTTTTGATACCGACGAGAATACCAGCATCGGCACCATCTTTGCCGAGATCGATGGTTCACCCGATATCGAATGTCCGGGTCTCAACGAAACGAATCTGCCCATTCTGCCATTGCGCAACATGGTGCTTTTTCCCGGCGTGACGCTTCCCATCACCGTGGGAAGGGAGAAATCGTTGCGACTTGTGCGTGAAGCCGCACGGAAAAAACACCTCATAGGCGTTGTCTGTCAGAAAGACATGTATAACGATGACCCGAGCGACATCGACGACTTCTACACGGTCGGTTCGCTGGGCGAAATCGTCAAGATACTGGAAATGCCCGACGGCAACACGACGGTAATTTTGCAAGGGAAACAGCGTTTTCACCTCGACGAAATAACCTCGTTCTACCCCTATATCACAGGCAACATCTCGCTTCACCCCGAAGTGCTCCCCGCCGAGAACGACAAAGAGTTTGAAGCGTTGCTCGACGCCTTGAAAGATATTACGCTCGATGTGCTGAAATCGATGGCCGAGCCGCCCCGCGAACTGATTTTTGCCCTCCGCAACATGGGAAATATGCTCTATCTGGTCAATTTCCTGTGTACCAACATACCTTTCACGCCCCAACAAAAGCAAGAGTTTCTCGATGCCGCCACGATAAAGGAACGGGCCTTCGCCCTCTATGCCGCCCTGCGCAAAGAGGCCAAGTTGCTCGAAATAAAGGCCGATATCCAATCGAAAACCCGAGCCGACATCAACCAGCAGCAACGGGAACATTTCTTGCAACAACAGATAAAAACCATACAGGACGAACTGGGAGGCAACAGTCAGGAGCAGGACATCGAAGAGCTCACGCAAAAAGCCGCCCAAAAGAAATGGAGCAAAGAGGTGCAGGAGGTCTTCGACAAGGAGTTGCGCCGGTTGGAACGTCTCTACCCGCAGTCGCCCGACTTCTCGGTACAGTACAACTACCTCGAAACGCTCACCGACCTGCCTTGGTGCGAATACACGGCCGACAACTTCAATCTCAAAAACGCCCAACGTCAACTCGACAAGGACCACTACGGTCTCGAAAAAGTCAAAGAACGCATCATCGAGCATCTTGCCGTACTGAAACTGCGCGGCGACATGAAGGCGCCCATCATCTGCCTCTACGGCCCTCCGGGAGTGGGAAAAACCTCGCTGGGCAAGTCGATTGCCGAAGCCTTGAACCGCAAGTATGTGCGGGTTTCACTGGGTGGTCTGCACGACGAGGCCGAGATACGCGGACACCGCCGCACCTACATCGGAGCCATGCCCGGCCGCATCATTCAAGGCATACAGAAAGCGGGGTCGTCGAACCCTGTCTTCGTCCTCGACGAAATCGACAAGATAGGCAACGACTTCAAGGGCGACCCGGCATCGGCGCTGCTCGAAGTGCTCGACCCCGAACAGAACAACGCCTTCCACGACAACTACCTCGACATCGACTACGACTTGTCCAAGGTACTCTTTATCGCCACGGCCAACAACCTCAACACCATCTCCCGCCCCCTGCTCGACCGCATGGAGCTCATCGAGGTCTCGGGATATATTCAGGAGGAGAAAATCGAGATTGGCCGGCGCCACCTTGTGCCCAAGCAACTCGAAGAGCACGGGTTGAGCAAAGACGACATCGACATTCCCAAGAAAACGATGGCCGCCATCATCGACTCCTACACCCGCGAATCGGGCGTGCGCGAGCTCGACAAGAAAATCGCGAAGGTCATGCGTAAGGTGGCTCGTAGAAAAGCGGCCGACGAAGAGTGGGAACACGAGTTGCAGGTCGACAGCCTGACCGAATATCTCGGCATGAAAGAATACACTCGCGACCGCTACGAAGGGAACGATTATGCCGGAGTGGTCACGGGCCTGGCCTGGACGGCCGTGGGCGGAGAAATTCTCTACATCGAGTCGAGCCTCAGCCGCAGCAAAGGCGAGAAACTCACCCTCACGGGAAATCTGGGCGATGTCATGAAAGAGTCGGCCATTATCGCCCTGCAATATGTCAAGGCCCACGCCGACGAACTGGGCATCGACAGTCAGGTGTTCGACCACTGGAACCTGCACATACACGTCCCCGAAGGAGCCATACCCAAGGACGGCCCGTCGGCCGGCATCACCATGGTGACCTCCATCGCCTCGTCGTTTACCCAGCGCAAGGTGCGCGCCCACCTGGCCATGACGGGCGAAATCACCTTGCGGGGCCGGGTGCTGCCCGTGGGCGGTATCAAGGAAAAGATACTGGCCGCCAAACGTGCCGGTATCAAAGAAATCATTCTCTGCGACGAAAACCGCAAAGACATCGAGGACATCAAGCCCAGTTACCTCAAAGGATTGCAGTTCCACTATGTCCACGACATCAGAGAGGTGCTCGACATCGCCCTGCTCCCCGAAAAGGTCGCCCACCCCGTCGACCTGTCCGTCAAAACCAAGGAGAGCGAAGAGAAGGAGAACAAATAACAAGAACCGACTTCCGCCACTTTACCACGGCGTTGCCCCACAAAAGGCAACGCCGTTTTTTATTATTCCGAAGAGCCGTTGTAACCTTTTCGGTATCCGACACGTCAAACGACAAAACATTTATTCAACCGACCCATAAAGGATACCATGATACGATTCATACCGGCGTTTCTCTGCTGCATTTTTTTACTCACCTTTCCCCTCTCGGCCCAAGAGGCGAGCATCGAAATCGAAGGGCACCTGCAAGACGAAAAGCGCTACGACCTCATCGGGGCAACCATACGCTGCTACGAGGCCGACAGCCTACTCATCGCAAACACGACAACCGACAGCCAAGGCAATTTTACACTGGAACTGCCGGCAAAGAGACAGACACATCTCCTGCGCATCAATTACATCGGCTACAAAGAGATGACCCTCGTACTGAACCCGACCGACGAAAAGCTCATACGGCTCGGCGACATCACACTGAGCACAAACGCCATACTCATGCAAGAAGTTACCGTCGTGGGCAGCCAGACGGTAAGCACCGAGGAGAAGACCATGGTCTACCCCACCCGCGAACAAATGCGCCACGCCTACGACGGATACAGCGCCTTGGCCGCCCTCATGATACCGGGAGTGCGAACACAGACATTCCAGTCGGCCCCCACCTATATGGACCAAGACATCTTTTTCTGCATCAACGGCATGGAGGCGTCGGAAGAAGAAATCAACACGCTGAACCCGCGCGACATCAAACGGGTGGACTTCTACCCCAACGGTCTACCCGATTACCCCGAAGCCGATGTCGTACTCGACTATATATTGAAAGAGCGCGACTATGCCGGAGCTGTGGCCTTCAACGGGAAACAACAACTGAACCGTCCTTACGGCAGCGGTCGCGGAACGGCTCAATACTTCCAAGACAAATCGGAGTTTGCCCTCTCTGTTTCGGACCAATATACCCATGCGCGTAATCACAACGAAGACTACACGATAACCACCTACACATTTCCCGAGCGTGTCGTTGTAAATACGACCGAGGCTCTCCCGTCGGACGAGAACGCCAACGACCTCAGCAGCTATTTCAACTACCTCTACAAAGACAAGCAGCAGACCTTCTACTCCTCGCTCCGCATGAACCGGACGATGGAAGAGCGCGACACATGGAGTCGCGAAACGTTCAGCAACGACACAAAAAATTATACCCGACAGGAAAAGACCCACACACTCGACCTCCTGCCCGCCGTGAGAATGCGGTATAACCGTGTACTGAAAAACGAGCAGCAGGTGCGGTTGGAGTGGTATGGCAACCGGGGCACCAACCATTACAAACGCTGGTATGCCTACCGCACCGACGACGAGACATCATCGACCTACAACAATGCCACCGACGAGAAAAGCTGGCACACCAGTTTCAAGGCCAATTACAGTAAAACGTTCAAAAACCGCTCTTCGCTCAGTGTGGAAGGTTATCAGGACTTCACCCGCACCGACAGTCGCAACACTCGGGAAGGTAGCGCATCGAACGTCTTTCTGAGCCGGGGCTACACGCGGCTGTATGCCACCTATAACTACAAAATAAAAAACAAGTTGAGTTTGCAAGTCCGCCTGGCCGAACAGCTATCCTTCTCGCGCACAGAGAAGAGCACAACCGTCGAGCACCAGTTCATACCGTTTTTCCAACTCACCTATACCCGGAAAGCACACAACCTGAGGATAAAATCCACCTTCCGCAGCACACAACCCGATGTATCCGACATGACCACCCCCGAATACAAGGAAAATGAATACATGGTAAGAAGAGGAAATCCCGATTTAAAAAACGTCTGGTCATTCAAAAACCAGATCAGCTACACTTGGACACACGGGCGGTTATCGATAATGCCACACCTGCAAGTCCACGGATATTCCCATATCATTTATGACAAAGTCGATTTTATCGGAGAGCGACAAATTTTTATCAAACAAAAAGAGAACGGAAAAATTTCCGCGACACAACAATATGGACTGAATATACAATACGACATCATACCCCAACGATTTTCCGTAGGATTGGCTGGCGTGTACGGTCATTTAAACGTCTCATTATGGAAAAACTTCACACTCGACGTCGTGGCTGCGGGCGGATATTCGACATTTATGTATAAAGGATTCTCGGCCAGCGTGAATTGCGTCTGTCTGAGCAGGAATTTCGATCCCACAACGGCGGTCTACACATCGCGGGATTTTCAAATCAATATGCAAGTTGCATACGCTATCAATAGCTGGAACTTCATACTGTATGCCTACAATCCGTTTTTCAAAAATGCGTACGACATGGTATATGAACAATCGGAATACGAATACACATCGCACATAAGCCGTCCACGGGTCGAGACGGGAAACATATTCGGCCTCACCATCAATTACCGTTTCACGTTCGGAAACAAGAAGCACAAATTCCACGAAGAAGAATAATCGGGAGGGAAAGCACGACCACCACCGGCACTTCATCTCGGAAACAGGAAAGAATAGCGTCGAATTTGTACCGGCGTCATACAAAAAGTTCCGTCACGATTTTGTATATTTGCGCTCAAATTGCCAATCTATGAGCGACAACAAATTATTAGAGAAGTTAGACGGTTTGTCATTGCGTTTTCAGGAAGTAAGCACACTTATCACCGACCCCGAAGTCATCAACGACCGCAAACGCTTTGCCAAACTCACCAAAGAATACAGCGACCTCGAAAAAATAGACAACGCCCGCAAACGCTATGCCGGCCTGCTGAGAAACATCGATGAAGCCCGCGAAATACTCGACAGCGAAAGCGACCCCGAAATGCGGGAAATGGCCCGTGAAGAACTCGACGAGAGCCAAGCCCAGATACCGGCACTCGAAGAGGAGATAAAACTCCTGCTCGTGCCCGCCGACCCGCAGGACGACCGCAACGCCATACTCGAAATACGCGGCGGGACAGGCGGCGACGAAGCCGCCCTCTTTGCCGGCGACCTCTTCCGCATGTATGCCAAATATTGCGAAATGAAAGGGTGGAAACTCGAAATATCGAGCGCCAGCGAAGGCGCCGCAGGCGGCTTCAAAGAGGTCATCTGCTCAGTATCGGGACAAAAGGTGTATGGCACCCTCAAATACGAATCGGGCGTGCACCGCGTGCAGCGTGTCCCCGCCACCGAGACCCAAGGACGGGTACACACATCGGCCGCATCGGTAGCCGTACTGCCCGAAGCCGAAGAGTTCGACGTCGTCATCAACGAAGGCGAAATCAAGTGGGACACCTTCCGCAGCGGCGGCGCCGGCGGACAGAATGTCAACAAGGTGGAGTCGGGCGTGCGGCTGCGCTACAACTGGAAAAATCCCAACACGGGCGAAGTCGAAGAGATTCTCATCGAGTGTACCGAGACCCGCGACCAGCCCAAGAACAAGGAACGGGCCCTCTCCCGCCTCCGCACCTTCATCTACGACAAGGAACACCAGAAATACATCGACGACATCGCCAGCAAACGCAAGACGATGGTATCGACCGGCGACCGCTCGGCCAAGATACGCACCTACAACTATCCGCAAGGGCGCATCACCGACCACCGCATCAACTACACCATCTATAACCTCTCCGCCTTCATGGACGGTGACATACAGGACTGCATCGACCACCTCATCGTGGCCGAAAATGCCGAACGCCTGAAAGAAAGCGAACTCTAACCGACAGCATCTATAAACATTCTTCGCATATGAACAAGCAACAACTTTTTGAGAATATCCGCCGCAAGAAATCTTTCCTCTGCGTAGGTCTCGATACCGACATCAAGAAGATACCGCAACATCTCTTGACGGAAGAAGATCCCATCTTCGCCTTCAACAAGGCCATCATCGACGCCACGGCCGACTTTTGCGTGGCCTACAAGCCCAACCTCGCCTTCTACGAAAGCCTCGGCCTCGAAGGGTGGAAAGCCTTTGAGAAAACCGTCCGTTACCTCAAAGAGAATCACCCCGACCAGTTTATCATCGCCGACGCCAAACGCGGAGACATAGGCAATACCTCGGAAATGTATGCCCGCAGCTTCTTCGAGCACCTCGACATCGACGCCGTAACGGTGGCTCCCTACATGGGCGAAGACAGCGTGAAACCCTTTCTCAACTACGAGGGACACTGGGTCATCGTGCTGGGACTGACCTCGAACAAGGGGTCGCAAGACTTCCAGTTCACCACCGACGCACAAGGCGAACGCCTCTTTGAGAAGGTGCTGCGCGTCACGCAAACCTGGGCTACCGACGACCAGCTGATGTTTGTCGTGGGCGCCACGCAGGGCAAGCTCTTCACCGACGTGCGCCGCATCGCCCCCGACCACTTCCTGCTGGTTCCCGGCGTGGGAGCCCAAGGCGGCAGCCTGCAAGAGGTGGCCCAATATGGCATGAACGACCGGTGCGGTCTGCTGGTGAACTCCTCACGCGGCATCATCTACGCCGACAAGAGCGAGGCTTTTGCCGAGGCGGCACGCCGCGAAGCCGAAAAAATCAGCCGGGAAATGGAAACATTACTGGCTCAAAAAGGGTTATTGGATTAAGGTGCACGCCGAGGTGCTAAAATAGTTAAAATCAAGCCTCCGTTTTGCAACAAATTGATAACTCAAAACAAAAATATTTTATACTTTTGCAGCCGAAAAAGGAAAAAAGAGTCTCATTAAAAAGATAAGAATATGCAAACACTTGACAACTTCAATTTCGCCGGTAAAAAGGCGTTTGTTCGTGTCGATTTCAACGTACCTCTCGATGAGAACTTGAATATCACCGACGATACCCGTATGCGCGCAGCTCTGCCTACGCTGAAAAAAATCCTGGCCGATGGCGGCAGCATCATTATCGGCTCGCACCTGGGACGCCCAAAAAAAGGTCCGGAAGACAAATTCTCCCTCAAACACATCGTCAACCACCTTTCCGAACTGCTGGGACAACCCGTCAAATTTGTCAATGATTGCCAAGGCGACGCCGTAAAAGCCGCTGTTGCCGAACTGAAACCGGGTGAAGTGCTCGTTCTCGAAAACCTCCGCTTCTATGCCGAAGAAGAGGGTAAACCCAGAGGACTCGCCGAAGATGCCAGCGACGAAGAAAAAGCCGCTGCCAAGAAAGCCGTCAAAGAGAGCCAGAAGGTATTCACCAAAAACCTCGCCGACCTCGCCGACGTTTATGTGAACGACGCCTTCGGTACCGCCCACCGCGCTCACGCTTCGACAGCCCTCATCGCCGACTACTTCTCACCCGAGAACAAAATGTTCGGTTACCTGATGCAGAAAGAGGTTGAAGCCGTAGAGAAAGTGATGAAAAATCCCGTACACCCCGTAACCGCCATCATCGGTGGCTCGAAAGTCTCGTCGAAAATCACCATCATCGAGAACCTGCTGAGCAAAGTCGACAACCTCATCATCTGCGGTGGCATGGCCTACACCTTCGCCAAAGCCATGGGCGGAAAAATCGGTACTTCACTCTGCGAAGACGACATGCTCGAAACGGCTATCAGCATCATGAACAAAGCCAAAGAGTTGGGCGTAAATCTCGTATTGCCCACCGACTGCATCATCGCCGACAGCTTCTCGAACGATGCCCAAACCAAGGCTTGCAAAAACAGCGAAATACCCGATGACTGGATGGGCCTCGACCTCGGTCCCGAATCGGCCAAGAAACTTGCCGAAGTCATCAAATCGTCGAAGACCATTCTGTGGAACGGTCCTGCCGGCGTATTCGAGTTCCCCAACTTCGAAGCCGGTTCGCGTGCCATTGCACAAGCCATCGTCGATGCCACCGCGGCAGGAGCCTTCTCGCTCATCGGTGGTGGTGACTCGGTTGCCTGCATCAACAAATTCGGCATGGCCGACAAGGTAAGCTATGTATCGACCGGCGGCGGCGCCCTGCTCGAATGCATCGAGGGTCGCGAACTTCCCGGTATCAAAGCCATTCGCGGATAAGCAATCAACCCTTCTTATATGCGACAGGCCGTCCAAAAATGGACGGCCTGTCTTTTTGAATAGCGGAACAAACTCCTATCTCCCAATTTTTCACGCTACTCAATAACTCCACACACCCGAAATCATACGCAGGTTGTAATCGCCCATCGTATAAAGGGTTACCAACGGATTCCCCCTGAAATTGAGCGACATAAGATTGGGACAATACGAGACGTCGATGATACTCAGCTGGTTTTGGCTGCAATCTACATTCTGCAACATTTGGAGATTGCTCAAATCGATACGCGTCAGGTTGTTATTGGAGCAATTGACCGTCGTCAGATTGCTCGAACCCGAAAAATCGAGCGACGAAAGATTATTGTACGAACAATCCACCGTCGAGAGTGCTCCGCAGTTTGTCATTTTCAATACCGACATATTGTTGCCGCTGCACGAGAAATAATACAGGTTGGACTGGCCCGAGGCGTAGAATTGGGCAATGCTGTTGTTGTCCATGTTCAATGTTTCGAGAGCCGGGACATCGATGAGGTGCAACTCCGAAATGCGGTTGTATCCGCAATACAGATTTTTGAGTTGCGTGCAACTGTCGACCGAGAGCCATTCGAGATGACACCCCTGCACATTGAGCGAGGTCAACGAGTCGGCATGAGCCACCGAAAGTTCGACAAAAAGATTGTCGGCACAATTGAGCGACACGATGCCCATCGACGAGGAGAGGTCGATGTCGGAAAGGCGGTTCTTAAAACAATTCAATGTCCGCAAAGCCGTACAGCCCGAGAGGTTTATCCCGGTAAGTTTGTTGCGCCCCGCCTCAATGTTCGTCAATGCCTTGCAACCTGAGGCCGAAAGCGTGGTCAGTTGGTTTGCGGTCACATCGACCCGCTGTAATTGGGTGAAGTTGTCGAGCGAAAGGTCTCCGGCCAAGCCTCTTCCCCGCCAATCGATGACAGTCACATGACCATTCTCCCAAGTGACGCCTTCCCATGTCGAAGGGTCGTTGAGATTGGTACGTTTGAAGAGGGCATAGTTGGGCTTCTCTTTGGCCGACGGCTGATTGAGAAATTGTTGCAAACTCTTTACCTCTTTTTTGTTGTAATTCTGTGCCGGAAGCACTGCACAACAGGCCAAGAGCGATAGGGCCAAGATAAAAACACGTTTCATTTCTTTTCTTATTTAGGGGTTGTTCTTCCCAAACAAGAAAAGGGGTCGATAAGTTTAAAAAACAAGCAAGATTAGGGTTTTGCTCCACAACCGTAAAAAGCATACGCCCCGATGTGCGTCAGGGTACCTTCGACGACGAGTTGCCGCAACTGCGCACACCCGTAGAAAAGGCGGGGGCCTACCGTTGTCACGCCTTTACCCAAGGTCACCTGGGATAAAGTCTCCTTGCGGTAAAAGGGGGCATACCCCGAATAGATGGTTTCGGGATAGCGCAACTCGCGACCGAGGTAAAGCTCCCGAATGGGATTGTCATAAAAAAGGGCATGACCCACACCGGCCGGCTCATACAGGTCGCAACCCAACGACAATGGCGTGTCTCCATCGTTGAAAATCAGACGCGAAAGGCTATGGCACCCCTGGAAGGCACGATTTCCGATTGTCGCGACACGCCCTCCTATCGTGACAGTTTCGAGCTGGCTGCAACGGGCAAAGAGGTCATCGGGTATGGTGGTGACAGTCGCCCCCACCTCGACACGGCGCAATGTCTTCAACGATGAAAAAGGAGCCCCGCCATACTCGATACCGGAGAGAAACTGCACGTCTCGTCCCAAATAGAGAGTCTCGACCGCCGTGTCATGGAAAAGATTTTTCCCGCCGACTTGTGAAAAGTGGTTATATCCCAACGCCAACGGTTCGGTACCATCTTTGAACACCAGTTTCCGTAACGCCGTGCAACCCGAGAATGCCGAATGGCCGACAGCCGACACGCCGCCGGGAATGGAAAGTTCGGTGAGTGACGTACAATCGTAAAAAAGATTTTGCGGGAGGAGCGTAACACAATCGCCCAACGTCACCGACGAAAGAGCCGCCTGCTGATAGAAAGGCGAGAAACCATAGAAACGGCTCACGTTATAAGACAAGGTCCGCCCCAAATAAACCGTGTGCAACGGGCTGTCGGAGAAGAGCGGCTCCCCTATCCCATCGGAAGCGAATTTGTTATACCCCACATAGAGGGGCAACACCCCGTCTCGGAACACGACTTCGGTAAGAGCGGCACACTCCTTGAATACATAATTGGCAATGAACTCCACAGAGCCGCCCACCGTCACATGCGCCAACGAATGACACCCGAAAAAAAGACGGTCGCCCAACGACACGACATGCTCGCCCACGACAACCGACTGCAAGCGTTGTTGGTCGTAAAAGGGGGCATAGCCGTCGAAATAACTGGTCGAATAGTCGAGCGTGCGCCCGAGATAGAGGGTTTCGAGCGGACAATCGAAGAAGAGCCCTTCGCCCTTTCTCGATGTGGTATGGAGATTCACGCCCAGCAACAGGGTCGAATCGCCATCCTTGATAAAAAGTTCACGCAGAGATTTACAACCCGAAAAGGCATAATTGCCAATGCGCTCGACTCGGCTCCCCACCGTGAACGAAACAATGGAACGACACCCCTGGAAAGCCGAAGAGGGAATCTCTCTCACCGCCTCGCCTATCGTGACGGTGCGCAGCGTCTCTTTCTGAAAAAAGGGATTGTATATCTGCCCCACACTCTCGGGATATTGCAAGTCCCGTCCCAAATAAAGGACTTCCACCGGGGCGTCACTCAGGAAATTTTTACCCGTCCCGTTGGTGCCGATTTCAAGTGGGACCTCCCCCTCTTTTATCACCAGTTCTTTGAGCGACTTGCAGGCGTAAAAAGCGTAATTGCCTATCGAAGCCACCCGACCGCCCAGGGTTATCGAAGTCAAATCCTCACAACCGTAGAAAGCCCGGTTTTCCAACCGGCGCACGCCCTCGCCGATTATCACCAACGAGAGATGTCTTTTCTTGTAAAAGGGCGAATAGCCGTAAAAAAATCCACCTTCATACTGCAATTCTCTCCCGAGATAGAGGGTTTCGAGCGGACAATCGTTGAAGATGGCCTCTCCGGCCGCAATACCTTGATAACTGTTGCAGCCCACACGAAGCGGTTTGTCGCCATCTTCCAACACCAAATATTTGAGGGCGGAACAAGCAAAAAAGGCCGAATCGCCGATTTCAACCACAGAGGCCGGAACCGTAAGTGAGGCAAGTCGTGAACACCCTTGGAAAGCATGTCTGGCAATGGCTGTCACCGCATAGCTTTTTCCTTCGTACACAACCGAAGCCGGAATGACCACCTCTCCACTATATGCAGACTCGTGTGGAGGAATTGCAACCTCAACCTGCCTTGTATTCTTTATCGTATAATAAATGTCATCGCTCTCGAAATCATAGGCACAAACGTCCAACGCCTTCGATACATAAACAAGAACGAAAACAAGAGAGAATATGTTTCTTATCATAACCTATCGACCTAAATCGTTGGCAAAGATACGAAAAAGCCGAAGCAGAGACAAAGAGAAACTCAGTTTTCGACGCATGGATTCAGCAAAGCACATCGAAGACTTCCCTGTCGAAAAAGGAAACGACGGAACTCATTCCCGGGAACGGAATGCACGCACAAATCGCACAGGTATTCGAAGCCGAGTCCAATGGGAATAAAAGCTCAACTCGCAGAAAAGAATAGAGAGCTTCAACACCGGACAGAGAGGTATCATATCTTATAAAAGGATTCCCCATACGCCCGATGCTTTACCGATACCTCGAAAAATCTCTCCATCAGAAGGGTATAAAAAAGCAGTGTCGGTAATCATTGATGATTACCGACACTGCTTGCGGAGTGAGGGGGATTCGAACCCCCGAACCGGTTTTGCCGATTACACGCTTTCCAGGCGTGCCTCTTCAACCACTCGAGCATCACTCCAAAGTGGTTTTCTCAAAATCGAGTGCAAATATACGAATTTTATTTTTATCTGCGTTTCTCTTTGCCGTTTTTTATGGAAAATCTTGACACAGGCATTTGTCGCGCATCGGTACTCATTCGACATCAACGACTTATCTTTATCGAAAAAAATTCTCCGACACATTACGTCAGAGGTCGAGCAGTCCTTCGGGAATGTTCATGACCAACTTCTTCTCCTGCTCATCAGCCGAAACGACCCAATCATCGATAGCGGGAATCAACAATTCTCCGCCTTTCTCCCGCTCCACGACAAAGAGCACATTGGCCGTCGACATATCGACATCGACAATATGTCCCAAAAAGCCTTTCTCGGTATCATAAACCGAGAAGTGAAGGAAGAAATCTCCCGGTGCCGACAATCCGCCATCTTCATCGTTCGTGATATAAGCCTTTGGATAGTAAACATCGAGATTGGTAAAGGGGCGTGCCTCTTCTTCGCTATCGACATCTTCGAGTTTCATGAGGGCCGTTGTATCGCTCCTGAACCGATACTCTTCGATAAAGAAAGGCACGAATATCCCGTCGATTTCGCACACGACATAGGGCGATTCGCAACGGTCGAAAATGTCGTCGGTAAACGTGAAGGCCAACTCGCCTTGCACCCCGTGAGGCTTGTTGAAGGTGCCTATTTTGATAAGTTCGTCGCGTTGAATCATATTTTCAGGACTGACGGGTGATGGAAGCGCCTATGGCGTTGAGCCGCAGGTCGATGCGCTGGTATCCTCGGTCGATTTGGTCGATATTGTGTATCGTGCTGGTACCCTCGGCCGACATGGCGGCGATGAGCAGGGCAATGCCCGCACGAATGTCGGGCGACACCATGGAAGCAGCCCGCAAAGGATAGGCTTTGGCCTGGCCGATGACGGCCGCACGGTGCGGATCGCAGAGAATGATTTGTGCCCCCATGTCGATGAGTTTGTCGACAAAGAAAAGGCGGCTCTCGAACATCTTCTGGTGTATCAGCACGCTGCCCTTGGCCTGCGTGGCCACCACGAGGAACACACTGAGGAGGTCGGGCGTAAGACCCGGCCAGGGGGCATCGGCAAAGGTCATGATGGAGCCGTCGATGAAGGTTTCTATTTCGTAACTGTCTTGTTGCGGTATGTAAAGGTCATCGCCTTCTTGCTCGACACGAATGCCAAGTCGGCGGAAACTGTCGGGTATGATACCCAAATCCTTGACCGATACATTTTTGAGACGTATGTCGGAGCCGGTCATGGCTGCCATGCCGATGAAGGAACCTATCTCTATCATGTCGGGCAAGATGGTGTGTTTGCAACCGCCGAGCGACTCGACGCCTTCGATTTCGAGCAGATTCGAACCGATACCCGATATGTGGGCTCCCATGGCATTGAGCATCTTCGAGAGCTGTTGCAGGTAAGGCTCGCAAGCCGCATTGTATATTGTGGTCTTCCCTTTGGCCAGCACTGCCGCCATCAAGATATTGGCCGTGCCGGTGACCGATGCCTCATCGAGCAACATATAGGTACCGATGAGTTCCTTGGCCGATATTTCATAAATCTGTTTTTGGGGATTGTAAGAAAACTCGGCGCCCAATTTCTGAATTCCCAGGAAGTGGGTATCGAGACGCCGGCGACCGATTTTGTCTCCACCGGGTTTGGCAATTACGGCTTTCCCGAAACGGGCTACCAACGGGCCCACAATCATCACCGAACCGCGCAGCGAAGCGCTCTGTTTGAGGAACTGGGGCGTTTGCAGATAATTCAAGTCGATATTCTCGGCCTTGAAACGATAGGCTCCCTCCCCTATCTTGGTGGTCTCCACGCCCAAGTCCCGGAGAAGTTGTATGAGGTTGTTGACATCGAGAATGTCGGGCAGGTTATACACTTCTACGGCCTCGGGGGTGAGCAACGTAGCACACAATATCTGCAAGGCTTCGTTTTTAGCGCCTTGCGGTATCAGCTCGCCGTGCATGCGGCGGCCGCCTTCTATAACGAATGATGCCATGTGAGAGAATTTTTGCTCAATATACAAAAAAAGCGGTTATCGTCCCGCTTTTCTTCCGTTATTTTTATTTTTTCTCTGCACATTTTCCTTGGGTACCTCTTTGAGGTGAAGTTGTTCCAAGGTAAGCGGCACTTCATGGTGGGTATATTCCAAGATGTCTTTGAGGATTTTCTCATCATCGACGGCCTCCTTGTTCCACGAAGTGAGCGCTTTTTTCATGTGATTGGCCAAGTAGACGATCAACTGGTCTTTCTCCTCTCCCTCGGGCATTTCCTGCCACTTTTGCAGCATCAGTTCGAGCAACTTGCCGTAATGACGATAGCGCATGTTGCCGGTGGTGTATGGCACGTTCTCGGGCTTGTCGTGAAGCTTCTCCTGGCGAATAACCTCATAGGGATAATCGATGTCGAGTTTGAAATCGGACATGATGGCCAAGTGGTCCCACAACTTGTGCTTGAAATCGTCGATGTCGCGCAAATGGGGAAAGAGGTTTCCCATGATGTTCACAATCGCATTGGCACAACGGGTACGTTCGTCTCGGTCTTCGAGACTCATGCAATACTCAATCATGCGATGCACGTTACGTCCATACTCGGGAAGGACCATTTTTTTCTTTTGGGTATTGTATGCGAGCAAATCTTCTTGTTCCATGAGAAGGGATTATTCGTTTGAAAGGACTTTATTTTTAGGTTTCGTGGCGACAAACTCTTTGAGATAGAAGGGCTCGAAATAGGCCACATTCTCAAAACGAGACTGCCGGAAAGCCATCTCCGAAAGAGCCAACATATCAGACGCCAAGGGGTGTATGCCGTCGATGAAATGGGCATGTTCCCCGACAATGACGTCGCGGCACTTTTCGGCTCCGTTGCCAAAAAACAGGACGGGTCGCTCGGCCAGAATATCGGCATAGGAATTTGCATCGATAATTTCGGCCGATACCGGCTTGACGGGATTCAATGCCCGGTCATACACGGCCGAATAGACCTCCATGCGACGGGCATCGATCATGGGGCAAAGCAAAGCCGTTTCGTCGATATTCTTTCTAAACATAACGGCACATGCCATCACCGCCAGCGTGTCGACGGCGATGAGGGGAACATCGAGACCGAAACAGAGCCCCTTGGCCTCGGAAACGCCGATGCGCAGGCCGGTATAGGAACCGGGCCCCCGGCTCACGGCAACAGCATCGAGAGTCAGATGCCGACTTTTGGCCTCGGACAAGGCTTCCTGCACATACCCGCCCAACGACGAGGCGTGCGACATGCTTTTGTAATTTTCCCGATTGAACAGGACCTCTCCGTCGCAAGTCAAGGCGGTAGAGCAGACATCGGTCGATGTTTCTATGTTAAGTATTACGGGCATATTCTTCTCTCTTTTACCTGACAAAGGTAGCCATTTTTTCTGATTTGAGAAAAAGGTGCATTTATAAAACCGTCCCAAACGCTCCGGGTTCCCCGTTTTGCTCCCATTTCAATAAAAATTTTTTGGCGGCGAGGCCACCGGCATATCCGGTGAGGGAATGGTCGGCTCCGACGACGCGGTGGCAAGGGACGATGATAGAGAGGGCATTGGCTCCGTTGGCATTGGCCACAGCACGCACGGCAGAGGGGGCTCCGATGCCGATGGCAAGTTCCTTATATGAGATTGTCTGCCCGTAAGGTATTCCGAGCAGAGCCTGCCATACCTTTTTCTGGAAATCACTTCCGACCCAAAGAAGTGGGAGGTCGAAACGGGTGCGTCCATGTGCAAAATAATCATCGAGCTGGCGGGCGGCCTCACGCAAGACATGCGAGTCGGCCTCGACACATTCAGCACCAAGCAACGACTGCAAACGCCGCCGCGTGCGGCCGGGGTGTCGACTTTCGACCCAGTCGCACAGGCAAAGGCTGTCGTGATAGCTTCCCAACAGCAACGTCCCGCAAGGTGACGTGTAGGGGCGTATCCGTATGACATTTTCACTGTTTTTCATTTGTCGGGTTTGTTCATGCTATTTCATCACGGCTGCTTCCCGTTGCACGGTCTATCTTGTCGACAACCCGCATGACCCCGGCCGGTGCTCTCCCGGCCAACAGTTCGTCACGCATGAAATTCATATAGGGTGCCACATGTTCGAAAAACCGGAAATATCCGTCACAGAGATAATTCAACCCCGGCTCTCCCGATGAAGTGCGCACAAAACGATTCTTCGGGCATTCGCCGTGACAGGCAAAAAGGTATCGGCAAGAACGGCATTGTGCCGGCAGCGTTCCGGTTTTGTCCCGACCGAATTGCAACTGTTCCTCCCCATAGAGCATCTCCACCAGAGTATGGGTAGTTATGTTTCCGCGCTTGTAGGCAGGGAAAACGAAATGGTCGCAGGCATAGACATCTCCGTTCCACTCCATCACGGCCGCATGTCCGCACGAGGAAGAAAGCGTGCAAACGCCGGGCGGTTCACCCACCCAGTTGGCCAAGGTGGCATCGAAATGCTGAATGAAATACTGCCCCACATCGGCTCGCACCCACTCGTCGAAAAGGGCGCACAGGAAATCGCCCCATTGCCGGGGCGTCACCGAAAGTGGGGTCAAGGCACAACCGTCGGCTTCTCCCACATGGGCCAAAGCAAGACCGTGCGGGGTGGATTTGATTCGCTCCACAACGGGCGCAAACTGTATGTATCTGCACCCTATCTCCTTGAAGAAACGATAAAACTCCAACGGATAATCGGCATTGAGTCTATTGACAACGGCCATGGCATTCCATTCCACTCCGTGCTTGTTCAAAAGCTCGATGCCTCGCATCACCTGAGCGAACGAGGGTTCTCCCCGATGATTGCAGCGGCAGGCGTCATGGAAACGCCGGGGACCGTCGATGGAGATGCCGACCAGCCACCCCTGCTCCTTGAAGAAGCGACACCAGTCGTTGGTGAGCAGGGTCCCGTTTGTCTGTATGCAATTATCAATCACCCGTCCTCGGGCATATCGGCGTTGCAAAGCCACGGCTTTGCGGTAGAACGACAACGGCCGCAGAAGCGGTTCGCCCCCATGCCAGGTAAAAAGAATTTCACGCTGTGTCTGAGACTCGATGTATTCGCGGGTGAAGCGTTCGAGCAAATCATCAGAGATACAATGAGGCGTCTTCTCATCGTAGAGCGAGTCTTTCCCGGTATAGTAACAGTATGAGCAGGCCAAGTTGCAACGGGCACCTGCCGGTTTCAACATCACATAAAGCGGACGGGCAAAAGGGCGACAAAGCGACATGCGGCACTACTCCTTGGCGGGTTGTTCTCCGGGTAAAGGCCAATAAGGCGACGGGGTGCGTGCCTGTTGCATCTGCCGTTCAAATTCGGCCACCTTCTCGGGGTACTTATCGGCCAGATTGTTCGACTCGGTCTCGTCCTCCCGAATGTTGTAAAGTTCGAGCGGGGCATTTTTCTTCACACTCACGGCTTTCCAATCGCCGCGACGTGCAGCGCGTTGCTTGCCGGGGAACTCCCAGTAGAGCAACCGGTCGTCGGTATCGAGTTGTCCTCCCAGTATCAACGGCCACAGGTCGATGCCGTCGCGTCGCGACGGCAGGTATTCGCTGGCTCCCGCCACAGCGGCCAAGGTAGGCATGACGTCGGGGAAGTATATCAAGTTGTCGAGTTGCCGCACGGGCACATGCCCCGGCCAGTTCACAATAAAAGGCACGCGTATGCCACCCTCGTAAAGTTGGCCTTTGATGCCTCTCAGATTGCCGTTGCACTCCACAACGGCAAGCGGGGCCTGCTTGGCGGCGCCATTGTCCGAGGCAAAGATGACGAGCGTGTTTTCCCGCAAGCCCAGGCTATCGAGCTCGGCAAGGAGACGGCCTATGGCCTTGTCCATGTGGGTAATGAGCGATGCGTAGCGTTTGGTATTGGGGTCCCAACTCTCGTCGTCGTACCAATGGGTATCGTCGATGTTGTAGGGCTCGTGCGGAGCATCATAGGCCAGATAGAGGAAGAACGGATTCTCCCGGTTGCGATGAATGAAAGCGATGGCATCGTCGGTCGAAATATCGGTATTGTGACGGAGGTGACGCCCATCGGCATTTTCCTCGATATGCCCCAATCGTTCGTTGTCGAACCGCCAATAGGGATAATAGTAGGGATCGTTGGAATATGAGGTGCTGATGAGCCAACCGTAAAACTCGTCGAAACCACGGTTTAGCGGCGTCGCTTCGGGATTGAAGCCATCGAGATGCCACTTGTTTACCAAGCAGGTGCGATAGCCGCCGGCGCCCAATACGGCCGCAATGGTGGTATCGTTGGGAAGCAGGTGCATGCGACGGATCGTCTGCTCGCCCTTCTTTCCTTCGATGCCGCCGGCTTGGGCAAAATTGTCGCGAATCGTGGTATTGCCCGTGTTGCGCCCGGTCATGAGGGAACAACGCGATGGCGAGCTCACGGCCGAGCCGGCATAACACTGGGTAAATCGGGTCCCGGTCTCGGCCAAGCCATCGATGTGTGGCGTCTCGACATGCCGGTTTCCATAACATGAAAGGTCGCCATATCCCAAATCATCGGCCAAGATAAAGATGATATTGGGTTTTTCACCATTACCGCCGAGGGGATTCCCGGCTGGATTCTGTGCTTCGGCATCGATATGAGGTGCCGCGATAATACCCAGGGCGCAAAGGCCCCTCCACCATTTGTCGTTATACATAGGAACAGTTTTGAGTAAAGATAGCTCCTTTCCTCGGCCTGTCCAAACGAGAAGCGATATTTTAACGATATTTTCCCAAAAGGAGTACCGTGCAGGAATTTCACATTGCCTTATCTCCGACTCGCAAAAATTCATTCAAAACTGAGGGGACGCAAAAAGAAATTTTTGATTCTTTTTTTGTAATATTGCACCCATAAAAATTACCTGGACCTATGCTTACGCTCGACAAAATCTATCATGCCTCTTTTGTCTTGAAAGAGGTCTTGCGACGTACCGATCTGATCGCCGCCCCCCAAATTCTTCCCGGCACTCCGATATTTCTGAAACCCGAAAACCTGCAACTCACAGGTTCGTTCAAAGTGCGAGGAGCCTACTATAAAATTTCACAACTCTCCGACGAGGAAAAAGCCAAAGGCGTGATTGCCTGCTCGGCGGGCAACCATGCGCAAGGAGTTGCCTTGGGTGCCACCAAAAACGGCATCAAATCGCTGATATGCCTCCCCTCGGGAGCCCCCATTTCCAAGGTCGAAGCCACCAAGAAATACGGCGCCGAGGTGTGCCTCGTCGACGGTGTGTATGACGATGCCTACCAGAAAGCCCTGCAACTGAAAGAGGAGAAAGGATACACATTCGTTCACCCCTTCGATGATGAGAACGTCATTGCCGGACAAGGAACCATCGGCATCGAGCTACTCGACCAACTTTCCGATGTCGAGGCCGTCATCGTGCCCGTGGGTGGCGGCGGACTCATCTCGGGCGTGGCCTTTGCCATCAAAAGTCTGAATCCAAACATAAAAGTCTACGGCGTACAGGCCAGCGGCGCAGCCAGCATGGTGGAGTCGCTGAACCACAAAAAAATCGAACGCCTCGACTCGGTGCGCACCATTGCCGACGGTATCGCCGTGAAAGAGCCGGGCACACACACATTCGACATTTGCAGCCACTATGTCGACGACATCGTAACGGTATCGGACGATGAAATTTCGACGGCGATTCTCTCGCTCATCGAGCAACAAAAACTTGTTTCCGAGGGTGCCGGTGCCGTCTCGGTGGCCGCCGCCATGTTTGGGAAACTCCCCATTGCCGGGAAAAAGACAATCTGTTTGGTTTCTGGTGGCAACATCGACGTCACGATTCTTTCCCGGGTCATCAACCGAGGCTTGCAGAAGTCGGGTCGTTCTTATGTATTAACCGTCGAACTGATGGACCGCCCCGGCCAACTGGTTGGCGTGACCAGCATCATCGCCCGCATGGGTGCCAACGTCATCTCGGTACATCACGACCGTGCCGGGAAAGCGACCGACATCAACGCCTGCTACCTGCAAGTCGTGCTCGAAACCCGCAACCAGGAACACATCGACAACATCTTGCAGGAACTCATCAAATCGGGCTATCATGTCATTTTATAACAGGAAAGGAGATCCACTCATTTTCAAAACATCATCGGCCGGGAATCCGGCCGATGATGTTTTGCCAAAAAGTAAATCCGAATTGGAATCTGAGTTTTCCCATGCCCGCTTGTGTATCCGCGGAATATGAATTAAATTTGCAGAAATAATCTCACTGATATGATATATTCCATGACCGGATTCGGCAAAGCCATTGTCGAACTTCCACACCGAAAAATCACTGTCGAAATCAAGTCGCTCAACAGCAAGCAACTCGACCTTTCCACTCGCATTCCCCAAATATACAAAGAGTTGGAAATGGACATTCGCAGTGAAATAGCCCGACAACTCGAACGCGGCAAAGTCGACTTCTCGATACAAATCGAGAATAAAAACAATGCCGACAGCAACGCCGGATTCAATGTCGACATTATCAAAAGCTATTACACTCAACTTCAAAGTCTCACCCAATCGTTGCAGATTCCCGAACCGGCCGACTGGTTACAAACGCTGCTGCGACTCCCCGACGCCTTGAAAAGCGACGTGGTCGAGGTCTCGGAAGAAGAGAGTCAGGCCGTGAAAAAAGCAGTCGATGAAGCCATTGCCCATCTCATCGAATTCAGAGCCCAAGAGGGTCTTATGCTGCAAAAACTCTTTACCGAGAAAATCGGCAACATTGCCCGCCTGCTCGCCGAAGTCGAGCCCTATGAAAAGGAACGCACCGAAAAAATCAAAGCCCGCATCATCGAAGCACTCAAAAAAATCGAGAACTTCGACTACGACAAAAACCGCATGGAGCAGGAGATGATTTTCTACATCGAAAAACTCGACATCAACGAAGAGAAAAACCGCCTCGACAACCACCTGCGTTACTTTATCGAAACAATGGAAGGCCGATATGGCCAAGGCAAGAAGTTGGGATTTATCAGCCAGGAGATAGGCCGTGAAGTAAACACGATGGGGTCAAAAGCCAACCATGCCGAACTGCAAAAAATCGTCGTTCGCATGAAAGACGAGTTGGAACAAATCAAGGAACAAATCCTCAACGTCATGTAAGGCCATGCAAACAGGAAAACTTATCATATTCTCAGCCCCATCGGGCTCGGGCAAATCGACCATCATTCAATACCTGCTCACACAGGGGCTGAATCTTGCCTTCTCGATTTCGGCCACATCGAGAGCCCCCCGCGGCACCGAAAAAGACGGAGTCGAATACTATTTCCTCACACCCGACGAATTTCGCCGACGCATCGCCAACGGGGATTTCCTGGAATATGAGGAGGTCTATACCGACAAATTCTATGGCACCCTCAAAAGCGAAGTCGAACGACTCACGGCATTGGGAAAGAATGTCATCTTCGATGTCGATGTCGTGGGCGGAGTCAATATCAAACGTTTTTACGGCGAACGGGCGTTGTCGATATTTATCCAGCCGCCAAGCGTCGAAGAGTTGCGTCGCCGCCTCGTGGGCCGTGCCACCGATGCGCCCGAAGTCATCGAAAGCCGACTGGCCAAAGCCGAATATGAGATGAGTTTCGCATCAAAGTTTGACCGGGTCATCATCAACGACGACCTGACAACAGCCGAAAACGAAGCATTGAACATCATACAGGATTTCCTGGGTAAATAAGCACAAGTCATCATGGGCAGAAAAGTGGGCATCTTCTCGGGGTCATTCAATCCCATACACAACGGGCACATCGCCATAGCCCGTTATATGCTCGAAAAAGAAGACCTTGATGAAATATGGTTCATCGCATCTCCGCAAAATCCGCTGAAATCACACGACGCACTGCTCGACGATGCCACCAGAGCGCACATGGTGCAACTGGCCATCGGCGACAACCCGAAACTCCGTTATTGCGACATCGAGATGCATCTGCCCCGCCCCTCATACACCATCACCACCTTGGAAGCACTCACCCGGCAAAATCCAGATGTCGATTTCGTGCTGCTCATCGGGTCGGACAACTGGGCCATTTTCGACCGCTGGAAGTCGGCCGAAAAAATCATCGCCCACTATCCCATATACATCTATCCCCGTCCCGGATATGAGGTCGATGCCACCACCCTGCCGAGCCGGGTGCACCTCACGCAGGCGCCCATGATGGAAATTTCATCGACCGGAATAAGGGCTCTTATTGCCAACGGTCAATCAACGGCAGGGCTCCTCCCCCAACCCGTCGAAAAATACATCAAAGAACACAAATTATATACACACATTTTGAAGTAACATGGACAAATACATATACGCCAAAAACAGTGTCGAGTTCGTGACCGTCGGCGTCGAATTCTGCGCGTTTCTCGAACGCGTGGAACAACTCACGCAAGAAGAGTTCGCATCGACAGCCATCAAACTGCTACCGTTGCTCTATCTCAAAGCCACGCTTCTTCCCATCGACGAAGAAAACGAAGACTATCTCGACGCCCCCGAACACTTTGTCACCGAAGACGAATATGATTACCTGCGAGGCGACATCGAACGCCTGATGGGAGAAAACGACGCCTACCTCGTGGTGCAAAGCGACGACATGAAATACAGCGACCTGCCGCTGGGTGCCAGCATCGCCGAAGACATGGCCGACCTGTATCAGGCCGTGAAAGACTGCATCTCGGCTTATCGCACCGAAAACGAAGATACGATGCGCGCCGCCCTCACCGAGTGCCGGGAAGAGTTTGCCAGTTATTGGGGGTCGAAACTGTTGAATGCCCTGGCAGCCCTGCACCGCATCTATTACAACACGTCGGACCTCCTCGACGACGAATATGAATGTGAATGCGGCCATCATCACGGGCACGACCATCATCACGACGAGAACGAGAACTTCTATCAAAAAAGACAATCGGCATGGTCGGACGATGATGAAGATGCCGACCGCTGGTTATAAATCACACACGTTCCCCGACATGGCATCACAAATCAGCACAGAAAGTCTGGCGGCCATGGAAATCATCAAATTTCCAGGAAAAATCGTCACCGTCAATACCGAAAACGAAGCCTTTTCAGCCGTGGAAAGCCTCAGAAAGGAGAGCGTTGTGGGCATCGACACCGAGACGCGTCCATCATTCAAGAAAGGAGTGATACACAGTGTCGCCTTGGTGCAAATATCGACATGGGACGTATGCTACCTGTTCAGGATATGCCGCATGAAAGACGTCTGCGGCATACGGCAGATTCTCGAATCGACCGATATTCTGAAAATAGGATTGTCACTAAATGATGATTTCACAGGATTGCGCCGTCTCACCCCCCTCACACCACACCACTACCTCGAACTGCAACAATATGCCACGGCGTTCGGCATCGAAGAGATGAGTCTCCAAAAAATCTATGCCCTGCTTTTCGGGAAGAAGATTTCCAAGAACCAACAACTCTCCAACTGGGAAGCGCCGGAACTCTCGACCGCGCAACAACTATACGCGGCCACCGATGCCTGGGCCTGCCTGCACATCTACAAAGCGCTCAAAGGCGAAGAGCTGCCCGCCGAATATCGCGAAATATGGCCCATCAAGAAAACAAGGAACAGCGAGAAACGTTTTATCCAAAAATAGCACGCCATGAAAAAATTGAGAAAATACAACCTCATATCGCTTCTATTGCTTATCTACACACTCGTGCTGGCAATATTCGGTTGGCATCAATTCGAGGGGAAACCTGCCGAATTTTTCGGCATTCTCTCGGCCAACATCGTGGTCATCGTGTTACTGCGTTTTGTATTGAAACGCCGTGAGAAATTCCGTGAAGAGATGAAAAAACGCGACAATGCCCTCGCCCAAAAAGCCGCAGAGGAAAAAGAGAATGGCAATGACTCAGCGGGCAATTGATTACGGCCTTACAAAACCGGCATAAAGCACCGTGGGGCAATCCTCGATAAAGGATTGCCCCACGGCCGTTATAGGGAAGAATCTTCAACGAGCGCACCGCAATGTAATGCAAGTAACCTCGGGCTCCATGCCCATGCGCATGGGAACGCCGACATACCCCAATCCACGATTGACATACAGCAACTGCTCTCCTTCACGGTAAAGGCCGTCCCACTCATCGTAAATCCAAGACGAAGGCGACCAATGCAGTCCGCCCCAGGAAATGCCGCACTGTGCAGCATGAGTATGGCCTGAGAGGGTAAGGTCGATAAAATCATGATGGAGAACCTCTTGCCGCCAATGCGACGCATCATGAGAAAGGAGTACCGTAAACTGCGTGGTATCGGCACCCGAAAGGGCTTGCGACAAATCGCCATATTGATGGAAAGGCGGTTTGCCGGTATTCTCAACGCCCACCAACAGGAACGACGTATCGCCCACGGCAATCGTTCGCGACTCATTGAGCAGCAAATCAAACCGGCACGTTCTAATCCGGCTCTTCGTCTGTTCGAGATTGATAGACTTTTCTTCTTCTGATTTCCATGTAAAATAGTCGCCATAGTCATGGTTGCCCAATATGGCATAAGAGCCATACTTCGGCGGAGCAATCGAGGTAAATATATCTATAATCTCCGGCGTAATCTCGGCCGAGAAATTATTGACAAAATCGCCGGTGAGAACCAATATATCGGGGCGACAACCATCTATCAACTCGGCGGTCTTGCGTACGACACGGGTATAATCGCCCCAATTACCGAGATGCAAATCCGAAATTTGCACAATTTTGAGACCGTCGAGTTGCTCGGGCAGGCGCACAAAGGTCATCTCGACCTCTTTGACATGCACCCGCGTGCGACCTATAAACGCCCCATATATAAACAGCACGAACATGACAATAGCAAGTCCGAATCCTACGCCGGAAATGCAACGTGCCACCTTCGCACTGACTCGACGAAACGCCCTGCCTGCAATATCAAATATCGTAAACAGGGTCTTGGGGATATATATGAGGGCAAACAGCCACAACAGCCAGGTTATGCGCGACATGAGCTTATAGTCGGGCACATCATTGGAAAAAAGGCGCATAGCACAGAAAAACAGCACAAAAAAGAATGCCGGCAACCAATATACATAACGCAAATAGGAATGAGCTATGCGTTTACGGATTTTGAAATAAATCCATATATCCGGACCAATAATCACCAAGAGCCCGATCAACATGGGAACGAGATAAAATTTCATAATGCAGTCTGCTTACAAAAGGGATTCATAGATAATAAAAATGCTTTTCGTCGCCGAGTCATTTACATTTGGAACTCAATCATTTTTTTGCTTTCAACTCTTCGAGACCATAGTGCGAACGGGCATCTTCTTTTTTCAACATCAAAGAGAGGAATATGGCAATGATTCCGAATGAGGCAAAGATAAGCATGGGCAAGGTATAATCATAAGATACCTGCCCGTCGGCAGCCGTATGAGTCGAAAAGGTCTCGATGACCCAACCGATGAGTACCGGGACCATGGAGAGACCGATGTTTTGAATGTAGAAAATCGTGGCATAAGCCGAACCGAGTTGCTTCATGGGTATAATCTTCGGCACACTGGGCCACAAGGCCGAAGGTACCAGCGAGAAGGCGATACCCAAAATCACCATTACAAAAATGGCAAACCACCAGGTGGGCAAAAACGGTGAGGCAAACAACAAGTGCACAAGCGTCAGCATCACCGAGCCGATAATCATGAGCGTGACACCTTTGCCTATGCGGTCGTAGAGAGAACCGAATAGCGGGGTGAGCAGAATTGTACCAAACGGCAACATGGCCGGAATAAGACCCGCCATCTCTTCTCCTACATGATATTTGGCAATCATGAGTTTGGTGGCAAATTTGAGGAAGGGGAACACCCCGGCATAGAACATGAGGCACAACAACGTAATCAACCAGAAACCCTTGTTGGTAAAAATAAGTTTCAGGTCTCTGAGGTGGAAACGTTCTTCGGGGTCACTGTCGACAGCTTCGAGCGAACGGTCGAGCTTTTTGTCCATCACGCAATATACAAGGTAGGCCAACAATCCCACACACAGACAGATGGCACCAAAGAGCACCGGATAAGAAACATGCCCCATGGCTTTTGCCAATGGCAGGCTGCATGCCAAAGCCACCGCGGTACCGATGCGAGCCATCGCCACCTGCAATCCCATGGCCAAAGCCATCTCTTTTCCTTGGAACCATTTTACAATCACCTTGGTCACCGTGATACCCGTAATCTCGGCGCCCATACCGAAGATGGCAAATCCCAAGGCCGCCAAAACGACTTGCAGATGATAGCCCAGGAAGGTCGCATCACCAAAATCGGTAGAGAGGGCATACCATTTGAGCAAGGCTCCCCCCAACATGAGCGAAGAACTCATCACGCCGGTGAAGCGCACGCCGCAACGGTCGAGAATGATACCGCCGAAGAAGAGCATCAACAGGAAGACGTTGATGTACCCGTAGGCTCCGGAGAAGAATCCATATTCAGAACTGCTCCACCCCAAGCCGCCTTCGGCAACAGGTGCGGTACACATCACTTCGAGTGAAGCCATCACGTCGGTGATAAAATAGCCGCACATCATGGTAAAGGAAACGATAAACATGGCTGTCCAGCGTGCTACGGGACTGTCGTTGAGTTTTTTTCTGATTAATTCGGTCATATTCTTTCTTGTTTTTGATTTCCTAAAACAGAGAAAAGAGAGGTCTCGGCAAAAACCTCTCTTTTCCTTTTCTTATTTTCGCTCCAAAAGCACGACATTCTCGACATGGTGCGTGTGCGGGAACATGTCGACCGGCTGCACGCGAGCCACCCGATAATCGGCATCGAGCAAGGCCAGGTCGCGGGCTTGCGTAGCGGGGTTGCAACTCACATACACGATGCGACGGGGAGCGGCAAAAAGAATTGTCTTCACCACATCGTCGTGCATGCCGGCCCGGGGCGGGTCGGTAATGATGACATCGGGGCGCCCGTGCTCTTCGATAAATTGAGGCGTGAGCAAGTCTTTCATGTCACCGGCATAGAAAAGCGTATTGTCGAGACCGTTGAAAGCCGCATTGGCCTTGGCATCTTCGATGGCTTCGGGCACATACTCGATGCCGATGACTTTGCGCACTTTGCGCGCCACGAAATTGGCTATCGTCCCGGTACCGGTATAGAGGTCATAGACCAATTCTTCTCCGGTAAGGGCGGCAAAATCGGCCGCCACCTTATAGAGTTCATGTGCCTGGGCCGAATTGGTCTGATAGAATGATTTGGGCCCAACCTTGAATCGGAGGCCGTCCATCTCTTCGAGAATGTAATCTCGCCCGCGGAAGGTGATGACCTCTCGGTCGGTGATGGTATCGTTGGCCTTGGTATTGATGATGTAAAGCAGCGAAGTAATCTGCGGGAAAGTATCGGCCAAGTGTTGCATGAGCGGTCGTATGCGTTCGGCATCATCTTCAAAAAAGACAACAATGACCATGATCTCGCCCGTCGACGCCGTGCGCACGATGATGTTGCGCATGAGTCCCGACTGCTCCCGCAAATCGAAAAACGGATAAGCGTGGTCGAGTGCATACTGCTTCACAGCCAGACGTATGCGGTTTGATATATCATCTTGCAACCAGCATTTCTTGATGTCGAGCACCTTGTCGAACATGCCGGGGATATGAAAACCCAAGGCATTGCGGTCGGTGCCTTCATCGGCAGCGGCCAGCTCTTCGGTCGTCAACCACGATTTGTTGGAAAAGGTAAACTCCAACTTGTTCCGGTAAAACTCCGTGCGGGCCGAACCTTTGATGGGGTCGAACTCGGGCAGGGGTATTTTGCCGATGCGTGTAAGATTGTCGAAAACTTGTTTCTGCTTATACTGTAATTGATATTCGTAGGGAATGTGTTGCCATTTGCAACCGCCACACACGCCGAAATGCTCGCAAAAAGGGGTTACCCGCAACGGTGAACTCTTG
The DNA here is from genome assembly GCA_018715595.1 of Candidatus Caccoplasma merdavium. Taxonomy (NCBI): domain Bacteria; kingdom Pseudomonadati; phylum Bacteroidota; class Bacteroidia; order Bacteroidales; family Bacteroidaceae; genus Candidatus Caccoplasma; species Candidatus Caccoplasma merdavium. The sequence continues at coordinate 30,992 of DVLI01000026.1, read as the reverse complement.
TGCATGTGAATGATGCGGCCCTCGGCATACTTGTGTTTCTTCTTGAATATCTGCAAATCAACAATATCTCCGGGGGCTCCGTATGGAATAAAGACCACCAAATCGTTGACGCGCGCCACCGCTTTTCCTTCGGCAGCTATATCGGTTATCTCCACCTGCTCAAAGACAGGCAGTTCTTTCTTTTTTCGAGCCAAAATAAACAGATTTTGAATAAAAACAAATTCGCTCAAAGGTAGCGATATTTCTTCAATTATCCGCATATATCAGACAAAAAACAACATTATTCACAAATAGCCGAAACTATTTTTTGCACATCTCGATATTCCTTATATTTTTGTCTTTTCGAAAATAAAAAAACGAACTTTTATATATCATTTTTTATAGCTCATTTGTTATTACGAAACATAAAACCAACCTTATTTTTATATGAAACAAGTCTATACTTTCGGTAACGGCCAGGCTGAAGGTCGTGCCGACATGAAAAACTTATTGGGAGGAAAAGGCGCCAACCTCGCCGAGATGAACCTTATCGGCGTCCCCGTACCTCCGGGATTTACCATCACTACCGAAATTTGCACGGCATATAATCAACATGGAAAGGACGCCGTGGTAAAAATGCTGAAAAGCGACGTTGAAAAATCCATCGCCCACATCGAGAACCTCATGGGTACGAAATTCGGTGATGCCGAGAACCCGTTGCTGGTTTCCGTGCGTTCGGGTGCCCGCGTGTCGATGCCCGGCATGATGGATACCGTCCTCAACCTCGGCATGAACGACTCTGCCGTCGAAGGCATCGCCAAGAAATCGGGCAATCCCCGTTTTGCCTGGGACTCTTACCGTCGTTTCGTGCAAATGTACGGTGACGTGGTTTTGGGCATGAAACCGCAAAACAAAGACGACATCGACCCCTTTGAAGAGGTCATGGAAGAGGTAAAAAACAAAAAAGGCATCAAGAACGATACCGAACTGACGGTTGACGACCTGAAAGAACTGGTCGTACGGTTCAAAGCTGCCGTCAAAGATCGCACAGGGAAAGACTTCCCCTCCTCCCCCTGGGAACAGCTGTGGGGAGCCATCTGCGCCGTATTCGACAGCTGGATGAACGAACGCGCCATACTCTACCGCCGCATGAACCAAATCCCCGAAGAATGGGGAACGGCCGTAAACGTGCAGGCCATGGTATTCGGCAACATGGGTAACACATCGGCCACCGGTGTGGCATTCACCCGCGACGCCGCTACCGGCGAAGACATTTTCAACGGCGAATACCTCATCAATGCACAAGGCGAAGATGTGGTTGCCGGTGTACGCACTCCGCAACAAATCACACTCGAAGGTTCTCGCCGCTGGGCCAAACTTCAAGGTATCGACGAAGCTACCCGCGCCGCACAATATCCGTCGCTCGAAGAGTCCATGCCCGAATGCGCCAAAGACCTCATCGAAACACAACAGAAACTCGAAGACTACTTCAAGGACATGCAAGACCTCGAATTTACCATTCAAGACGGTAAACTGTGGCTCTTGCAGACCCGAAACGGCAAACGCACCGGTGCCGCCATGGTGAAGATCGCCATGGATATGCTGCGTGCCGGCATCATCGACGAAAAGACCGCATTGAAACGCATGGAGCCGCAAAAACTCGACGAGTTGCTCCACCCCGTCTTCGACAAAGACGCCCTGAAACGGGCTCCCGTCATGGCCAAAGGTCTCCCCGCCTCGCCGGGTGCCGCTGCCGGACAAATCGTATTCTTTGCCGACGATGCCGAAGCATGGGCCGAAAAACGCAAAAAAGTGGTCATGGTGCGCATCGAGACCTCGCCCGAAGATTTGCGCGGAATGAGTGTCGCACAAGGTATCCTCACCGCCCGCGGCGGTATGACCTCACACGCCGCCGTTGTTGCCCGAGGCATGGGTAAATGCTGCGTGTCGGGAGCCGGTGAAATCAAAGTCGACTACAAAGCCCGCACTCTCGAAATGAGCGGAAAGACATATAAGGAAGGCGATTGGATTTCGTTGAACGGTTCGACCGGAGAAGTTTACGACGGTCAAGTACCGACCGTAGAAGCCGACATGAGCGGCGACTTCGCAGCCATCATGAACCTGGCCGAGAAATATACCAAAGTCGACGTCCGCACCAATGCCGACACGCCGAGAGATGCCATGGTAGCCCGCAAATTCGGAGCCAAAGGCATCGGCTTGTGCCGCACCGAACACATGTTCTTCGAAGGCACCCGCATCAAAGCCATGCGCGAAATGATTCTCTCGAAAGATGAAGACGGCCGTCGCCACGCCCTCGACAAACTCCTGCCCATGCAACGCAGCGACTTCGAAGGCATCTTCACCGCCATGGACGGCTTCGGCGTAACAATCCGCCTGCTCGACCCGCCCTTGCACGAATTTGTACCCCATCAGCTGGCCACGCAAAAAGAGCTCGCCGAAGAAATGGGTCTCACCATCGAAGAAGTAAAACTGGCCTGCGACTCGCTGGCCGAGTTCAACCCCATGCTGGGTCACCGCGGTTGCCGCTTGGGCTGCACCTATCCCGAAATTACGGAGATGCAGGCACGCGCCATCATCGAGGCCGCCCTCAACGTGAAATCGCACGGTATAAACGTATTCCCCGAAATCATGGTTCCGCTGGTGGGTGTAGTAGAAGAGCTGAAACTGCAAGCCGAAATCATTCACCGCACCGCCGCACAGGTATTTGCCGAACGTGGCGACAGCGTTGCCTACAAAGTGGGCACGATGATTGAAGTCCCGAGAGCCGCCGTAACGGCCGACCAAATTGCCGAAGTGGCCGACTTCTTCTCGTTCGGTACCAACGACCTCACCCAAATGACATTCGGTTACTCTCGCGATGATGCCGGGAAATTCCTCAAAATCTACAAAGAGAAAGGCATTCTCAAAACCGACCCGTTCGAAGTGCTCGACCAGAAAGGTGTGGGTCAACTCGTACGCATGGGTGTAGAAAAAGGCCGCTCGACCAAACCGACACTCAAAGTTGGTATCTGTGGCGAACACGGAGGTGAACCGTCATCGGTAAAATTCTGCGCCTCACTCGGCATGAACTATGTAAGTTGCAGCCCCTATCGCGTGCCCATCGCCCGCGTAGCTGCCGCACAGGCTGCTGTGGAATAAGGTCTGCTCTCCTACCAATCAAAAAAGCCTCCGCGTTGATTCGTGGAGGCTTTTTTTGCACCACTGTGCCACCCACGCAATGTTAATTATTGCAAAAATTTAATATTTAATTCTTTGTGTTATTTGTATATATTTATCTTTGCAATACAAACACAAAAACGAAGGAATATGAAAAAAATCATTACAGGAGCAGCACTGTGTGCAGTGCTTGCCTTGCCGGGTTGCGGTGTATATGGAAACATGACAAGCAACCAGAATCAGAATCAAACGAGTGTCGTGCTGAACGAAGCGAACTTCAAATTTGTAGGGAACGTCTCGGGAGAGGTTTCTCAAACCTACGTCTTGGGCTTTGGCGGATTGAGACGCAGCGCACTGAGAAACAATGCCGTCGACAAAATGATGCAAGAGGCCCGCGAGAAAAATCCGGGGTTGATGAGCGGTTCAAAAGCTGTCATCAACGTGTCGGTCAATGAAAATGTCAAAATCATTACGCCCTTGTTTGTAAAGCGCACCGTAACGGCTCATGGAACAATCATCGAGTTTACAAAGTAAGCGACCTTTACCTCGCCGGTAACCGAAATATATTTTTGCATCGGCTGCAAACCTTTCTGCCGACAGGTAACAAAAAAAAGAGAAGCCCGAAGAAAATCTTCGGGCTTCTTTGCTTACGAAATCGGGTTCTATACACCAAGTGAGGCGGCAACGGCCTTGATTTTCTCTTCGGCGGCAGCAACCACTTTGTCGTAGTCGGCACGCGACGGGAGTTCACCGCTAACCTCAATATAGAATTTGATTTTGGGTTCCGTTCCCGAAGGACGAATCGAAACTTTGGTTCCGTCCTCGGTGAAATATTGCAGCACATTCGAAGTGGTGGGCATATCGAGCGTGTATTTTTCTCCGGCCACGAAATCTTGTGCAACCAATGTGGCATAATCCTTGGCCAAGATTACTTTTGAACCGGCCAGCTCGGTAATGGGATTTTCACGATAATTCTTCATCATGGCCTCGATTTCTTCTGCGCCCGATTTTCCTTTGCGCACAACCGAGATGCCTTTTTCCTTGGAGAATCCATATTCCACATAGATGTCTTGCAACATTTCATACATGGTTTTGCCGTTGTCCTTGGCCCAGGCCGCAATCTCGGCCATCATGGCGCATGCCGACACGGCGTCTTTGTCGCGCACGAAATCTTCAACCAAGAACCCGTAGCTCTCCTCACCGCCACCGATATACTGGCGTTTGCCTTCGAGTTCACGCATGATGGCGGCAATCCACTTGAATCCGGTATAGACATCGAAGCATTCGATACCGTTGCAATCGGCAATTTTCTTTATCAATTCGGTGGTGACAATGGTCTTCACCATGTATGCGCCCTTTTCGATGCGGCCGGTGGCCTTATATTGCGAAATCAAGTAGTTGGTAAAGAGCAGGGCGTTTTGGTTACCGTTCACAAGTATCCACTCGCCTTTGTCGTTCTTGATGGCAATACCCATGCGGTCGGCATCGGGGTCGGAGGCAAGGACTATGTCGGCCTCGACCTCCTTGGCCTTGCTGATGGCCAAATCGAGTGCGGCAGGCTCTTCGGGGTTGGGCGATTTTACCGTGGGGAAGTCACCACTGATGACGTCTTGTTCGGGGACGTGTATCACGTTGGTGAACCCGAAGGCGGCCAAAGTACGAGGGATAAGTTTCACACCGGTACCGTGAATGGGGGTGTAAACGATTTTCAGGTCTTTCTGGCGGGCAATGACTTCGGGATTGAGCGACAGAGCCTTGATGCGGGCAATGTATTTTTGGTCGATTTCCTCCCCTATCGTCTCGATGAGAGCCGGATTTCCGTTGAAGTTGATGTCGGATACCGAGCGCACTTTGTTTACTTCGGAGATGGTGTTCTTGTCGTGCGGCGAAATCATCTGTGCGCCGTCGTCCCAATAGGCCTTGTATCCGTTGTATTCTTTGGGATTGTGCGATGCGGTGAGGATAATACCGCTCTGGCAACCCAGTTCGCGAATGGTATAAGACATCTCGGGGGTAGGACGCAACGACTCGAAGAGATAGACTTTGATGCCGTTGGCCGAGAAAATATCGGCCGATATTTCGGCAAACTTACGGCTGTTGTTGCGGCAGTCGTGTCCGATAACGACCTTGATCTGGGGCAACGAAGCGAATTCCTTCTTCAAATAATTGGCCAAACCTTGCGTGGCGGCTCCTACGGTGTAAATGTTCATGCGGTTGGTACCGACGCCCATGATACCGCGCAATCCGCCGGTTCCGAATTCGAGGTCCTTATAGAAAGCCTCTATCAGGTCGGTCTTGTCTTCGTTGTCGAGCATACGCTGCACTTCGGCGCGTGTTTCGGCATCATATCCTTCGCCCAGCCACACTTGTGCTTTGGCGGTTACTTCTTTGAGCAATGCTTCGTTTTCCATATCGTATTGAGATTTAAAAAATTTGTGTCATCGGTTATTTTCAAAAATGCAGTGACAGGCAAAAGCAAAGACAAGAAGGAAATCGAGTTTTCACGTTTGACCCTGCCAAACCGGTTCCTACATTCTACAAATATAGTGAATTTTTTTCTAAATCGCCAAAGGTTTGTTTTTATTTTATCTGTCAAAAAGAGACTTTGAGACGCTCTCCGGCATCTTCTACGATGGCTCGATAGTAATCATCGGAGTATCCGGGGAAATCGGGATACTCGGGAAGTCCGTAGGGATTATAGAGGAACTGGCCGTCTTTTTCGCGCTTGCGATTCCCGTCGAGGTATTTCACCATCAGATATTCGCCCAATTCGCGCCAACGCACGGTCGATGAATCGGCTGCCTCTCGGCTGTATTGGTCGAGGGTGGCAAGGGCTTTCGCGGGTTCGTCATAAAAGATGTCGAGGACGCTTTTTTCGAGTTTCGGCTGTTGCTCGTTGAAAGCCGTCTCGATTTGCCGCTGCAAGGGCCGTATGTCTTCTATCATCTGGTCATAACGGGCATAAGCCATGTTGGCCACCCAGTTGTAAATCCAGAAAGCCGATGTCCAAGACACCTTGTAAAGCGAACCGTTCCCTTCACGGAAACAGAGTGGCACCTCGGTCAAGGCACCCACATAGATGGGTACATAGACCGACGTGTTGGCGTCGTCGACACCAAACCACAGCACGCCTCCGAGTGCCGAAGGCAACCACTCCCGCTGCTGGGCAACAAGAGAAAAGCCGGTCTGCTGGGTGGCAATGGCACGCTCATTGATATATTCCTGACTGTCGACCTCGAATGTCATGGGACGGAAACGATAAGGCACCTTGAAAGGGCCGGCACCTGCATCTCGGGTCATGTCGAAAGGAGTCCCCTCGAAATGGTCCCGCATGGCATCTTTCATGTCCTGCACCGACAACTTGCGATCGGGCTTGATATAGAGAGGCAACGGTTGCGACGACTCGCCATAGATATAGGGGAGATAGGCCGTCATGGTCGAGTCGTATCGGTTGTAGAAACTCCATACGCGCGCTTCGCAGGCCCGCAATTCCTCAAAACCGGCCGGGGCATAGGCCGAGGAGAAACTGAAATCGCGGTTGAGGCCGTTGAAATATTTCTGCTCGCGGGCAAAAGAGATGACATCGGGTGAATAGAGGCAGTTCTCGGGGTCATCGAGCGGGAACTGATGAATGCGGGAATGGTTGGCATGAGCCGCGATGCAATCGTCGGGAATGCGCACGGCCACCCACACGGCGCCCTTCGACAGGCCACCCTTACCTATCATTTCGAGAATCCACACCTCTTGGGGGTCGGCTATCGAGAAACTCTCCCCGCTGCTGTAATAGCCATACTTCTGCACCAAATCGGTCATGACCGCAATGGCTTCGCGCGCCGTGGTGGCACGTTGCAAGGCCAACTGCATGAGCGAACCATAATCGATCATGCCCGTGGTGTCGACCAACTCGGGACGGCCACCGAATGTGGATTCGGTAATCGAAACCTGATGTTCATTCATGTGTCCTACGACCTTATAGGTATGGGCGACCTGGGGGATTTTCCCCAACGGTTTATTGGTATCGCAATCGCGTATCTCGACTTCGGTGCCCACAGGATAATCGGCTGCGGGGGTAAAGGAGAGTGTTCCATATAGGGTATGAGAATCGGCGGCATAGGTAATCATCGTCGAACCGTCGGTTGTTGCCTTGCGGCCGGCCAGGAGACTGGTGCAGGCATAGACTGCCGCTGTGGCGGCAAACATCATCATAAGGGTAAGTAAACCTCGTCTTTTCATGTTATCTTTCGTTGTCTTGGGTTATAGGTTTGTGGAGAGTAAAGATAACGAGTTTCGCGAGAATCTCAAAATTTTTCGACGGGGATAAATGACTCCCTATATATTTTCAGCCCTCCCCTCCACGCCATTCTCTACCCAAGGATAGGGACAAAAAAAATTGATTGTCTCACGACAATCAATCTCTGTTAACCTTAAATCTAATACCATGAAAAACACGATGCAAATATAGGGCATTTTATGTTGTAAAACATATTTTTCGGGCATAAAATTCCATATATTAACATTATTTAATATTTCGGTGTTAGAAATGTGGTTGATAAATCACTTATATCCATCATATTCTTCCCGGTTAGGGAAAATACTGTCCCAAATGGTATCTTCCCGGGAAATATACTCTTGATAAAATATCGAAAATCCTCGTTTTTCATGGTAACCCTTGGCCACACACCACTCGGTGTAGGTATCTTTCAACTCGTCATCGGTATCGAGCAGGGATTGGAAATGGGCCTCGGCCGATTCTATATCGGGATATTTTTTTACAATATCCACCAGCAGTTCTTCCATGTCAAAATAGTCCATAAGCAAAAATTAAGATTCATAGAAATCAGTTAATGAAACACCTTTTGCCCCATTTTGTTCAGTAATTCAAGGTTTCGGTTTCAAATATACGCAAAATCTATCGATTTCCACATAATTCTGCCGAAGATTTTCAAACAAAACGCCATAGGACATATCGACAACGGGAAGGAGCCCGGTGTTGACATACGAAGCCATTAGAAGCGCACCATCAATTCGACCACGATTTTGTCACGCTCCGAGACCGCGGCCAACGCGTTGTTATCGTAAAAATAGTTTTCGTAATTGACTCTGAGGTCGGCAACGAACGGTTTGACCAAGCTCAATGTCGTACCCACGGTGAGGCGCTTGCGGGCAGCATCATCGACGACAAGGGTCCCCCCCTCTCCCGCTTCGCCATTGCTGTGGTCGCTCATACAATCGAAACGACCGAGGAATGAGATTTTCTCAAAGACCTTGGGCAAGGGTTGGTCGTAACAAACAAAACCATCGAAAGCATTGACGGGTTTGAAAGCGCCTCCTGCATAGTGCTTCCGCAAAAACTCGGCCTCGACATGCCAACGGCCGGCATGATAGTAGGCACCGATGTCGTACATCTGAATCGAAATGTTTTCGGGCGATATTTTCTGCACGCTCCCAACCAAGTTGAACCCCTTGGGCAACTGCAAATGAGCCTTGGCCGAGTAATTGATGCGGTTGGTCCAGAAATCCTTCTGGTTGGTCAATCCAGAACCGTTGAAAATGCCCGCTTCGAGACGGACGGGGATACCGATTTTCCAGGTATAAGCCAACGTCGCCCCCACATCGCGCACATTTCCCACCTGTTTGGCAATAAACGAGCGATTGGCAAAATACTGTTGGTGCGGCGAACGATGAGCGTCTATGGTAAAGGGGACGCGCATCTGACCGATGGTGATGTCGAATGTCGGCAAAGGAGTAATGCGGGCGTATGCATCGAGCATCTTTATCGCGCCCTCGTCAGAGAGGTCGATTTCGGCCTTGTAAGAGACAATCGGCGCCACTTTGCCCGAGAGGCTGAAACGGGCATTGCGCACTTGGAAGCGCCCCTTGTTATCTTCGAACTGATATTCGTACTTTCCGCGTATCGTACCGTGAATTTCGGGAATGTATTCACTCTTTTTCTGAGCGTACATCTCCCCTGCAAGCCCCCATAAGAGGCTTGCACACAAGAGAAGATTTTTCATCATAGTTGTCTATTTCGGGCGAGCTATGCTTGATTCAGTTTACGGTCGGCTCGAAGCATGTGTCTCAACAAGGAGACGCTTTCCTGGGATTCTTGCAACAAGTTGAGGTAGACATAAAGGACACTGATGTATTCGCTCCGCTCCTCATTTTGTATTTCCTCCACGAGGTTCTTTCGTTTCCGGGAGAAAAGGTCTTTCATTTTCTCGCAATCGGCGCGCAACGCGATGGTTTCTTCGTAACGGCCGTTCCGCAAAATCGCGAGAGCCTGCTCGAACAGCAGCATGACACCGTTCCTCATCGGAATGAATTCGTCGACGAATTTTTGAGGCAGGGGGGTAAAATTGTTGTCGACATGTTCAAGACAGGGTTCGCAAATACGGCGCATGCAATACATAATCTGTTCGCAACTGTTGCAACCCAAGTGGAACCAAGTATTCTTTTCGATGGCAATCTCTTTCGATACCCGATGCATTCCCAACGTCTCTTTGCGCCGGAGATTCTTCAAGATACTTTTTTCCTGACGCAACGAGGAGTCGGCCTTGCGCAAGGAGCGCAACTCTTCATACATGAAACCGTCGGTAATGGAATAGTATATCTGCATCGTATCGGAAATAAATATGCAACGGTTCTCGACAATGTGCTGATGGAGCAGTTTCCAGGCCTCCGTTTTGTCCTTGGTGGCCAACATTTCGCTGAAAATCGTATCTTTTTTCTCAGTTTTCGATTTCTTGCGATAAACGATGTTGCTGCGAATGAGTATGCCCACTCCAAGTGCCACGATGGCAATAGAGGCCCACACACCGCCGAAATACATGATGAGGGCGATGACAAACGTTATCAGGAAGGCCGCCCCGGCGGTTATGAACCAACCCCCGATGACCGATAGCACCCCGGTAATGCGGTAGACGGCACTTTCTCGACCCCAAGCCCGGTCGGCCAAAGAAGAGCCCATCGCCACCATGAATGTCACATAAGTGGTCGAAAGAGGCAATTTGAGCGACGTACCCAATGCGATGAGAAGGCCGGCCAATACCAGGTTGACCGCAGCTCTTACCATGTCGAAAGCCGCCCCGTTCTCGATTTGCATCTCATCTTGATTGAAACGGCTGTTGACCCAGCAACGCACCCGTTCGGGGGTGACATCGACCACCCATGCACTCACCGTGGTAAACCAGCGCACCAAGCTGCGAGCCACACGGGAGGAACCGAACACCTCATCGCCGGTTTCCTGACGAGAAAGGTCGACCGAAGTCTTCACCACATTATGTGCCTTTTTTGACGTTGCCAACGAAAAGACCATAATGGCTCCGGATGCCACCAAGAAAACAAGAGGCGTCTTGGCCGGTCCGTTCAATGACCCCATCAAGAATCCCGTAGGATCACCGGCTCCGTTTGCCATATAATCCTGGTAGGAAGAAAATCCGGCCAACGGCACTCCGATGAAATTGACCAAGTCGTTACCGGCAAATGCCATCGCCAGGGAAAAAGTCCCGATAAGGACGACAACCTTGAATACATTCACCTTGCACCAATGCAATATTTGCATCAGGACGGTAAAGAACACCAGGCAACCCACCATGATGAGTGCCGTGTTTTCATGCACCCACAATTTATTTTCAGGTGTCATGAAAGAGAGGTCCTTCACTCCTTTGATAAGCATGAAATAGACGATGGCCGTCACTGCCACTCCGCCGAACAATCCGGCTTTCCAGCGCATCTTGGCCTTGTAGTTGAACGTAAATATGATACGCGTCAAATACTGCACCAAGGCTCCGAAGAAAAACGCAATGGCAACAGAAAAGAAGATTGCCAATATCACCGACAAAGCCTTCTCGGTATTGAGCAAATCGGCAAAGGTAAGCCCCGTCGTATCGGAAGCCAGTTTCACCATGGCTACCGCAAACGATGCACCCAACAATTCAAACACCATCGAAACGGTGGTCGATGTGGGCATTCCCAACGAATTGAATATATCAATCAAAACAATGTCGGTCACCATCACCGCCAAGAAGATATACATCAGTTCATTAAAATAGAATTGCTCGGGACGGAATATTCCATGCCGGGCGACATCCATCATACCGTTACTCATCGATGCTCCACAGAAGACACCGATGGCGGCGATGATGATTATGGTCCTGAACTTGGCCGCTTTCGCTCCGATTGCCGAGTTGAGGAAGTTTACGGCGTCATTGCTCACCCCGACCCACAAATCAAAAACGGCCAAGAGGAACAAGAAGACGACAAATCCTAAAAATATTGAATCCATACTACTAAATTTTGCCGCAAAGATAAACGCATTATATGAGGGAAAAATAACAAACATGTTACATTTCTGTTACAAAAATAGCAACAAAAGACAGTGAGAAGAATCAGCACCCATATTTTATCCTCACCGGCAAAGTATCACCAAGAATTATTATATTTGCATCGCGTAAATTACATATATTATGATTATCAACGAGAGAGACGCACGCAAAGAGTACATGCTCCAAGCAGCCAAACAGATAATGCTGGCAGCCCGGACAGCCCCCAAAGGGAAAGGTGTGGACATTATCGAAATCGTCACGCTGACCGACGAAGACATCGACGCCGTGTCGGCAAAGATGTTGCAACTGGCCGAAGAGACCGGCATGAAATTCCTCATCAGGGACAGTGAAAACATACAACAAGCCGATGCCATGATTGTCATCGGCACCCGTCAGGCTCCGCAAGGGCTCAACTGCGCTTATTGCGGATTTGCCACATGCGCCGAAAAACCGTGGGCTACACCCTGCGCCATCAACTCGATAGATGTAGGCATCGCTGTGGGCTCGGCCTGTGCCAAGGCCGCCGACCTGAGAGTCGACAGCCGGGTCATGTTCTCGGCTGGTTGGGCCGTTGAACAGTTGGGACTGCTGAAAGATTGCCGACAATGTATCGCCATACCCATCAGTGCCTCCTCAAAGAACCCCTTCTTCGACCGTAAACCCAAAGAGAACAAGTGAAAACCTCCGATTATAGATTGCCGGCCGAATGGTACCCGCAATCGGGCATACAACTCACTTGGCCTCACGCCGGAACCGACTGGTGCGACATGCTCGACGAGGTCGAGGCGTGCTTTACCACCATCGCCCGGGAGATTTCCAAGCGGGAACCGTTGCTGATTGTCGCGCCCGACACCGACAAGGTGCGCCGTCATCTCGAAGGGAAAACGACCGCTGAAAACATCGGATACCTCACCTGCCCCACCAACGATACTTGGGCCCGTGACCACGGAGGCATCACCCTTGTTGAAGGGAATAGCGGGAAAGCACGGATTCTCGACTTCGCATTCAACGGTTGGGGACTGAAATTCGCGGCCAATCTCGACAACCTGATAACGAGAGCCATGTATCAAAACGGACGGCTCAACGGTGAATACGTGAACCGTCTGAACTTCGTTCTCGAAGGCGGCTCCATCGAGTCGGACGGGAAAGGGACCTTGCTCACCACTTCGGAATGCCTGCTCTCCCCCAACCGGAACGGAGAGTGGAACCGCTCCCAAATCGAACAATACCTGCACGAGACCTTCTCGGTCGCACAGATTTTGTGGCTCGACCACGGTTTCCTGGCCGGCGACGATACCGACAGCCACATCGACACCTTGACCCGTCTGTGCCCCGACGACACCATCGTGTATGTGCAATGCAACGATAAAGCCGACATGCACTACTCTGAACTCGCCAAAATGGAAGAGCAACTCCGCTCTTTCCTGACGCGGGACGGCAAGCCGTTCCGGCTCCTGCCATTGCCCATGGCCGCCCCCATCTTCAACGAAGGGGAACGGTTGCCGGCCACCTATGCCAACTTCCTCATCCTCAACGATGCCGTGCTCTACCCCACCTATGCTCAGCCCGACAATGACGCTGCCGCGGCACGCATCTTGCAAGAGGCTTTTGCCGGATATGAAATCATCGGCATCGACTGCCGGGCTCTCATCAAGCAACACGGGTCGTTACACTGTGTCACCATGCAATATCCGCAAGGTGTTTTAAAAATATGACATCGCAGATTATGGAAAAGAAAATCATAGCAGGTCTCATACAACAATCGAATACTCCCGATCGGGAAGTAAACATGCACCGTCTGAAAAGCCGCATCGAAGAGTGTGCCCGACAAGGCGCCCGGCTCGTCGTGCTCCAAGAGCTGCACAACAGCCTCTATTTCTGTCAGACCGAGAATACCGACTGTTTCGATTGGGCCGAACCTGTTCCCGGCCCATCGACCGAGTTTTACGGCAACATTGCCCGAGAATCGGGCGTCGTGCTGGTCACGTCGCTCTTCGAGCGTCGCGCCCCGGGGCTGTATCACAACACGGCCGTCGTCTTCGACAAGGACGGCTCGATAGCGGGGAAATACCGCAAAATGCACATACCCGACGACCCTGCCTATTATGAGAAATTCTATTTCACCCCCGGCGACCTCGGATTTGAACCGATTCAGACCTCGATAGGCCGTCTCGGCGTGCTGGTATGCTGGGACCAGTGGTATCCCGAAGCCGCCCGACTCATGGCCCTGCGCGGCGCCGACCTGCTCATCTATCCCACCGCCATCGGCTGGGAGAGCAGCGACACCCCCGAAGAGAAAGAGCGGCAACGCAACGCCTGGATCATCTCACAACGCGGTCACGCCGTTGCCAACGGATTGCCGGTCGTCTCGGTCAATCGCGTAGGTCATGAACCCGACCCAAGCGGACAAACCCGCGGCATACAATTCTGGGGCAGCAGTTTCGTGGCAGGCCCGCAAGGAGAGATATTATGGCAGGCTCCCTGCGACGAAGATTGCGTGCAAACGGTCGAAATAGACCTCGCCCGCTCCGAGACCGTGCGACGCTGGTGGCCCTTCTTGCGCGACCGCCGTATCGATGCTTATGAAAACATCTCCCGCCGATTTATCGACTAATCTCAAAATAAACCTCAATCATATGAACCATTTTGCTGAAATTGCACCGAACATCTACTATGTGGGAGCCAACGATCGCAAAACCCACAAATTCGAGGCACTGTGGCCCCTCCCTTATGGAGTCTCCTACAACTCCTATCTGATTGTAGACGAAAAGGTAGCTCTCATCGACACCATAGAGGCCAGCTGCACCGAAGCCTACCTCGAAAACATTCGCCACATACTCGACGGCCGCGCCATCGATTATCTGGTCATCAACCACATGGAGCCCGACCATTCGGCCTCCATCGCCGCCGTGAAGCGGGCATACCCCGACATGCAGATTGTGGGGAATGCCAAGACCTTGGACATGGTCAAAGGGTTTTATGGCATCGACCGGGACACCATAACCGTCAAAGAGGGCGAATCGCTCTCGCTGGGCACAAAAGAGCTGGTGTTCTACCTTGTTCCCATGCTGCACTGGCCCGAGACCATGGTATCGTATTGCCCGCAAGAAAAAGTCCTTTTCTCGGGCGATGCCTTCGGCTGTTTCGGCGCCCTCGAAGGAGGTATCGTCGACAACCAGCTCGATTGTGAAATCTACTGGGACGAAATGGTGCGTTACTATGCCAACATCGTGGGCAAATACGGTGCTCCCGTACAAAAAGCCCTGTCGAAACTGGCCGGCGTCGCCATCGAGACGATATGTTCCACACACGGTCCGGTGTGGAAAGAAAATGTGGCAAAAGTCATCGGCATCTATGACCGTCTCAGCCGCTATGAGGCCGAGACCGGTGTTGTCATCGCCTATGGCAGCATGTACGGGCACACGGCCCAGATGGCCGAGGAGATTGCCCGCGAACTGGCCGCCAACGGCATCAAGAACATCGTGATGCACGACGTGTCGGTGTCGGACAAATCATATATCTTGCGAGACATCTTCAAATACAAAGCCTTGATTATAGGCAGCCCCACCTACAACACGCTGCTCTTCCCCGATGTAGAGTTGCTGGTATCGGCTCTGCGCAACCGCGAAATCAAATCGCGCATCTTCGGTTGCTTCGGCTCATACAGTTGGGCTTGCCGTTCGGTAAAGGAGCTGACGGCATTTGCCGAACAAATGCACTGGGAAATGCCCGGCTGCCCCGTCGAGATGAAACAAGGCGGTTGCGAAGCCTCGATGCAACAATGCCGGGAGTTGGCAAAAGCCATCGCACAACGGCTGCAAGAAAACGAATAAATCCATCACGAAAGAGGAGGTTCTCGGAACCCCCTCTTTCATTATTGATAAATTGCTCCCACGCCGGCCTAAAATATATGCCACAAGGCAGAGCGTGTTCAAAAAATTTATCCGTATATTTGGAGAGATGTGGCAGATGGCTCATTCATCACATAAAAGCCTCATTGACAGTCCTGCCGACCCTCATCGCACAAAAGCATGGTCGGCTCCCGGCACACCGGCCTGTTCCGGCATCGACACCTACCGCGTCTCACCGTGAGATGCCTTTCAGACACCTATAAACACACAAGTCATGGATATGCCCACCGTCATTCACAAGACACTCCTGAAACTATCCTGCACGATGCTGTTTCTCATTATGGCATCACCCACAAGCCACGGCCAAGAAAAATTCTGGCATCTGCAAATCATCGAAACGCCCAATTATGTCATCAAGGGTGTCATGCAGGACAGTGTGGGACTGATATGGCTGGGGACAAACGAGGGACTGTTCCGGTACGACGGGAACAACATCAAGGCTTATTATCCGACCGAAACCGTATCGCCACATATCTCAAAATTCAACCGCGTCGACCGGATACAAGAATATACCACGCACGACATCGTGTGCCAGCAACGCAATATCCTATTCCTGTTCGACAGGGAAAACGAGAGATTCGAGGAGCTCCCCGAAGAATTAAAATGGATAAAAGACGTGAGGGATTACAAACGCCCGGTTCCTGTTCACAACGACCCGTGGAAGGAAATCATCGCCTCTCTCGATTGCCCCGAGGTAGACCGCATCTACATGCACCACTACGACCGCGACAGCAACCTGTGGGTGGGAACCAGCAAAGGATTGTGGCTCATCACGCAACGTCTTTCTTTTTTTGAGAACGTCGACCAAAAAGCCGAAGTGGTTTCATTCTTCCGGGACAACTACAACCGCATCTGGTCCGTATCGACCGACGGCCGACTGAGAATCCACGATACCGGCATGAACCTGCTGGGCTACCTCTCGGCCGACGGCAACATCGTAAGAGAGGACGTGCAGTTCCCCTATCCTATCCGCTCCATCAAGCATGACCGTTTCGGCCAAATCCTGATGGCCGGCAGGGATTGCGGCGTGGTGCTCCTGCGACCGAAAGACCAAGGGAACAACTTCGACATTCAGTTGTTGAAGCCCGATGCCACCGACCCCCATTGCCCCGAATTGGAGAATGTTTATGAAATATACATCGACCGGGTTGAGCCGGGTACAAGGCGACTTGCCCGACTATGTGCAGAACTTTCTGGAACTGCGGGATAGCGGCATGATCATCTCATCGGCCAACGGATTGTATATATGCAACACCGACTTCGAAGATTTCAGCAGCCTCCGCTTCCGCCATTACACACAGGACGACAACGACGAGGCATCGCTTCCTCAAAACAACATCTTCGGCATGACCCAAAGCGATAACGGGACCGTTGTCCTCTCATGCGGAGGCCAGTTGTGCGAGATTGAAGGAACCGACTTTTTCTCCGAGGCCCTACGTTTCAAAACGGTCGACACGAAACTGATTACTCCGACTGTCGCCGCCCTCTATAACGACACCGACGGCCTAGTGTGGGGTGTTACCGACCGCTCGATATTCAGTTACGACCCCGAGACAAAAAATCTGTGCCACTACCCACCTCTGTACGAAAAAGAGATGAGGCACTTCTCGTTCAACCCCTTCTTCAAGTTGAACGACACTTGTCTCATGAAAGGGTGCCGCGAGGGCTGGATACAATTCGACCCACACAAAGTATTCAAAAAGAGCCATTCAGCCCCCATTTACATTTCCCATATTCAGCCGGTCAAGAGCCGGCATTCCATCACGGTCGATATGGATACCCTCATTACGTTGAATGCCGAACAAAGAGAATTTACCATACATTTCTCGGTTCTCGATTATAACCGCACATCGCCGATATGGTATGCCTATCGCATCGTAGGGAATGACCGCAACTGGATTTACACCTCCCAAAGCCATACCAATCCATATGTCGATTTACCGGCCGGAACATACACGTTCGCCATACGCTCGACAAACGGAGACGGACAATGGGTCGACAACGAACACCATCTGCATATCAAGATTCTGCCATATTGGTACGAAAAAACAGGCATACGCTGGTGCATGGCCATTCTTTTCCTTCTGTTACTGGTCGGTATCGGTTGGCTTATCGACCGATACATCAAGAAACAGACGCAAAAAGCCATGGAAAAACTCCGTGCGCTGCAACAAGAAGTAAGCGCTCCCGATACCGCTCCGGCGGCAATCAACCACCAGTTGCCCGAACCCGCCATAACCGACAAGAACGACACGTTCAGTCGCAAACTGCTGGCTTACTTGGACACACACATCAACGACAGCGAACTCAAAGTCGATGACTTGGCATTGCATTTGGGCATGAATCGGAAACTCCTCGTAAAAAAAATGAAACAGCTTTTCAACTGCACGCCGATAGACTTCATCATTGCCACACGCATCACGCGGGCCCTTCAATACATGCAGAAAGACAAGGAGATGAGCATCTCCGAAATCGCTTATTGCTCGGGATTCAACGACCCGCGTTATTTCAGCCGCTGCTTCAAGAAGCACACCGGGAAATCTCCGCGTGAATACCTCAATGATATGCATAAGGAAAAATAACCGGGAAGCGACCTTCCGCTTAGATACGAGAATCCCATTTTCTTGCATATATAAAAGGTGGGTAAATCATGTTTACCCGCCTTTCCCATAAAAACTCCTCATCAAAGAGTCATGAAATCATTCATACACCACTTTACTTTTGTATGAATTTTTTCCCTTTCTGTATATAGATGCGATTAGGTTCGACTTGGAAGACCCTGCGTCCCATTATATCATATATGGGTTCATCATTCGTCAACACTTCATCATTTTCAACACATTCTATCGCGGAGCCTTCGGTCTCACCCGAGAGGAGCATATCGGCCACATACAAGAAATAAGTATTGATGTCGGCATCGCCAGAAGCCTGGGCCGGGGTCATCGTCCGGCCGGCCGAAACATCGGCAATCACACGCAACCAAACTACCTCTTTGCCTTCCAGAGCCGAAGGCAGTTGGGCATCGAGCGGGAACCAAAGAGCCTGTCCCATCATATCGGGATTCTGAGAATCGGCCGCCTCTTCTATCGTAGCTGAGGTAAGGGTGGTCCACAGAACGCCATCGAGAGAATATTCCAAATTGATTTTATCGGAGCAATATCCGTCGGTACCTACCACAGCATGGAATTTCACCGAGGAGAGACCTACGGTCGGGAACTTCACATAGATATATCCGGGTGTCGAAGTGGTATCGAGCATTCCCGAACTTTCTCTGATAGCGAAACAGTTGCGAAGGTCCAAAACGCGGGAAGAGAATTTATTGGTGCGGGTATTCACATAGTCCATGTCGGTACCGTCGTTGCTGGCATAATTCAATACATATTCGCCTTCGCCGGTGACATAATTGGCTGCCAACGGAGATGTAAGGACGGCATTGTTCTGGGTAAGTTGGTCGAGATTCCATGCAGCCAAATAATCGGTTTCGGTGAAACGGGCCGTTATCGACAAATCGCCTTCCAAGGTAATGGTGCGTTGCGCTTCGGTATTGCCGTCGCTCCAACCTTCAAACGTATTCAGGCCGTTGCAATCGGCGGTAAGTTTTATTTCATCACCGACAAAATACTGATCTTTCACCGGGTCAACAATCACTTTGGCCGACTGGGACCCCTCGACACTGCAAGAGAACGAGGCTTTCACTTTCTGGGCATCGGTGTACCAGCTTTCGGGGGCCTACACAAGCGCCCTCCACACCGGCCGTGTAGAGATAATGACCGTTCCATATCGAAAAGTCACCGCTTTCACACGACGCGAAGTCGCTCCATTCGAGATGAGCCTCGGCCATCGTCATATTGTCGGAGATACCCAGCACTTCACCGGTCGCTTCGTCATAATTGAGCCAAGCGCCCTCGCCTTCTGCATCGAGTTGCATGCCCGACGTCCAGGGCTGGAAATTCTCCATCACGTTGTTAGAAGCATAAACCGAACCATACGAGCCGCTGAATATGCGGGGCTGTGTGCCTTCGGGCAGAGCTTTGTTCCACTCGTTTTCCCAACTGGGGTACAGGATAATGTTATTATTGATGTAATACTCCGACAACATACCGGCACATTGTCCGAATTGCAACAAAGGTATCGTCTGCGCATTGGCCACAAAGACATCGTTGTTTTCAAAAGTAAATATCAGATTCATTTTGCTGGTCTCATCGGGGACACGCGTCAAGGCAAAGATGGCTTTTATATTGGGCAAATTATAAAAGGTGTTATTGACGATGACAGCCTCGACGATGCTTTGGGAGAAGCGGAACATCTCCTGTTCACCGTCGGCATTGTGGATAGAACAGTTCGTTACCTCGAAGTAATTGATGTTTCCTCCGGGGCAGATCGACCGGTAAGGCCAACGGCCGAACTCCAATATGTCACAGTTGCGGAAAGCCAAAGTGTCGATATAAGTGGGAGCAGTACGGCTCGCCACAATTTCACCGGTTCCCGTACTGCGGCGGGAAAGCGTAAGGTCTTATACTCATAAAAATGGGTCGGTATCTCGGCCATGGACGCCCAACCTATGTCGGTGGGAAGAATCTCCATGACGGTGTTGAGGAAATAGCAACGCGGCTCATTCTGCCAGGGACGTCCGAGCGAATAACTTTTATCGGGTGTCGTCTCGGCATAGGTACCGGGTTTTACGGTGCAATCCCGGAATACATAGCCCCACTCGGTAGAGACCTCGTGACCGGGTGCCGCGATGACGGCATCGCCCTCGATGAGCAAATCGGTGTGATAGAAATAGTTATCACCTCCGCCGCAGATAAAATCTACGGTCCCGTGTATGGTACAATCTTCGTGACAAGCCCGGGTACCGGTCACATAGGTATCTTGTCCGCCTATCTATTCGACGTTTTTCAATATGGACTTGTTACCTCCGCTGTAAGCGACATACACGCCGCGGAAATTGCCTTTACGGAGAGATTCGGCATTTTCTATCGTGAGATCCTGCATATAGAGTTGCTCACTCTCATTGTTGATGGTCGATGATGTTTTTATGCCATCGAGACCGTCATTGTAGATGCGTACGCCCGATTTGCTCTGTCCAATCATCGAGATGTTATACCCTTTGACTGCCGTTTGTACCTGCCCCATGTAATAATCGCCGTTCAGGAGCAAGATGCGTTTGCGAGGCGATTCGGCCGAGGTATTGCTTTGAGCGATTTCACTGAGAGCGGCATTCAACTCATCGACATTGGCCACGATGTAATCGAAACGGCTCATCTCTACAACCGGCTTCTCACCGATGCTGAACCGTATGGTAATATCCTCATCATAGGTATTGCCGAAAATATCCGACACGGCAGCGGCCGGCAGGGTCAGGGTGTGGGTCGACCCATAAGGAAGTTCCCAATAATATCCGGTAACGGCCGTACCGTTGGAAACGGTTCGTATCGATTCGCCGTCGATTTGCATTCGGGCCCCTTCGTTCAAGGTTACCTCACGGTCGAACGAGAGGGTGAAACTGCCCGATGCGTCGAGAACCGCGTCCTCTTCGACAGAAGCACCGACATACTCGACGGCATCATCGTTCATCTGCGCATATTCAACGATAATACTTCCACATGCGAACTGGGCACATTTCTTGATTCGGAACAAAATGGGGGTTCCGGCCGTATGGTTTTGTATCGAAGCCGTAATGTTTTTCGCGGAAGTAATCTTCATGTCATCGGAGACGATAACCGTGGCACCTTCGGACTTGATATAATCCCATTCCGAATCGGTATTTGCCCCGGTCTCGGCATTGTAATAGTTGTCGCACGCATTTACGAATGTCAACTTGGTCACAATCGCATTCGCGGGGACACAAATGGCAAACTCACTGCCCGCAGCCATTTTATTTTAAAGCGGGAATCGGAATATACGGTATTCTCGCCCTTGATTTGGAAGGCAGGATTGAGGTCGGAAACTCTGACATACTTATATTTGGGGTCACCCGTCAAGTCGACCGTCGTTCCATCGCCGGGAGCAAACGTAAAGGAAAATCCGCCTTGGGTCTTGAAATGGTCGACAACCTTCTCGGCCACTTCGGAATCTTCGAAGTTGAACACCCGTGCCGTGGCAATCGCTTTTATCGTGCAGTTGCCGGAAATCATGAAGCGACCCGTGTAGCGGTTCGACGAGGGGGTAGGTTCGGTACCGTCGAGCGTATAATATATGATGGCATTTTCGGTATCGGACGTCAGGGTTATCGTATCGGAGACATGGCCTTCCTCCACATATATCGAAGGAGTAGCGACGACTTTCTTATCGGCCACAGACGTCAGTTCGATGTAATTGATTACCTCACCCCACAAGTCGATTGTAAGAGCCACGGTATCTCCGGCCTTGTAATCAAGCAGCTTGAAAGCAACGGTCTGATTCTCTTCGGAGAGATAGAGCGAATCGGCGGCCGTCGTCCGGGTCGTTTCGTGCGAAGTGATGACATAAGGTATTTTGCAGTTACCATAGACAGGAGCTCCGACAAATCGTATCTCATCGATAGTAAAATCGGCCGGTACCGAGATTTTATAATCGGCATTGAACCCCATCTTCAAGCCCCAAATGCCATTCATCGACTGTATGGTCGGTGCGGGCGATATGGCTACCGTCCCGTCGGTATAAACCCCGTCTTGCACCGAACCGGTGGCAGCATCACCGCCTTCGACACGGAGCACGGTTCCTTGTGCCGGCTCACCAGGCACAAAATTTATGGTATAAGTCGCCACCAACTTGTCGGTACCATTATCTATCAATTGCACTTCGGCCTTCATCGTGTCGCCGGTAGGTTGCACGATTTCCACGCGGCCCTTGTCATCGGCCGTCGCAGCAATTTCGGGGAACGAGGTGGTACCATAGGGCAACTCCACCGTGCAACTGTTGTCGACAAGACGGTCGAAACAAGAGACTCCACCTACCGTCAAATCGGTAAGTTGCGTATATTCAATAGGGTCTTCGTCGGCAACCTTGCCTTGCAACATGAAGGAGACAGGCAAATGGGTCTTGACCGAGCCATACCACTGGTAGCTATACAGCAAAAGGCGATAAGTTCCTTCGGTAAGGAGGAGTCCGCTTTCCGACAAATCCACATCGAGATTCTTGATGGCCTCTTTGTCTTGCGGGGTCTCTCCTATCTTATACAACTCTTCGCCATTGGCGTCTTGCAACACGACCTTGTAAACGATACGGCCTCCGCCAAGCACTATCGACGAATAGAAGCGGGTCGGTTCCAGCGTTACGCCGGCGGGAATGGTCATCGTAAAGCCGAAATAGTCGGTATCGAGATAACCTCACTCGGCTTCTTCCAAGACGCCATAGTATTTATAGGCCGTCTGTCCGTTGGAAGTCGAATATTCCACCCCGTCGATTGTGTACTTAAACACTCCGGTCAGCGGTTGTATGCGGCCACTCTCAAAACTCTCTATCCAATTTAAGGAAATCTTTTCATAACTCGACTCCAACGCGAAGTCTGAAAACAGTCCGCTCGACGCATCTTTTGTGCGTTCGAAGCCGAACGAATCGTCAACAGCCCGAGCTGTTGTTGCTGTCGTCGCAATGAGCAGGACAGCCAAAAAGTTTTTCAGAATATTTTTCATCACTATATGATTTAAGGTTCTTTTTTCGCGTCAAGGTATCTGTGTAAATTCCCTTCTTTCCACCTTCAAATTTACCGATGCGCAATCTGTATCATGCTTCTCTCGCCAATATTTCCCGTGGAAGAATCTGCGATAAAAGTAGATTTTCACACCTGAAATGATGTGGATTCTATGGTAAAATCTCGTGGATTTTTTGTCCGGACGGGAAAATCCCCTAAAATCATACACATTGGGGCCAATTGTTCTCACAAGGGAGCAATCGGCCACATGAAAAAACGAGGAGACCCGTTTCCCGGTGTCTCCTCGTTTTTTATTATAAAGGAATAAATCTCTATCGGCGAATATGTATCTGAATGGCTTTTTCGACAGGCTTTTCACTGACAAATATCAGATAGCCGCCGCCTCCCGCTCCACTCAATTTCCAACCCAGGACAGAGTCTTTGTGACGATCTATCTCGACTTGAATATCGTCATACATCATGTGGGGAAACATGGCAATCTGGGCTTCAAAGGCTTTTCGCACCTGTTCGCCAAAGGCTTTGGCATCACGGGCATGAATGGCGTCCCAACAAGCATGGGCGGCATCGCTCAGTGCTTTGGCGTTTTCGGGATTGACCTGTGTATCGGCCAGGACGTCGTAGGAAGCCCGCCGGGGATAGAGCGGATAGAGCCAAAGACGCTCTTCTATCCATTTCAAGAGTTCGGGGTCGGTATTGCCATCGATTTTCTCGGGCCAATAACCGCCATTGTATTCGAACTTGTTCAGCCCCGGCATGACAATGCCCAACGAGTCTTGCGACCCGCTTACATATTTTGTTCCGGGGGGATTCTCAAAGCAGAAGAGTGTCTTGGCCAGTTTTTCCTTATCGCCTTCGGGAATATCGGTCTGCCACAACTCTATGGCTTTTTTACGGGAAGATGTAGACATGCCGCTTCGGTCGTTGAATTCATATTCGGGTTCAATCGATATGGTCAATACCGGACCTGGATAGCAACTGCTCACAAAGGGCTGGTCGAGCCAACCGCCGGCAAGGTCGATGCGGTAAGGTATGCGGCACTCACGACGCAGCATGGTCGTGGAGCGCGTGGGCAATCCGCTATGGGGAAGCCGGGTACTCACCATGTATTCGATTCCCAATTCCTTACATAGCTGTTCTTTCAACGGCGTAGCGCCATCGGAATTGACAAAGAAGATATCGGGCTTCAACTCCCGCAACTCTTTCTCGAAATCGAGCAGACCGCTACCGCTGTTTATCCACGCATCTTTGACCACGCGCAGCGCCTTTACCATATAAAGGCGTTCGGCTTCGGTATTGATGGTTTTACGGGCTTTCAACTCGAATATCGTCTTATCCGAACCGATGCCGACGTAGAGGTCTCCGTGCGACGCCGCCTCAGTAAAGAAAGCTACATGACCGCTATGGAGCATGTCATAGCACCCCGAAACAAAGACTTTTTTCTTTTCCATTCTTAAATATATTTTTTCGATTCATAATTTAGAATACTCTTTTATGTGTTGCTCATCTTGCAACCGGCAGATGAGCAAGGTTCCATCTTTCTCGGCCACGATATAACCGTCGAGTCCCTGCACGACAACCCGTTTTCCCGACGGGACATGCACAATGCAATTACGGGAATCGACCAACCTCGCGCCATCGCCGACACAGGCATTGTCGGAATCATCATGCGGCAACAGCGTGTGAAGGGAGCCCCAGGTACCCAAGTCGGACCAACCGAAATCGGCCGGGAAGACATACATGTCGGCCGCTTTTTCCATAATGGCGTAATCGACCGATATATTTTCGCAAAGCGGGAAATTTTCATCGACAGCCGCCTGTTCGCCCGATGTGTAGAATTGCGGAGAAAGGCGGTCGAATATATCGGCCACTCCGGGACAATAAGAACGGTATGCCCTTTCGAGCGTCGCAGCGCTCCACAAGAAAAGACCCGAGTTCCAGAAATAATTTCCGGCGGCGACATATTGGCGCGCAACTTCAAGGGAGGGCTTTTCCCGGAACGAATCGACGGGAAGTATCTCCTCTCCTGCCGGCATGTCGCCATTGCGCGCAGCAATATACCCGTACCCGGTTTCAGGCCGACTGGGTTTCATGCCCAACGTGAGTATGGCAGGGCGACGGGTGACGAAATCGAGTGATCGGGCTATCACCCGCTGGAATTCGGACACGTTGGTCACCACATGGTCCGACGGCGTAACGACAATGGCGGCGTCGGGATTTTTCGTCTTTATCTTCCAACCGGCATAAGCGATGCAGGGGGCTGTGTTACGCATGCAGGGTTCGAGCAAGATATTCGACGGCGGCACTCCGGGAAGTTGTTCCCGAACCAAATTTTCATACCGCTTCGACGTCACCACCCACATGTTCTCGGGAGATACGAGCGATGCGAAACGGTCGGCCGTAAGTTGTATCAGGGTACGGCCACAACCGGTAATATCGATAAACTGCTTGGGAACCTCGGGGGTACTCATCGGCCAAAAACGGCTGCCGATGCCTCCGGCCATAATGACGAGATGTGCCTCTACTGCCATTGTCTATGACTGTTTTTATATAATGTGGGCTAAGATAGGACTTTCTTTTCTTTCAAACAAACAAAGTCAGGAAAAAGAGACTTCTTGAAAGGCCGTATTCAACAAAATAGTGCGATTGTTGTTCTATATTACGAATAGGATTCAAACGAAAACGCGCCGTAATGTACTTATTTTAAAGACATAAACACACTTGCGTGTCATATATTCGGGCAAGGCCGAAGAGAAAAAAATCGGCATCGTATGATTTATTGCACAAAATGCCCTATATTTGTGCAGTTTTTTTCGATATCAATCATCAAATGACCCCGACCGAAGTCGCCCTCAAAGAAAAAGAGGCTGCCATACTCTCCTCATTCAACGGCATATTTCCCACCATCGACGCTTTTTATGCTACTTGTTACCTCATCGTGCGCAACGGACACGAGTGGGAACAGGAAAAGTCGGAAATGTGGGAACGGAAATGCGAGACCGTCGCCTGGTTCCGGCACAAAATCGAGCAGGTGCTCACCGCACACCAACTGCCCGGTGAGGATATTGTCGCCGATATTGCCAGTGATTATTTCGAGGATTATGCTCATTATATCGACCGAGCCTTCGATATGCAAAATGAGGAATACATAAACTACATCAAGCAACTGCAACTTATCTAAAAACACTCTGACAATCGAACAAAATGGACAAAAGTTTCAACGCATATATCGAGAACTCCATTCGTGAAAACTGGGAACTGACGGCACTTAGCGACTTCAAGGGTGTGTCTTACAATTATAAAGACATTGCCCGCAAGATAGAAAAAATGCACATCTTGATGGAAGCTGCCGGTGTAAAGAAAGGCGACAAGATTGCCATCTGCGGCCGCAACTCCTCCCACTGGGCCGTCGCCTTCTTCGCCACCCTCACCTACGGAGCGGTGGTCGTACCCATACTGCACGAATTCAAGCCCGACAACATACACCACATCGTAAACCACTCCGAGTCGAAACTCCTTTTCGTGGGCGACGTCGTGTATGAAAACATCGACAAGAGCAAAATGCCCGGTCTTACCGGCATCATTCTCATCAACGATTTCTCGGTACTGCACAGCCAAAGCAAGAAACTCATCGATGCCAGAGAACACCTCAACCAATATTTCGGCGACAAATACCCCGAGCGTTTCCGTCGTGAAGACGTCTCCTACCACAAAGATTCGCCCGATGAACTGGCTCTCATCAACTACACATCGGGGTCGACCGGATTCTCAAAAGGCGTGATGCTCCCCTACCGCAGCTTGTGGACCAACCTGAAATTCTGTTATGACAACATGACCTACATCAATCCCGGCGACCAAGTGGTGTCGATGTTGCCCATGGCCCACATGTACGGACTCATGGTCGAGCTGTGCAACTGCTTTGCCAAAGGCTGCCACATACATTTCCTTACCCGCATACCATCGCCGAAAATCATCATGGACGCTTTTGCCGAAGTGAAGCCACGCGTCGTCATCTCGGTACCGCTCATTATCGAGAAAATCGTCCGCGGCAAGGTATTCCCCCTGTTAGAGAAACCGCTCATGCAACTCATGATGAAAATCCCGTTTCTCAACACCCAACTGCAACAACAGATTCGCGCCAAACTCGAAGAGGCATTCGGCGGGAATATGCAAGAAATCATCATCGGTGGAGCTGCTCTCAACCACGAAATCGAATTGTTCCTGCACAAAATCGGATTCCCCTTTACAATCGGTTACGGCATGACCGAATGTGCCCCCCTCATCTCCTATTCCCCGTGGCAGAAAGCCCGTCTGGGCTCCTGCGGAAAGGTCATCGACCGCACCGAAGCCCGCATCGACTCGGCCGACCCCTTGAACATCGTCGGGGAACTCCACGTCAAAGGCGACAGCGTGATGCTGGGCTATTATAAAAACCAAGAAGCCACCGATGCCGTTTTGAAAGACGGCTGGCTCAACACCGGCGACTTGGCCGTTCTCGACAAGGACAACTACATCTACCTCAAAGGTCGCAGCAAGAGCATGATTTTGGGTCCCTCGGGACAAAACATCTACCCCGAGGAAATAGAGGCCCGCATCAACAACTTACCCTATGTAAACGAGTCGATTGTCATCGAGCAGAACGGGAAACTCGTCGCCCTCATCTACCCCGATTTCGAGAACGCTGAAAAACAGGGATTGGCTTCGAGTATCGAAGAATTGATGGAAGAGAACCGCATCGCAGTAAACAAAAGCCTGCCGGGATACAGCCAAATCACCAAAATCAAACTCTTCTATGAAGAATTTGAAAAAACGCCCAAACGCAGTATCAAACGCTATCTCTACCAGAATGCCTGATGCGTATTGACAGACAACAAAAATGGAGGACGCCCGCACGGACGTCCTCCATTTTATTTTCAAGGAATCCCTTCTCTACAACGGAGGCAAGCCCAATTTCTCGCGAAGGAAGCGCCCGGTATATGACCCGGCACAAGCCGCTACCTCCTCAGGCGTACCGCAACAGACCAAATGACCGCCGGCATCGCCCCCTTCGGGTCCCATGTCGATGATGTGGTCGGCACACTTGATAACCTCCATATTATGCTCGACAATGACCACCGTATGTCCGTTGGCAATAAGAGCATCGAATGCGGCCATCAGGGTTTTGATGTCATGTATATGCAACCCGGTCGTCGGCTCGTCAAAGACAAAGATGGTAGGCTCCTGTTTCTCGTTGCTCAGGAAATAGGCCAGTTTCACCCGTTGGTTTTCACCGCCGGAGAGGGTCGATGAGGTCTGCCCCATCTTGATGTACCCCAAGCCCACGTCCTGCAAGGGTTTGAGCCGGCGGACGATTTTTTTCTCGGTCGAACCTCCGGCCTCGGAGAAAAACTCCACAGCCTGGTTGACCGTCATGTCGAGCACATCGGCGATATTTTTCCCGCGGTATTCCACTTCGAGAATATCGGGCTTGAAACGTTTTCCGTGACAAGACTCACAAGGGAGAACAAGGTCGGCCATGAATTGCATTTCGACCGTGATGGTACCATCGCCTTTACATTCTTCACAACGGCCACCCTCGACATTGAACGAAAAATAGGCGGGCGAGAAGCCCATCTGCTTGGCGGCCTGCTGCTCGGCAAAGAGCTTGCGTATCTCGTCGAAGGCTTTCAGATAGGTCGCCGGATTGGAACGGGAAGAGTGCCCGATGGGATTTTGGTCGACAAACTCGATGTGCTTCATCAGCGACACATCGCCCGACAAACGTCCATAAGTGCCCGGCATCTCGCCTTCTTCGTCGTAACAACGGGCCAAGGAACGGTAAAAGACATCACGCACCAACGAAGATTTGCCCGAGCCGCTCACACCGGTCACAACCGTCATGGCATAGAGCGGGAAACGCACATTGATATTTTTCAGGTTATTATGCACGGCTCCTTCGATCTCGATATAGTTATGCCACAAACGCCGGTGTGCCGGTACGGGAATTGTCTCCTGGCCGGTAAGGTACTTGGCCGTATAGCTATGCTCGGCCTTTTCGAGGCCGTCAAAAGTTCCTTGATAGACAACCTCCCCGCCCAGGCGTCCGGCCTGCGGGCCGATGTCGATGATGTAGTCGGCCGCCCGAATGATGTCTTCATCGTGTTCGACGATAATCACCGTGTTGCCCAACTGTTGCAAACGCCGCAACACCCGCACGAGCAATGCCGTGTCGCGCGAATGCAATCCGATGCTCGGCTCGTCGAGTATATAAAGCGAACCGACCAAGCTGCTGCCCAAAGAGGTAGCCAGGTTGATGCGCTGACTCTCACCGCCGGAGAGCGTCGATGAGAGACGATTGAGCGTCAGATAGTCGAGCCCGACATCAGAAAGGAATTCGAGACGGTTGTTTATCTCGGTGAGCAAACGCTTGGCCACCGCGGCATCGTATGGGTCGAGTTGAAGTTCGCCAAAGAAGCGTCTCAACTCGCCGATGGACATCTCGACCAACTGTGAGATGGACTTGCCGCCGACTTTTACATACTGAGCCTCGGGCTTCAACCGGCCTCCATGACACTCGGGACAGGTCGTTTTCCCGCGATAGCGGGCCAACATGACCCGATACTGTATCTTATACTGGTTCTCTTCGACCATGCGGAAGAAATCGTTGATTCCATGGAACAGGGCATTCCCGTTCCAAAGAAGCGACTTCTGGGCTTCGGTCAGTTGATAATAGGGACGATGTATCGGGAAACGCGACGCCTCGGCCACACTTATCAGGGCCTTTTTCCATTCGCTCATCTTCTCCCCCTTCCAGCACACGACGGCATCGTCATAAACCGAAAGCGACTTATTGGGTATGACCAAATCTTCGTCGATACCGATAACTTTTCCGAATCCTTCACACTTGGGACAGGCTCCCACGGGACTGTTGAAGTTGAACATCAAATCGTTCGGCTCCTCAAACGTCATACCGTCGGCCTCAAAACGATTGGAGAAGGTGTGCGACTCGACCCCCGACGAGGTATAGAAGCGCAACAGGCACTCCCCATGGCCCTCATAAAAGGCGGTCTCGACAGAGTCGGAAAGACGGCTCACGGCATCGTTGGTGTGAGAAACGACCGTGCGGTCGATGAGCAAAAACAGTTCATCGTCGTGCCACGACGACTCGTCGCCTTGCAACAAGTCTTCAATGCGGACAATCTCTCCGTGATGTTCCATGCGGTTGTAACCGCCTTTGAGATAGACATCGAGTACCGTGCGGGCATCACGGTCGGCAGGGAACTTGACGGGGGTGAAAAGAGCCATGCGCGTACCATCGGGATAAGACTGGGCACACTCCACGACATCTTCGACCCGGTGTTTCTTCACCTCTTTTCCCGAGACGGGAGAATAGGTCTTCCCGATGCGGGCGAAGAGCATTCGCAGGTAATCGTAGATTTCGGACGAAGTACCCACCGTGGAACGGGGATTCCGGGTATTTACCTTCTGCTCGATGGCAATGGCGGGCGGTATGCCGCGGATATAATCGCACTCGGGCTTGCTCATGCGACCGAGGAACTGACGGGCATAGGCCGAAAGGCTCTCGACATAGCGGCGTTGTCCCTCGGCGTAGAGGGTATCGAATGCCAACGAAGACTTGCCCGAGCCCGAAAGGCCGGTAATGACAATCAGTTTATTACGGGGTATCTCCAAGTCAATATTTTTCAGATTATTGACCCGGGCGCCTTTAATCGATATGGTTTGTTCCGACATTTCTGCTCGCAATTATTCAGTTTGCAAAGATAGTGAAAGGCGAGAGCAGAGGCAAGGAGAAAACGAAGTTTTCATCATTGACTATGCCAAGCCGACTCCTGTCTTCTGAAAAGATAGTGAAAGGCGAGAGCAGAGGCAAGGAGAAAACGAAGTTTTCATCATTGACTATGCCGAGCCGACTCCTGTCTTCTGAAAAGATAGTGAAAGGCGAGAGCAGAGGCAAGGAGAAAACGAAGT